>DAOTWB010000293.1:0-21695 GCA_034436235.1 Anaerolineae bacterium
CTCTGGGCGCGGAATCAGCACGTGCGGATTGACTACAAACTCGCGATCAAAAAACGTGCGGCGTCCCAAGATGTAAGCGATGGGCATGCCGCTGGCGCGCAACGCGATCAGCTTGGCGTATGCCGCGATCTGATCGAAGCTGAGCGGCATCTCATCATGCGCGATCAGCTGCTCGCGGCGCTGATTGAGCGAATGCGCCAAAATCAGCTGTGCGTCAAGGCGCGGCGCGCCGCTGTGACCCATCAATTGTGCTGTAGCAGCTTCAAGCGCCGCACGAACAGTGCGCGCGTGCCTCAGATCAGTCATCATCAGCCGCGTTGACGGTTTGCACGCCCATGCCGAGCTTTTCCGCTTGCTCGCGTGTGGCAAGCTCGTCAATGAAGTCGTCAATGTCGCCGTCTAAGAAGGCAGTCAAGTTATACATAGTCTTGCCGATGCGATGATCAGTGACGCGATTTTGCGGAAAATTGTAGGTGCGAATCTTCTCGCTGCGCTCGCCGCTGCCAACTTGGCTGCGCCGTGCAGCATCCTGCTCTTGGCGCTGACGTTCAGCTTCCATCTCGTAGAGCCGCGCGCGCAGGATATTCATGGCTTTGATGCGATTTTGCAGCTGTTTGCGCTCATCCTGCACATCTACCACGATGCCTGTTGGAATATGCGTCAGGCGCACAGCTGAGTCGGTCGTGTTGACCGATTGTCCGCCTGCGCCCTGTGAGCGCCGCACTTCGAAGATGATGTCTTTCGGATCGATATGCACGTCCACTTCGTCCATCTCGGCAAGCACGGCGACTGTAGCAGTGGACGTATGAATGCGACCTTGACTCTCTGTGACAGGCACGCGCTGCACGCGATGCACGCCTGACTCGTATTTCAAGCGCGAGAATGCGCCGCGTCCTTTCACAAAGACCGTGACCGTGCTGTAGCCGCCAATGCCCGACTCATTGGCGCTCATGATCTCAGTTTCCCAGCCTTTGCTCTCAGCGTAGCGCATGTACATGCGCAACAAGTCCGCTGCGAACAGCCCTGCTTCGTCGCCGCCTGTGCCCGCTCGAATCTCGAGGATCACGTTCTTCTCGTCGCGCGGATCCTTGGGCAGCAACAGGCGTCTCAGCTCAGCTTCAAGCCGTTCCAGCTGCGCGTCAAGGCTCGCTATCTCGTCACGTGCCATGGCGCGCAGCTCAGGATCGCGCTCGGCTTCAAGGATTGACTGCGCGTCGGCGCGTTGTTGCCGCGCGCGCTGATATTGCTGATACATCTCTACAATCGGCTGCAATTCGGCGCGCTCTTGCGCAAGCGCCGTCACCTTGCTGTAATCGCTCAGGATCGCGTTATCGGCGAGCGCGCGCTCGATCTCTTGATAGCGCGCTTCAATGCCATTTAGCTTATCGAACATCAGCTATCCGTTGTGGAAAAAGTTAGTTGCAAGGCGATTGTAGCACGCTTTTGGCACAACGGCATGGCTAGACTTGCTCAGCGCGCGCGCGCCACGCCAAGTAAATTTCCTCGAAGACCATGTCGAGCGTCTTGGTGATATCCCAGCTTGGATAATGCGCGCGCATTTTGGTCAGATCGGAAATGTAGCAGATGTGATCGCCTGCGCGCGGCTGATCCACGTATTCGTAGCGCATTGGCTTGCCGCTGAGCGCCTCGATATGTTTGAACGCCTCTAAAATTGACGTTGTGTTCGCGCGTCCGCCGCCTAAGTTATAGACCTCTGCCACGCGCGGCGACTCGTAAAACATCTCGATGAAGCGCGCCACATCGTAGCTATGAATGTTATCGCGCACTTGCTTGCCTTTGTAGCCGTAAATGCGATACACGCCGCCTGTCACGTTCACCTTGATCAGATAACTAAGGAAGCCATGCAATTCCACGCCTGAGTGATTCGGACCGGTCAGGCAGCCGCCGCGCAGACAGCACGTGCGCATACCGAAGTAGCGTCCGTACTCTTGCACCATGATATCGGCAGCCACTTTCGACGCGCCGAAGATCGAGTGCTTCGATTGATCAATGCGCATATCCTCGCGAATGCCGTTGTAATCCTCAGGACGCGCGTAATCCCAGCGCGTCTCAAGCTCAACGAGCGGCAATTCGTTCGGCGCGTCGCCATAGACCTTGTTAGTGGAAAGGTAGACGAAGATCGTCTCAGGCGAATGCAAGCGCGTCGCTTCCAGCAAGTTCAGCGTGCCGACCGCGTTCACGTCAAAGTCGTCGAACGGACGCTTCGCCGCCAGATCGTGCGATGGCTGCGCCGCCGCATGGACGAGCAGATCAGGACGCAGCGCTTGAATTGTCTCCAGCACTGAACGTCGATCGCGAATATCCACCTCGTGATGCGTGAAATCGCGGCATGTGCTGAGCAAGCGCTGCTGATTCCAGCGCGTATCGCCGCCGCTGCCGAAGAAATCAGCGCGCATGTTGTTATCTATGCCATGCACTTCCCAGCCTAGTGCGTCAAAGTAAGCCACCACTTCCGAGCCGATCAAGCCGCTAGAGCCAGTCACCAGCAATTTGCGTTTAGCCATGCTCAAAAACGCCTTTCATGATGATGCCTATTTGCGATGTTAGCATAGCGCAACATCACAGTGCTTCGCTACACACGATGATCGGCAACCACTCGCGCTCGTCGAATAACATTTTCTGCTTCGATTGCGTGTTTGTCATCAAATCGTGCCGATAGTACAGATCGATCAAGTGTCTGAATAATGCATCGCCGCGCACCTGATTGCGCTTCAGCCGATTCAGCTCTTCTTTGAGCGCGACGGAAGCAGTTTGACGGAAGGCTTCTTCCAGCAGCTGCACTTGCTCGCGTTTTTCAGGCGTCTCGGCTGCGCGATAGAGCAGCTGCAATTCGTGTATAACGTATCTCTGCCCTTGCGATAGCTCAGAACTAGCAGCCTGATCGGCGTACCGTCGGCGCACTTTGCTGGCAAAGGCTTCCCTAGCTCGCCCTAGGATGAGCTGATAGCCTCTTGGCAGCACGCCGCTTGGCTGATCAGGCGTGCATCGGATCGCTCTCAGCGCCTCGTTAACATCTTGCGAGATGATATTCCCCTCGCTATCCAGCAAGAATGCCTCTTTGTAGCTCCCGGCGCGGCACAGCACAAAGTAGCCGCGCTTGCCGCCAGACGGCATGGCAGAGCGAATGCCATCGCGCAGCTTGGCGATCCGCTCGAATTCGGCAGGACTCTCCACGCGCATTTGGCGCAAAATTTCTTCTGCCTCGCTCAGGCTCAAGAACTCTGTCTCGTCCAGATCAGCCTCGTTCATCACGCTTGCTTGCTGCTCGTAGATTGCGTAGAACGCCTCTGGATTCAGCCGCTCAGAGCGATCTAGGATTACCGCGTCCTCGCCTATTGTGTTGTGAATCTCTTGAATGCGCCTGCGCAAGCGCTCGCGCAGACCAAGATTGCGCTCGATCCCGATCTCCGGCAAGAAATTGAAGCCATAGACTGTGCTGTGATCCGTGCCAATGCGATCCACGCGCCCAAAGCGCTGAATCAAGCGCACAGGATTCCAGTGCAGGTCGTAGTTGATGATCAAATTGCAGTCTTGCAAGTTCAAGCCTTCTGCCAGCACATCGGTCGCGATTAAAACGCGAATCTCAACGTCTTCGGCGCCGCCCTGATATTCAGGATTGGCGAGCGGCGCAAAGCGACCTGCCACCGCCGCTTTATCCCGATTGCTGCTGTAGATCACCTCGATCTCTCGCCTGCGCTCAGGATTCAGCTGCTCGTATAAGTAGCGCGCCGTATCCGCATATTGTGTGAAGATCAGGCATTTGTTTTGCCGCAAGAGCGGACGCGCCAAAAGCTCCTTCAGTTTCTGCAGTTTTGCGTCTTGTTCAGGACGAATCGGCTCAACCAGCTCCAACATTTCGCTCAGAATAGCCCGATCATGCTCTAAATCCGCCTGCAGCCGCGCCGCATCGAAGTCTGCTATCTTATATTGCACGCTGACCTGCTCAAGCTCGCGCCACAGCGCCTCTTCGTCGTCTAAGTCCGACTCGTAAAGCAAGTATTGCGCCTCTTCGCCTGCTGTCACGTAGCCTTTTGCCAGAGCGCTCAAAAACAGCGTGTGAATCTTCAGCATCCGTTTCACAGTCTCGCGAAAGGCATGGACGCTTGACTCGAAGCGCTTGAAGAGCATGATCCGCATCAAGCCGCGCAAATTGGCGCCTGAGCCCTGCAGATTCACATATTGCGGCTCGCGTCGCTTTTGCGGCAGCACATACCGCCACAAGCCGTAACGCGCGTATATCAGCGAATCGCCCGTCCCTTCATCGTACGCCTCATCGTACACGCTGCGCCCGATGTAATTCCGCAAGCGCTCATACAAGCCGCCATACGTCTCTTCGATGCTGTATTCAACCGTCTCCAGCTGCCGACGCGGAAAAAATTGCCGCCGCCCGCCAACGCGCACATAAGCGCGCCGCTCGCCGTCCAGATAGGCTTGGAAATTCGCAGGATCGACAGGCTGATCGGTCTGCTCGTCGTAGCCATACCAGCGCAGCACGTGAGTCCGTGTGCGCCGCACCAAGATATGGCTCAGCAGCTCAGGCAGCGAGCGCTTGCCCGCTTCCACCAATTTGAAGTATTCCTTCAGATTGGCAGGCTCCACTGGCAGCCTAGTCTTCTCTTCAGGATGAAAGAGCTTGATCTGATGGTAGATATCCCACTCGCTCTGATTGCGCGGCGTCGCCGTCAACATGCACACCCTTCTGCCGCGCCGCAGGAACGCCTCTAGCACCTCGTAGCGCTGTGTTCCGCGCCGACGCAAATTGTGACTCTCGTCAATCAGCACAAAGTTGCGCTCAGGATACGTGCGCGCAAGCCAATTCGGATCGCCATTTTGACGCAACATGCCCATCGAAAGCACTTTAGCGTTCAGCCGATAGCGCTCGTTGTAGTGCTCCCACATCCCCACCAATGGCGCAGGGCAGATGATCAGCGCCCGCGTATTCTCCGTCCGCTCAAAGTGCTTGACGATCGCCGCGCCCACAAAGCTCTTGCCCAAGCCCACCACATCGCTGACGAACGCGCCGCCGTAATTCTTGATCATCTTGATCGCTTGCCGCACTGCCACTTTCTGAAAGTCCGCCAGCTTATCCGTCAGCTCATCTTCCCACAGTATCTCATCCCGCCTGCCATTTTCCAGCCGATCTGCCACCAAGCTGTAGAGCGCCTTCATGTAGACCTCGTATGGCGTAGCCAAGCGCGCCGCCCACGATTCTTGCAAGACGTGCATCAGCTCCGCTGAGAACGGCTCGGATTCTTCCCACAGCGCATCGAACCACTTCACCAGCGCCGCGTGATTATCGTTCCCGCGCACCACCACGTTCAATTCTGTGTTGTGCTGCACGCCCGCCAAGCTCAAATTCGAAGAGCCGATCACCGCCACGCCCGCCTCATCGCGCGCGATCGGCGCGCCTCTGGCATCGTAGACCTGCCCGTAATTGAAGATGTAGGCTTTGGCGTGCAGCCTGCCGCGCGTGTAGATGCGCACGTGCAGCCGCCCGCTCGCGATCATCTCGATCAGCGTATGCACTGTGCGCTCGGTCTCCTCGCGCTGTTCCAGCTGATCGATGCCGACTTGGATCGCTTCGAGCGTCGCCGCGCGAATTTGCCGCGCCTCGCTGAGCGAGCGATTGGCTTGTACGCCGAGATACGTCTTGATCAGCCCCAGATGCCGATAGCCTTCCGCCAGCTGCTCGATTGTTTCCGCGTTGCTGACGTTGCCGATCAGCAAGCGCACTTCTGAGAGCCGCGCCAGCTCATCGGCGATCAGCTCGAAGCCGCTCAGAAAAAAGTAGCCGATGGCGAAGCGCGCCGATTGGCTGGTCGCCAGAAACGTCTTCAGGCGCTCTACGAACTGTCCGCTCTCGCGATTGTCAATGATATCCGTCAGCAAACTCATGCTCACTCCTTTAATGCCGCCTCGATCAGCGCGATCTCGGACGGCTCTAGCCCGTAGGCTTGATAGACTAGCGCATTCAGCTCATCTTCTAGCGCGGCAGCCGCTGCGCCCTGACCGCGCAGCGCGCTCAGCTGTTTGGCAAGCGCGCCGATCCGCTCGCGCAAAGCTTGCGGCGCGTTCGGAACAGGAACTCGCTGCATATAAATGTTGAAAGAGCGCGTCGCTTGGCTACCTAAATTAGCAGATAGATTTACAAAGTAAAAGTGTGACAAAGATGAGTTCAAAATGCCTAGCAAGAATAAATCATCTGTCAGGATCATATAAGCAGTGTTACCTATATATGAGCCGACGCTGTCTAGCGCAAACTGAAAAGTTTTGGCAATATCAGGATATACAATCTTCGGCTTTTCAAACTCGGCGTAGTAAGCGATGTTATCTTGAATCTCATACCACTTGTAACTGCCTGCTTTGCGTCCGCCTGCGGCGCCCGGCATCAGACGATCTTTGTATTGCAATAGATGACGCTTGATAGCAGGATACTGCTCGATATCAATGCCGCGCCGCGTGAAGATCAGGTACTGCTCGGCGAAGTCAACGCGCCAACGCTTGATGTCGCGTCCGCGCAAGAACGGCTTGATGATCTCAGCGCTGCGCGCGTCCTCAGCGATCAGGCGGTCGCGCGTGGCGCGGTCGATCACGAATGCCTCGTTATAGCCTGTCTTGATGCCGTAATAAATCGCGCCGCCGACGTAATCGCCAAGCGGCGTGCCGTTGGCGCGCAGCTTTTCCAGCAGGCGCAGCGCTTCAGGGCGCGTCAGCGTCCAGCCATCGGCGCTCAGGCTGTGCTGCGGCTGCGCAATGCCGTGTGTTTTTACTCTCGTGGACAGGTCGTCTGGCGCTTTCTCCATCACAGTCAGATGTGAGAAGGTGTGATCGGCATCAGGCTCGCCTTTGCGCGCTACAACAATCATGGCATCAACAGATGCATTAAATGGATTTAGACCGTCAATCAACAACGCGAGCTGTGTTTGGTGAGCCATAATTTGGCGCAAGGTCTTGCCATAGGCGGCGCGCAGCCATTTGTTGCTGCTGATGAAGCAGAGCGTGCCATCAGGCTTCAGCAGCTCTAAGGCGCGCAGGTAAAAATAGACGTACAGATCGGCAGTGGCGCTGTAAGCGCTGCCACAAATGCGCTGCAAGGCGCTCTTCTGGCTCTTGATCAGCTCTTGGCGGATGTAAGGCGGATTGGCGATGACGATATCGAAGCCGCGCGCTGAGTCGCGCTCGGCGGCGAAGCATTCGGCAAACTCAACCTGCCAATCGAAGCCTTGCACGTCTTTCAAACGGCGGTCAGCCAACATCCATTCACGAATTTCGGCGCGCTGCTGCTCGATCTGCTGGCGCAAGGCTTTTTTGCCGTCGCCGTGCGCCTTCAGATAGGCGGCTTTCAGCTCCAAAAAGCGCGCGATCTGCTGGTGGCGCACAAGGTCGGGCTGAATGGGCATGGGCGCGGGCGCGGTCAGGCTGTTGCCAACTTCGATCTTGTAATCGAGGTTGGGCAAGGGCGGCGGCGGCGCGTCGCTCTCATAATCCACGATCAGAGAGAGCCACAGGCGCAGCTGCGCGATGTTGACGGCGAACGGATCGCTATCCACGCCATACAAATTCTGCTGAATGATCTCTAATTTGCGGTCGTAGACGCTCTTGCTATCCAAGTGTTTTGCCGTGAAGAGCGCATGGCGCAGGCGCAGTAGCTCTTGCATCATGCCGAGCAGATAGGCGCCGCTGCCGCAGGCGGGGTCGCAAATGCGGACGGTGCGCAGGGCGTCTAAGACGGCTTCAGGATTGGGCAAGCGCTGGGCGTCATCTTCTTCGATGAAGGCGTCCAGCGCCTGCTCGGCTTGTTCGTCGTGCATTTCACAGCGCACTTGCAAGTAGCTCTTGAGCGCGGCGCGGCACATGAAGCTGACGATGCTCTTGGGCGTGTAATAGCTGCCTGTCTCATGGCGACCGACGACCAGCTCTTCAAAAATCTTGCCGAGCATCTCAGGGTCAACGGCGACTTCCACGTCAAAAGGCGTGGATTCAGTGACTGTGAAGTTGTAATGATAGAACAGGTTATCAACGGCGGGCGCGATCGCCTGATCAGGGACGCGGACGGCGTCGTTCTCGTCTTCGGCGGCGCGCTCGAAGAGTCCGCCGTTCAGGTAAGGCACATCGCCGATGATCTGTTGCAAGGCGCCATGGCGGCTGATGGCAGGGATGTTCACGGCGTTGGGCGTGTTCAAGCCTGTGAAGAAGAGCGGCTTCAGGCGCTCAGTGTAGAAATCGGCGCGCGCTTGGCGCCGATGTGCCTGCCAGAGCGCGCGCAAATAGTCGCGGTCGCGCTGCTCAGGGAACTTGAGCAAGCCTTTGCGCTCTAAGAACAGGATGAACATCAAACGGTTGAACAAGCGCTGCGTGAAAATGCGGCGCGGATCGCCATGAATGCCGCCGATGTGGCGTTCGGCAGCTTCAAAAATGCCGCGATAATCTCTGAAGAATTGCTTGGTGACGGCTTCAACGTCAAAGGCGTCGTCGTGCAGCTTTTGAATGGCGAGCGCTGAAGGCGTCTCTGTAAGATAGCGGAGATCGATCTGCGCCAAACGTTCGCAGGCAGTGCGCAGGCGGTCGTCTTGGCTGATCGAAATGCGGCGGAACAGGCGGCGCAGCTTTGAGTCGGTCGCTTCGCCTTGGATCAGCTTGACGTTCACGAAATGCCAAGCGCTGTATTGGGCATCGCTGAAAATGAAGAGCGCATAGGGATGACGCGGCAAAAGGTGAGCGATCAGGGCGCGCTCATCAGCGCGGGAGAGCGCTTTAAGCGCAGTGTGAATGATGTGAAAATCATACGCCTGATTGAGAATGCGCGGCGGCGCAGCGATCTTGCTCGTCAGCTCGGGCGAATCGGGCAGGCGCAACGGCACGTCGTCAGGGCTGTAATCGCGCTCAGCGAAGAAGCGCTGCAGGGCATCAGGGCTGCGCAAATTGCGCAGGTCGCGCTCGATCTGCTCAAGGTACTCCGATGTCGCCATTGCGAGATAATCCTGTGTTAAGGCGAAATTTCGAAATTGCTCAGGTCAATTCTACAGAGCAACGCGAGGCGCTGCAATCGCAGGATCGGCTTATGTTGTGGCGACATTGTGGCAAATTGACAGTGGACTGCGCTCAGGCAAGTTTTTTATATTGGGCTGTAGCAGGCTTGTAAGTGAGATGAAACGGAGTCTCAAAAAGTCTGCGCGGCATGTTTTTTGCGGGAAAGGATGATCGGTCATGTGTTCACCAAAAGTGGCGCGTTGCGTGCAAGAGCGCGTGCGGCGCGAAGGCTTGCCGAGCGTGAGTCGGCGCAGTTTTTTGCAGATGGGCGCCGTAGGCGCGCTGGGCGCCTTGGCGGCTTCGCTGGTGAAGACGGGCGGCGTGGCGCGCGCGAGCGAAATGCGAGAAGTGATTGATCTTTCGCACGTCTTCGGCACAACCATTCCGACCTACTTGCCTGACGAGAAGCCGAAACGCGAAGATTTCGTGACGGTTGAGCGAGATGGCTTCTACATTCAGCGCTGGATTTATACAGAACATGCAGGCACGCATGTGGATATTCCTGCGCACTTCATCGCGGGCGGTCAGACGGTGGATGAATATCCTGCGCAGTTGTTGGTCGGCATGGCGGTGGTGATCGATATCTCGGAGAAGGCGGGGCAAAACGCGGACGCGACGCTGAATATGGCGGACGTTGAAGCGTGGGAGCGCGCTAACGGCAAAATTCCTGAAGGCGCGATTGTATTCATGTATTCAGGCTGGGAAGCGCGCTGGGACGATCCAATCGCGTTCCGCAACGCGGATGCCGACGATGTGCAGCACTATCCGGGCGTTGACGCGGAAGCGGCGACGTTCCTGATCGAAGAGCGCAAGATCAACGGCGTGGGCGTGGATACGCTCAGCTTGGACTTCGGCGCGTCTACGACGTTCGACGCGCACTACGCCATCTTGGGCAGAGGCAAGTTCGGCATTGAGAACGTCGCCAATTTGAAGCAGATCATGGGACGGCAAGCGACGGTCGTGGTTGGGCTGCCGCGCTGGGAGAAAGGATCGGGCGGTCCAGCGCGCGTCCTAGCGCTGGTCTAGTTGCTCACGGGCGGCGAGCAGGGCTTGGCGCGTGGTGAGGAAGCGCATTTGCTCAAGCCAGGCGCGCAGCGAAGGCGCATGGCGGCGCAAAGCAGCCACAGACGGTCCGATCGGATCGTCGCCGCCGGCGCCGCCGCCGCTCGGCGATTGGTAGCCGCCATAAAAAGCGAAGAACGCTTGATTGATGCGCCTGTGGAAGTAGCCATGCTCATCCAATAGCTGGCGCTGCGCTTCCATGTAGGCTTCCGCTTCCGCGATCTTGCCTTCTGCCAAAAGCGCGTCAACGCGGCGGCGCGTGGTATCCAGCACAGCGGCGGCGTCAAATGGCGGCAGCACGCGCGGATCGGGCGTTGCAGTTGGCGCAGGCATCGCGCTCAGCGCAGGGTCGGGCGGCGGCAAAAGGCGCATCACTTGCGGAAAAGCGCTGTAGTAGCGCTCGATCACGCGCCGTCCAACTTCCTTGCCGAATAGCGAAGCAGTGGTCTCATTGATGATCCACGTCTCAGAGCTGCCTGCGTAGTCCCAGCCGAGCGGGAAGAAGAGCAGGTAATGATGTGCCCATTCGTGCGCCACGGTCTCGATCAGAAATGGCGCGTGCCAAGTCTGAATGACCATGCTCGGAAAGAGCGCTAAGCCGCCAATCGGCGTGATGAGCGCTGAGACGTTCGGCTCGCGCTCAAGGCGCGCTTCAAGGTCGCGCACGGCATCGGGCGGCAAGAAATTCAGGTTGATGGTCAGCTCGCGCAGGATTCGGTCGCGCGGTGAGACGATCAGCAACGCAGGCAAGGCTGTGAAACGCGCTGAGACAGGCGGAAAAACTTCGCCGAAGCGCGCGAAGCCTTCATCGCGCAGGACGGCTGCCACTTGCGATTCGACAATCGCTTCAGCCAGCGGTGTCTCGCGCGCGACCTGCGCAGCAAGCGCGTCGCGCTCAGCGATGCGCGCCTCGAGATTCTGCGCGCCGTCGCTCAGAGCGCGCTCAAGACCGCTGTTGAGCGTCTGCAGCGCCGCTATGCGCGCCAGATAGTCCACTACGAAAGCGGAGCGCGCCGTCTCGGACATGAAAGCGGTCGGATCGGCGTGTGTCTGACCGAGCTTGGCAATCACGGCGCTGAGCAGCCATGCCACATAGTTGTAAAGCGAATCTTTGGTGTAGCCTAGCACGCGCTCGTGGCGCGTGTTGGCAGGCGGCGTGTCGTTAGGCACGATGACGACGAAGCCTGCCGCGAAGATGAGCAAGATGAGCCGCGTGAAAGCTCGGCTGAGCCATGTGCGCAAGCGACGCATGATCTAACCTGATGGGCGCAGGTCTTTGATGTTCAGCTGCAGCGATTGCGTGCCGTTCCATTCGTTCAAAGTGACTTGGAAAGCGGCGTCTACAAACGGCGGCAGCTGATCAGCGTGCTTGCCGAAATTGAAAGCGATCGCTCGGCAAGTTTGCGTGCCATCGGAAAGCGTCAGCTGCAAATGCGCTAGGTCGCTGCCGACTTGGCGTGCGCTCAGGACGCGCAAATTGCGCGCACACAAGATCGGCTGCGGAAAGCTGTTGCCGCACGGCTCTAGCAACTGAAGCGCTTCGTAAAGGTCAAACGTGATCTGATCGAGACGCACTTCGGCGTCAATTTCCAACGTCGGCTGCAGCGTGCGTCCGCCCAGCTGCGCAGCGGCAATTGCCATCAGGCGCTGGCGGAAAGCGGGCAGATTGGCATTGTGAATGGCGAAGCCTGCCGCTTGAGCGTGTCCGCCGTGGCGCAGGAGCAGGTCGGCGCATTCGTCAAGCGCCTCGGTGATATTGAACTCTGGGATGCTGCGGCACGAGCCGTGACTTTCCTGCTCGCCACAATGCACGATGACCGATGGACGATAATACTCTTCGGTCAAGCGACCGGCGACCAAGCCGACGACGCCTTGCACAAAGGCTGAGTCGGCAGCGAAGATGAGCGGTACTTCAGGGCTGGGCGCAGCGATCTGACGAGCGTGTTCCTGCATGTCGCGAGTCAGCTCTTGGCGGCGCGCATTCAGGCGATTCAGCGCAGCAGCGCGTTCAGCTGCTTCGGCTTCATCTTCGGTCATCAGCAGATGATAGGCTTGCATGGCGCTCTCTAGCCTGCCGGCAGCGTTGATGCGCGGTCCGATGGCGAAGCCGATGGCAGTCGCGTCCACTGCCTCAGGCTTGATGCCTGCTGCTTTCAGCAAGGCGCGCACGCCGATCCTGCGCGCGTGGTGCAGCTCAGCGATGCCGCGCGTGACCAGCGCGCGATTCTCAGGGCGATTGAGCGGCACTAGATCGGCAACTGTGCCGATAGCGACCAGATCGAGCAGGTCGGCTTCTTGCAGCGGCAGGTCGCGCTTGTCGTAGTCGCGCGCGATCTTCAAAAGCGCCTGCGCCAGACGAAAGGTGACGCCGACGCCTGACAACATCGTCTCGCCGCTTCGGCAAGCGGCTTGCTTCGGATTGATCACGGCGATCGCAGGCGGCAATTCCGCGCCGACCGAGTGATGATCGGTCACGATCACATCCAGCCTGTGCGCATTGGCGGTCTGCACTTCCTGAACAGAGCGAATGCCGCAATCCACTGTGATGCACAGTTTGAAGCCGCGCTTCGCCAAGCCGATCATGGCGGCATGGTTCAGACCGTAGCCTTCGTCTACGCGACTGGGAATGTAAGGCTCAACGTGCGCACCGAGCGCGCGCAGCACGGTCACGAGCAGCGTCGTGCTTGTCACACCGTCAGCGTCGAAGTCGCCGTAGACGACGATCCGCTCGCCTTTGCGAATGGCGTGGCGAATGCGCGCCACAGCCTTTGCCATGCCGTGCAATTTGAACGGATCGGCAGCGAGCAGATCGCCGCGCAAGAAAGCCTCTGCCTCAGCAGGCGAGCGGAAACCGCGCTGATAGAGAATCTGCGCGAGAACGGGATGCAAGTTGGCGAAGCCTGCGCGCTCGTGCGCTGAAAGTGTCGGTTGAATGCGCCAGTGTTTTGGTTTTAACATAGTTTGAAGTCTAACAAATTCGGTAGACTCGGTCAACTTGCTGAGACTTGCCGAGAGGCGAGCGCTCGCGTTTGACAAACATACCAGATGTTGTGGTATACTTCGAGTATCGTCGGCAAGCGATGAGTTGCGTATGAGAACCGCTTTCTATCTCAAATACCATATCCACTGCCTATACCACTTCTATCAGCGCGCTTCAGGCTCTGATAGCCTAGCCGATTATTGACGTCCCTCATCTGATCCAACTCAATACGGTAAGTGCGAACACGCCTTGCAAGGTTTGCCTGCGCGTGTGGCTTGCCATTCCTAATTTTCGTCCGTTTTTGAGCTGCTCATAAGGTGAAGACAAGACCTAGATGTGATACTCTGAGGCTTTTATGAACACCCGTCTACAACAGTGCGCAGCCATGCGCCTGAATCTGGCTTTTGCCGCGATGATCGCCGCCGCCGCACTATGGGGCAGCGGCACTGTGCTGAGCAAATACGTCCTCGACTACTTGCCGCCGCTCTCGCTCGTCTTCTTTGAATTGCTCGCCAGCTGCAGCGTTCTGTGGCTCTTATTCCTATATTCGGGCAAGCGCAGCCGCTTGAATCGGCGCACTGTGCGCCATGCTTGGGCAGGCATTCTCGATCCAAGCCTTGCCTACCTATTCTTTGCGCTCGGTCTGACGCTGACTTCCGCCAGCAGCGCTACGCTGATCATGGCAGGCGAGCCTGTGATCGTGATCGGCTTGGCGTGGCTATTGCTGCGCGAGCGCGTCCCGCCGCATTTTCAGCCAATCATCGCCGCGGCGACGCTCGGCACGCTGCTCGTCACGCTGAGCGGCAGCGATGAAGGCACGCCGACTCTGCTTGGCGATGTATTCGTCTTGCTCGGCACTGCCAGCACTGCGCTGTACACAATTGTCTCGCGCGCCAGCGCGCGCCGAATGCCGCCGTTGCTGCTCGCCATGCTGCAGCAGACCTGCGGCTTGCTCTTCATTGCGGCGCTGATGCCGCTGGAATGGCTGAGCATCGGTCTGCCTTTGCTGGCTGCTGTGCCGCTCCACGCTTGGCTACTGATTGCGACCGCAGGCATCACGCAAGGCGCATTGGCGCTCTGGCTGTATTTGCGCGCGCTGAAAGTGATCCCTGCTACGCACGCGGCGCTGCTGCTCACGCTCATCCCGATCTTCGGTGTGAGCAGCGCAGCGCTTCTGCTGGGCGAACAGATGACTTGGTGGCAGATCGCAGGCGGCGGACTCATCTTGAGCGCGTTGCTCTGGCTGCGCGCTAAACAAGCCGCGCTCATTGAGAGTCAAGAATCGCGCTCAGCGCCTGTCACCACATCGTAGAAAGTTGGCAATGGCAGCGTTGGCGTGCTGCTATAGACGACCGTGCGCGCAAGGCGCGCCTTCGCGCGCGCCAAGCGTTCTGCGTCGTTAGCGTGTAGCGTGAAGATCGGCTCGCCTGCCGTGACATACTCGCCGACCTTCTTGTGTACTAAGATGCCGACGGCATGATCAACTGGCTCGCCTTTGCGCTCGCGCCCTGCGCCTAGCTCGACGGCTGCCAGACCTACGTCCAAAGCGTTCAGCTGCTCCACATAACCTGAGCGCGGGGCAGGCAGCGCTTCGACCAATTGCGCGCTCGGCAGCAGGCTCGGATCGTCCACTTGGCGCACGTCGCCGCCTTGCGCTGCCACCAACTCGCGGAATTTGGCGAAGGCGCTGCCGTCGCGCAACGTCTCAGCCGATTCCGCCATGTACTCGGCAAGCGCGTACTCAGGCACGTCGCCATCAGGATGGCGCGCCAAGAGCAACATTTGTGCCGCGATGGCGATGCAATGCTCGCGCAGGTCGCGCGGCGCGCGATCCTGCAGGCACTCGATTGCCTCGCGCACTTCAAGCGCATTGCCGACAGCTGCGCCAAGCGGCTGATTCATATCCGAGAGCATGGCGACCGTGCGCTTGCCGACGCTCTGTCCAATCTGCACCATCAGTTGCGCCAGCTGCTTTGCCTGCTCAATGCTGGTCATGAACGCGCCGAGTCCAACTTTCACGTCCAAGACAATCGCATCGGCGCCAGCCGCGATCTTCTTGCTCATGATGCTGCTGGCGATGAGCGGCAAGCTGCTGACCGTCGCCGTCACGTCGCGCAGCGCGTAGAGCTTGCCGTCGGCAGGCGCTAAGTTGCCGCTCTGACCGCATAGGACGATGCCGTGCTTGCGCACGATATCTTTGAACTCATCAACGCTCAGCGCGACGCGATAGCCGCTGATCGATTCGAGTTTGTCGAGCGTGCCGCCTGTGAAGCCTAGACCGCGTCCACTCATCTTGGCGACGGGCACGCCGCACGCCGCCACCATCGGCAGGACGATCAGCGTCGTCTTATCGCCTACGCCGCCGCTGGAATGCTTGTCCACGCTGAACGGCAGCACATCTTTCAAGTTGAGGACGTCGCCGCTGTGCGCCATTGCCATAGTCAGGTCAACCGTCTCGCGGCGGCTCATGCCGCGCAAGTAGACTGCCATCAGCCAAGCCGCCGCTTGATAGTCAGGTATCTCATCGCGTGTGTAAGCGCGGATGAAAAACTCAATTTCAGCGGTCGTCAGCTCTTCGCCGTCGCGTTTTCGCTCGATGATCTCTAAAGCACGCATTTTTGAACGCTCCTGATGTTGCCATAGCATACCTGCATTTGAGCGCTTGTGTCTAGAGTCGCGCCACGTACGTGCTATAATCACCTCAAAGTTAGCTAGTGTTATTTAGAGGACTCTCAAATGGCTGTTCAAGCGACTCCTGATACACTCAATCTGACGCTCTCAGCTGAGCATGAAGAGCTGCGCCGCGTCGTGCGCGACTTCGCCCGCAAGGAAATTTTGCCCGTCGCTGCGCACTTCGACGAGACGGGCGAGTTTCCGATGCAGATCGTGCGCAAGATGGGCGAGATGGGCTTGATGGGCATCGAAGTGCCTGAGGAATACGGCGGCGCAGGCATGGATACCATCGCTTATGTGCTGACGATGGAAGAGATCGCCAAAGCGGACGCCGCTACCAGCACCATTCTGAGCGTCAACAACAGTCTGGTCTGCCATGGCTTGCTGAAGTTCGGCACAGAGGCGCAAAAGCAGAAATACCTGCGCGACGTCGCCAGTGGCGCCAAGATCGGCGCGTATAGCCTGACCGAGCCGATGAGCGGCAGTGACGCCGGCAACATGAAAAGCCGCGCCGTGCTGAGCGAAGACGGCACGCATTACGTCATCAACGGACGCAAAAGCTGGGTCACTTCTGGACCTATGGCAGATTATGTGATCTTGTTCACCATGACCGAGCCTGAGAAAAGACATCATGGCATCACGGCGTTCATCATCGAGACCGATAAGCCAGGCTTCGCCGCTGGCAAAAAAGAGCCGAAGCTCGGCATTCGCGCCAGCGCGACCAGCGAGCTGATCTTCGAAGATTACCGCTGCCCTGTGGAAAACGTGCTTGGCGAAGTTGGACAAGGCTTCAAAATTGCCATGAACGTGCTGGATGCAGGTCGCATCGGCATTGCTGCGCAGGCGCTTGGCATTGCGGAAGCGGCGTATGAAGCGTCTGTTGAGTATGCGCGGCAGCGCGAGGCGTTCGGCGCGCCCATCGGCAGCTTTCAGATGATCCAAGCCAAGATCGCCGATATGAAGACGCGCATCGAAGCCTCGCGTCTGTTGATCTACAGCGCGGCGCTCGCCAAAGAGCGCGCCAAACGGACAGGCGAGCGCTACACCACTGAAGCGAGCATGGCGAAGCTCTTCGCCAGTGAGACTGCCATGTTCTGTGCGCACGCTGCCGTCCAAATTCATGGCGGCATGGGCTACAGCCGCGAGCTGCCTATTGAGCGCTACTTCCGCGACGCCAAGATCACTGAGATTTACGAAGGCACAAGCGAGATTCAGCGCCTCGTCATCGCGCGCAATGAACTCGGCTTGCGCTGAACGCACGAGGTCAGGGCAACCTGACCTCAGATGCGCAACACATGCTATGAGGAGCTACTTTGAGCGCAATTCTCTCCCGACTCTACGCCTTGATTCAAGATCGGAAAATCAATCCGCGCGAAGGCTCGTACACTGCCCAGCTTTTTCGGGCGGGCACGGAAGAGATCGCCAAGAAGGTTGGCGAAGAGGCGATTGAAGTGGTGCTGGCAGCCGTCCAGCAAGGCGCAGAGCGCACGATCAGCGAGCTTGCCGACCTGACCTACCACACGCTTGTGCTGATGGCGCAGCTCAACATCACGCCTGAGCAGGTCGCCGCTGAGCTGGAGCGCCGTCACCGATGAGCGATCCGTTTGCCGCGCTCTATCACGCCGTTTACGAGCGCGGACAGCTCTTCGGCGTGGACAGACCGCTGCCCGCCGATCCGTTGCACCCAGCGCCGCCCGATGTGCGACCGAACAGCATCGCTATCGGCGGCGGCGCCTTCGGCGACGAAGGCAAGGGACGCGTTGTGGACGAGCTGTGTGGCATCCTTGCGCGCCGCGCGCGCCAAGTCGTTGTCTATCGTTGGAACGGCGGCGCCAACGCAGGACACACGGTCGTGGTAGGCGATCAGCGTCTTGCGCTGCACCAGATTCCGAGCGGCGCATTGCACAAGGCGGCGCTCGGCGTCTTGGGCAAGGGCATGGTCATCCATCCCGAAGATTTGCTGGAAGAGAGCTTGCAAGTGGCGCAGGCGATGGATTGCGCGCCGAGCGCGCTCGCGCTGCGCGTGGACACGAGCGCCGTGCTTGCCCTAGACACACATCGCGCTTTTGAGACGGCGCTGAAGGCTTGGACGAGCGGCGGCGCAGGCGCCACAGGACGCGGCATCTCGCCTGCCTATGCCGATGTGTTGTTGCGGCATCCTGTGCGCGTGCGCGACCTATTGGCTGAAGATTGGCGCGAGCGGCTGAGCAAGCACTACGCGCTCTACGCGGCGCTGGTCAACGGCTTGGGCGCGCAGATCGAGACGATCAGCGTGCCTTCACTGCGCGGCGTGCGGCAGGTCGGCACACAAGCCGACTTTTTGAGCCGTCTCGAGGCGCCACGCGCTTTCCTGCAAAACATCGCCGCCGATGGCTACACATACTTGGCTGAGCGCTGGGCAATGCCTGAGCAGTACGCCTTCATCTTCGAAGGCGCGCAAGCTATCGGTCTCGATCCGCGCTTCGGCGTTTATCCTGACGTGACGGCGAGCGATCCGACCTTCAGCGGCATTCTCAGCTCGACCGAAGGCTTGATCGCGCCTGAGCAGATCGCTGTGCGCGCCAGCACGCTCAAAGCGACCTACAGCAGCAGTGTTGGTACGCGCCGCTTGCCAACGCAGATGCCCGATCCGCTCGCAGCGCGCATCCGCGAAGATGCTCATGAATACGGCGCCACCACGCGCCGTCCGCGCGATATCCTGTATTTCGATCTGCCCTGCTTAGGCTATTTCGCGCGCGTCAGCCGTACCACACATCTCGTCCTGACACATCTGGATATCGCCTACGCTGACGTGCCGATCCGCGTTTGCACGCACTACACTGACTCAAGCGGCGCGCCAATGCCGTACCGTCCTGATCAGGGCTATCTGAACGGACTGACGGCGCAGTTCCGCGATTTGCCTTCGTGGCAGGGCGCCGCGCTGCGCAACGCACGCCATCTTGCCGATTTGCCACTTGCGGCTTTACAATACATTGCATTCATCACGCAAGCGCTAGGCGTCGCGCCGCTCATGGCGACCACAGGCGCTCAGCGCGACGCGCTGATCAGCTGGCTACCTTGATCATCACAAAGGAACTCACAACATGCCTCGTGCGCTACTCAGCGTCTATGATAAAAGCGGCTTGATCGAGCTGGCGCGCGGCTTGACCGCGCTCGGTTGGGAGCTGATCGCCAGCGGCGGCACTGCGCACATCCTCGATGGCGCAGGCGTGAACGTCAAGACGGTTGGACAGGTGACGGGCGCGCCTGAGATGCTCAACGGGCGCGTCAAAACGCTCCATCCGATCTTGCACGGCGCGATCCTCGCTCGCGATAGCCAAGAAGACTATGCCGAGCTTGCCGCTTACGGCATCACGCCTATTGATTTGGTCGTCTGCAACTTGTATCCATTCCGCGAGGCGATTCGCCGTCCTGATGTCAGCCTTGCCGAAGCGCTTGAGCAGATTGACATCGGCGGCGTGGCGCTTTTGCGCGCCGCTGCCAAGAACTTTCCGCGCGTGGCAGTCGTCTGCGATCCGAACGACTATCAGCGCGTCTTCGCAGCGCTCAAGCTTGGCACGCTCGATCTGACGGCGCGCCGCGCCTTGGCGATCAAGGCGTTCGCGCACACGCGCGATTACGACACTGCCATACATCGCTACCTGCTCGGCTCAGCGCAGACCGAATTCGCCGTTGATGAGCGCCTGACGCTCTCGCTTGAACTGGTCGAGACGCTGCGCTATGGCGAGAATCCGCATCAAGAAGGCGCATTTTACGCGCCGAGCGGCGTCGAGATGCTCGGCGGCGCGCTGCTCGGCGGCAACAAACAACTCTCATACAACAATCTGCTCGATCTAGACGCTGCTTGGCGCGCAGTTGAGCTGTTCCAGCAGCCGACTGTGGTGATCGTCAAGCACACCAGTCCGTGTGGCATTGCTAGCGCAGCGCGCGCGGACGTCGCCTTCCGCCTTGCGCTGGCTTCCGATCCGATCTCAGCCTTCGGCGGCGTGATCGCAGTCAATCAGCTTGTGGATACTAGTTTTGTGGAAGCGCTGGGCGATCTGTTCATCGAGGCGATTGCCGCGCCGAATTTCACGGCTGAGGCGCTTGAGTCGCTTCAGAAGCGCCGCAAAAACTGCCGTCTGCTGCGCATCGATCCGTTGCCGCCTGCTGAGATCGAGCTGCGCAGCGTGCGCGGCGGCATTCTGGCGCAGACCGTGGATCGCGGCGATCCTGCCGACGCACAGTGGCGCGTTGTCTCGCGGCGCGCGCCAACTGAGCGCGAGCATACGGCGCTGCGCTTCGCTTGGCGCGCCTGCCAGATGGTCAAATCGAACGCGATTGTCTTGGCGCGCGCTTTGCCGGAAGGCTTCGCCACGGTCGGCATTGGCGGCGGCTTATCCAGCCGCGTGGACGCGGTCAAGTTGGCTTTAGACAAAGCGAGTGAGCGCGCACAAGGCGCTGTGCTGGCGAGCGACGCCTTCTTCCCATTCCGCGATAGCGTGGATATCAGCGCGCGCGCAGGCGTGAGCGCGATCGTCGCCACAGGCGGCTCAGTGCGCGATGATGAAGTGATCGCCGCCGCTGATGAAGCCAACATCGCGCTTGTATTCACAGGCGTGCGGCATTTCCGTCACTAGCGCAGCGCGTTTTGGAAAGTTGTGATGTGCCGCTGTTGCGCCGCTTCTGAGGCAAAGGTGTGCCATGCGCGCAGCAGCGCGCTCGTCGTCTCAGCGCCTTGCCAATCGTGAAAGAACGACCAGTAATGGTTGCTGATGATGAGCAGCTCAGCGTGCTGCAAGCGCTCACGCGCATTGGCAAGGCAGCTCTCAGCGCTATCGCGATGATGGAACAAATATTCATCGCAGGTGAAGAGCTGCGCGCCGCTATGCAAGCGCGCGCCTGCATAAGGCGGCAGGTGCGGCACATCGGTCAGCTCTGCAAGATTTTTGCTGGCAGTGCAAACGCTGAGTCCTGCCTCTAGCACGACGCGAATCGCCTCAGGCGACATGACATCGTAAGGCGCGACAAATGTGCGAAGCTCAGCGGCAGGGAAGGCGTCGCGCAGCACAGCCAGACCGTCGCGCACGCTGTGCGCCAATAGCTCTGCGTCGCGTTGGGCGAATTCGTGGTAGGCGTGCGTATAGCCGTGCAAACAAATTTCCACCAAGCCTTGCTGAATTTTGTCGTTCAGAAAGGCGCACAAGGCGCGATTCTCGGCGACGTTGTAGGTCTGCGTGCTGCCGCGATGTTCAGGTGGAATGCACGGATCGTATGGCGCGCCTTCGCGATGCAATACGCGCACGTCGCCGCGCAAAGCAGGGATGACAGCTAGGCTGATCGGCACGTGCTGCGCCCAGAGCGCACCGTAAATTGCCTGAAGTTTTTCGGGCGGCGTGAAATAGCTTGTGTCGTCGTCGCGGATGATGAGCGTGCGCATTCTGCACAGCTACTCAGGCTTGCTTTCCACACCGACCTCGACAGGCGCTTCAGCAGGCGGCTTTGGCGCGGTCGGCGCAGTGCGCACGGCAGGTGCTTTAGGCGGCTCAGGCGTCTTGGATGCGGCAGCAGGCTCGGCAGCGCGCGCGCGCGCAGCTTCGCGATCCTGCACGATCTTATTGATGCCGTTGCGCACGATGCTGAGCGTCTTCACCAGATGAGTCTCGAATTCGCGCAGCACTTCCAGCACGTAGTTATCGGCGTCGGCGCGCATTTGCTCAGCTTCCTGACGCGCTTGCTCGATGATGTTGGCGGCGCGATTTTGAGCGGCTTGCGTGATCGCATCGCGCTGAATGAGCGTCTCCGCTTTCTCACGCGCAAGGTCAATGATGCGCGCCGCTTCTTCATTCGCCTGCGCTAGGATGCGGTCGCGCTGATTCAGGACGCGATTCGCCTTCTCAATTTCCTCAGGGATGGAAATGCGCATCTGATCAATGATCTCAAGAGCGCG
>DAOTWB010000294.1:0-26414 GCA_034436235.1 Anaerolineae bacterium
CCGTACAGCGTACACAATCAGCCGTTCCCTGCCTTCGATCCTGAAGCGGCGCGCGAGGAAGAGATCACGCTGGTGGTCTCAGTGAACGGCAAGCTGCGCGCGCGGCTGCAGGCGCCGGCAGGCTTGCCTGAGTCAGAAGCGGTAGCGCTAGCGCTCGCTTCACCTGAGGTGCAGAAGCACATCAACGGCGGCGCTATCAAGAAAGTGATCTACGTGGCAGAGCGCGGCATGTTGAATTTGGTCGTCTGAGGCACACAGTCGGGCGCAGACTGCAGGCGCAGCAGCGCTGCCTTGCTTGCCGCAACGCCTGATGCTACAATTCGCGCCTGTGGTCTCGTCTGACGCGCCTAACATTTAGGAAATGCTATGCCTGAAACAACTTCAACGCGCCCGCCGCGCATTCTCTCTGGTATTCAGCCTTCCGGTCGGCTGACCATCGGCAATTACCTCGGTGCGCTGAAGCAATGGGTGCAGTTGCAAGATGATTACGATTGCTACTATTGCATCGTGGATATGCACGCTATCACCGTGCCACAAGAGCCTGCTGAGCTGCGCGACAGCACGCGCATGACGGCTGCGCTCTATCTGGCGTGCGGCATCCGTCCTGACCATGCGACGATCTTCGTACAGTCGCACGTGAGCGCACATGCCGAGCTAGGCTGGATTCTAGGCTGCTTCACGCCGATGGGCTGGCTGAATCGCATGACGCAATTCAAAGACAAGGCGGCGAAACAACAGGCTGAGTCGGTCAGCGCAGGCTTGTTCACCTATCCAACGTTGATGGCGGCGGATATCTTGCTCTACCAAGCCAATTTGGTGCCAGTCGGCGACGATCAGCGCCAACATCTGGAGCTGACTCGCGACTTGGCGCAGCGCTTCAACAGCCAATACGGCGAGACGTTCACTGTGCCAGAAGGCTTCTTTCCGAAGGCAGGCGCGCGCATCATGGGTTTGGATAATCCATTGGCGAAGATGAGCAAGAGCGAGACGAGCGATTATCACGCCGTCTATATGCTCGATGAGCCTGATCAGATCAAGCGCAAGATCATGCGCGCTGTGACAGACTCTGGCAGCGGCATCTACTTCACAGACGATCCTGAGAAGGCGGGCGTGAATAACTTGCTGACCATCTATCAAGCGTTCACGGATGAGACCAAAGAAGCGATTGAGGCGCGCTTCGCAGGCAAAGGCTACGGCGAGCTGAAAAAAGCGGTCGTGGACGTGGTAGTGGAAGGCTTGCGTCCGATCCAAGCGCGCTATCGCGAGCTGACTGCCGAAGGCGGCTTGATCGATCAGGTATTGATGCAAGGCGCGGCAAAAGCGCGCCTTGTGGCGAACGCCACGCTGAACGCTGTGCGCGATCGCGTAGGCTTCCTGGCGGCGGCAGATCGCGCATAGATATGTCGGATGCTGAGCGCACGGCAGATGCTGCCCAGAGCGAACCGTATACGCCGCCGCCTTTGCTCGGCTGCTTATACTGTCATACAGAAGGCAGCACGCATTTGCAGCCGCCGCGCAAATTTCTAGGGCTAGGCAGCGATCTACCGACGCTCGTGTGCAGCCACTGCCACACTGTCGCGCTCTTCGAGGCAGGTCCGCCTGAAAATCCACAGGCATGGCGCATTCGCTACAAAAAGCTCAGCCGCGCGCCGCGCTATTTCTACATGACCGTCCAATTTGGCACGCGCTGGCACACTGCTGAGGAAGCCATGCAGATCAGCAGGCGCGGCTACGTGCAACGCTGGCGAGTCCGTCAGGCGCACAGCGGCGACCTGAGCTTCTTACAGCCAACGCGCCTCTCGCCGCCGCCGCCGCTCATGAGCTACGATGAAGCAGTCTATCTGACCTTCAACGGCGTCACCTTGAAGCAGAGCAGCGGCAGCTCGCTCTCTGCGACGGATGAGACAATCCTCGATGTCGGCACGTTCTACCTGACCGATCAAAAAGTGCATCTGCTCGGTCATCGCCGCGATTGGTCGCACAAGCTGAGCGACATTCAATCGGTCGCCTATAACGAACAGCACTGGCGCATTTATGTCGGCAACAATCATCAGCACTATCAAGGTCAGAATCAGCCTGATCAGCTGGATGCGCAGCTCTTCGCCGCTATTGTGGAAGCGCTTTTGCCCAAGAAAGAGGAGTCCTGAACGATGCGTCTCGCCATGCTCTCGGATATTCACGGCAATCTGCAAGCGCTTGAGGCAGTGCTTGCCGATTTGAAGGCTTACGCAGCGCCTGACCAAATCTGGGTGCTAGGCGACCTGTGCCTGATGGGCGCGCAGCCTGCTGAATGCCTGCAGCGCGTGCGCGAGCTGCCGAACGTCAAGGTCATCAGCGGCAACACGGATCGGCGCTTGGTGACAGGTCAACGCGGCGCGGCGCGTCCGAAGAACGCCGAAGAATGGGCGCAATTCGCCAATTGGCTGACGCAACGCGATCAATGCCACAATTGGACGATCAGCTGTTTGAGCTACGCTGACGCTGAATATCTGGCGAGCTTGCCGAGCGAGCTTGAATTGCACGTGCCGCATTATGGCTGGCTGATCGGCTTTCATGGCGCGCCCGGCAACGATGAAGCCAACTTGCTGCCCGAGACGCCTGCCGATGAAATCCTCGATCATTTCCTCGACCGCGAAGGACGCTTCGCAGTCGGCGGACACACGCACATCGCCATGGATCGCGAGCTAGGCGCATGGCGCGTGGTGAACGTCGGCAGCGTTGGCTTGCCGAAGGACGATCCGCGTCCATCTTACGCCATCGCGACCTTTGAGAACGGCGCGGCGCATGTCGAGCTTCGGCGCGTCGTCTACGATGTTGAAGCGGCGATCAAGGCGCTGGAACAGTCAGGCAATCCTGCCTGGCAATGGGCAGCCGCGAACTTCAAACGCGCCTAGAGCAGGTTGCGCCTGCCGCCGTCGCTCGGCTGACCTTCTAGCTGCACAACGGTCAGACCGCCTTGAGCATCGCCAATCGCAAAACGCGCGCCGCTCGGCGCCGCCGCTGCACAAGTGATCGCGTGCGCGGCGCGGAAAGTTGCCAAGAGTTGCTGCGTGCGCACATCATAGACGCGCAGCCAGCGCGCAGCGTCCGCGCTGAAGAGCAGCTCGCCGTCCTGCGCGTAGCCGCATGCCACAATTGGCGCGCTGCCGCTGCGCGCAAAGGTCGCCATAGCGCCTGTGCGCCGGTCGAAGACGCTGAGCGCGCCATCCGCAGTGCCGAAGAGAATCAACGCGCCTTCAGGATGAAAAGCGGCAGCTGTGCAACCGATCTCAGGCTCAGCGAATGCGCGAAGCAGCGCGCCGCTCGCTAACGACCACAAGTGTGCGCTGCGATCCTTGCTCAGCGAGAGCAACAGCTCATCGCTCGGACTGAACGCGCAGGCGATCACGGCATCGCGATGTCCTCGCAAGGTCATCAAAAGTTGTCCGCTCTCGGCATCGTAGAGCCGAACGACGCGCTCAGCGCCGCCGCCGGCAACAAGCCAGTTCGGACGCGTCATCGCGGCTATTTTGAGCGGTCGCAGGCTGAACGCAACCGCTAACGCAGCGTCGTTGTGCGTGCCATATTGGCGCAGCTGCGCGCCGCGCTCCACGTCCCAAGCGCGCAAAGTGCGGTCGCTGCCCGCAGAGAGCGCGGCGCGACCGTCAGCGCGCAGCGCAAGGCTGTAGATGCCGCCGATGTGTCCGCGCAAGGTCTGCAGTTGCTCGCCCGTCTCAGCGCTCCAGGCGCGCAGCTCTCTATCGAGCGATGCACTGACCACGCGGCGCGAGTCAGGCGTGAACGCCACACCTTTCACTTCAGCGCCGTGCGACTCAATCGGCGTCTGCGCCGTCTCAGGCAATGTCCACAGCCGCAGCGCGCCTTCGCGTCCGCACGAGAGCAGGCGTCCTGTCGGATCGATTGCGCAGGCGGTCAGCGCCGTGCGATGCCCTGCGTAGCGCGCCAGAAGGCGTCCACTGTGCGCGTCCCACAGCCGCAACGTCTTGTCTTCGTTAGCGGCGGCGATCAGCAAGCGCTCGCCGACAAAGGTGACCGCTAGATCGGCGATCGCGCTTGTGCCACTCGCCAAGCTGCGCAAGAGCTGCCCGTTGCGCGCATCCCAGACGCGCACTTGTCCATCGCTGCCGCCGCTGATCAGGAGCGGATGCCGCGCTTCCAAACCTACGCACGCCGTCACTGCGCCGCGATGTGCCTCGAAGGACTGTATGAGCGTGCCGTTTGCTGCATCCCACAAGCGCAGCTCGCCTTCAGCATCGCCCGAGATGGCGAGACGCGCGCCGTTCGCGCCTGAAGCGAATGCGCAGCACGTCACGGCTGAAGGATGCATGTGGAACTCAGAGCGCAGCGCGCCGCTCTGCACATCCCACAAGCGCAGCAAGCGATCTTCGCTCGCCGTGAGCGCGAGCGTCGCATCGGCGCTCAGCGCGCAACCGCGCACAGCGCGTCTATGCGTCCACACATGCAAACGCAAGCCGCTCGCCATATCCCACAAGTGCGCCTTGCCGTCTTGATCGGCGCTCAGCGCGTAGCGTCCGTCGCCGCTGAGCGCACAAGCGGTCAGGACGCTGCCGCGCTCAACGGCAAGCCACTCGCGATCCAAGACGCCGTCAAGCCACAAGCGCAGAAAGCCATCGGCACAAGCAGCCAACCACGCGATGCCGGCGGCTGTTTCCGCCTCGATAGACAGGCGATTGATGGCGCTGCTCGGCGCGCGGCTGACGGCGAGCGCCATGACAGACGCGCCTCGCCAGAGCAGCAGCGATTCAGGCGGCTGCGCGCCGTAAGGTGACCACACGACGCGCAGCCATGTGCCTTGCCAACGCGCAGCCGACTTGCGCAACGACTCGGCGAGGACAGGCACGCCCTGCAAGCGATTGTAGAGCTGACCGAACAGCGCGTTCGGATCGCCGCCGATGTTCGGAATGGCGCTCTGCACAGCCTTCGCGACGCTCTCCAACGCCGCAGCGTGCGCCAAGTGACCTTCATCGCGCAAGGCGAGCCGCGCTTCAAGCAGATCGTCCAGCACTTCTGCCACTGAGACGCGCTTCAGCCGCGCCGCCAAAAACGCTACATCCGTCAGCCAAGCGAATGCGGCGAGTCCGCCTTCGGCGCGCAGCGCGTGCGCAGGCAGATGCTGCAGCGCGTAAAGCTCCATCGCCTCAGGATCGGCGCGCTGCAGCTTCCCGATCAGATGCAGGTGCGCAGCGCGCACCTGCTCAGCCGCGTTATCCAGCAGCCAATAGCGCAAAGCGCTGTGAGCGAGCTGCCAAGCGCTTCTGTCAGCCGACTCTTGTAGCAGCGGACGCAGGCGCGCCAAACGGTTGGGCAGCGCGCTCGGCTCAAGGTCGAGCAGCTTCGCCAACAGGCGATTGGGCAACGGCGCGCGCGCAGCCGCCAACAAATACAGCGGCAGGCGCTCAGAGTTCAGCCGCGACAGAAGCGCTTCCCACAAGGCGTCGAGTCCGCTCGGCAGCGCGCCCAAGTCGGTCACGCTCAGCTGTTGATAGGCAAGGCAAGCGGTCACTACGTTCAGGTAGAGCGGATTGCCTTGCGCCTTTTCGATCAAAGCGGTCAGGTCAACGTCGCCGCTGCTCAGATTGGGCATGAGCGCGGCGAAGCGCGTGCTGAGCGTGGCGAACAGCGCGTTGCGATCTTCATCATGATCGGCGTGCAAGGCGAGGCAACGCGCGTTGCGGAAGAGCGGCTCTAGCTCAGGATGCGGCGCAGAGGCAACCACAAGGCGCAGCGAGTCCGGGAAATTCTGGAGCATCGCGCGCACAAGATCAGCGATGGTATCGCCTGAATGCTCAAAAGCTGCCTCAAGGGCGTCAATCAGCAAAAAAATCGGCGGATTGGGCGGCAGCTCAGCGAGCGGCGCCAAAACACGACTCTCAAAGGCTTCGCGCGGCTCAAGCAGCACTTCGCGCAGCGCATCGCCGGTCGGCGCTTCTTGGTCAACAGGCAAAAAACTGCCCAGCTGCCAAGCGACGCTATCCACGAACATGCGCGGATCGAGACTGCGCGCTTGACTGCTGATCAGCTCGTAGTGAATGACGCGCTCGCCGATCAGCTGGGCAAAACGGCGCATCAGCGTGCTTTTGCCAATGCCGTGCGCACCGACCACGTACAGCACAGGCACAGCCGTCCGATCGGCGCACCAACGCTGGAAGGCTTCTAGCGCCCAGCCATGCTCCACGAAGGTCTCAGGCGGCTTGAACGAGACGGTTGGCGCCTGCACAGGCGCCAGCAAGCTTGTTGTAGTGCGCGCTTGCGCAGGGACAGTGCGGTGCCCTTGTGTTGCGCGCAGCGCAGCGTTGAAGGCTTGCGCTAACGCGCCTGCCGTCTCGAAGCGATCGGCAGGCAATTTGGCGAGCGCGCGCTGGATCACGCTATCCACAGCAGGCGGCAGGTCGGTGCGATACGCGCCGAGCAATGGCGGTAGGTCGTTGAGATGTTTGTACATCAGCGAGAAGACGTTCTCAGCGCGGAACGGCGGCTCGCCTGTCAGCATCTCGAAGAGAATCGCGCCGAGCGCGTAGATATCCGTCTGTGGCGTCACAGCCAGCGCTTGCCATTGCTCAGGCGCCATGTAAGATGGCGTGCCGACGGCTTCGCCCGTGCGCGTCAAGCCGTGCGTGCCTGAGAGTTTGGCGATGCCGAAATCGCACAGGTAAGCGTTGCCTTGCGCATCTAGCAGGACGTTGTGCGGCTTCAAATCGCGGTGAATGACGCCTTTGGTGTGTATGTAGTCAAGCGCATCGGCGATTTGCTTCAGCAAGCGCTCAACGTCTTCTAAATTCAGGCTTCTATCGCGCAGACGCTTGCTCAGGCTGCCGCCTTCCAGATAGCGCATGACGATGTACGGATAGCCGTCCACTTGTCCGTAATCGTAGATCGGCAAGATGTGCAGATGCTCTAGATTGGCGATGATCTGCACTTCGCGCACGAAGCGCTGATACTCAGGCGACTCGGCTTCGGCGCGCTCGTTCATCACTTTGATCGCCACTTCGCGGTTGACGGTCTGTTGGCGCGCTTTGTAGACCGTCGCCATGCCGCCGCGTCCGATGAGCGCGCTGAGCATATAGCTGCCGAGCGTTTTACCGACCAGATCAAACACAGGCGACCTCGCTTCTCACTCTCAACGCCTGTGTTAGAGTATAGCTTGTTTCGCTCAGCGCGTCTCTGCTGCCAGCAAGACTTCCGTCAGCGCATTGAGCGCTTTCAAAGTGACGCTCAGGCAAGCAGGCACGAAGACGGATGTGCCATGCGGCAGACTGAGCGGCTGGGCGTTGTGTGCAGTCTGCAGCAGCAGCGCGCCGCGTATGACGGTCAGCAAGCGCGCGCGCTCAGCCGCGTCAAGCTGCCAACGCGCCTCAGGCTGCAACGCAAGACGTTCAAGACGGAAGTAGTCGCCGTCGATCAGTTGCGCATGGCGCACGCCGTCAGCGATATCTTGCATGATGTATGGCATTTTGGCGCGCGGCGCGACCTCAAAGCGCGTACAGCGCAGTGCCTTCTCAAGATGCAACGGACGCGGCTTGCCGTCCAGCCCAAGCCGATCCCAGTCATAGACGCGATAGGTCGTATCGCTCGTCTGCTGCAGCTCGTAGAGCAAGACGCCTGTGCCAATCGCGTGCAGCGTGCCAGCTGGCACGAAGATGAAATCGTCAGCTTGGACAGGCACGAACTGCAGGCGCTCGCGCGCACGTCCTTCGGCGATGGCGCGCCTGAACGTCTCAGCGTCGGTCGCCTGCGCAAAGCCATAGATGATCTGCGCGTCAGGCGCTGCATCCACGATGTACCAGCACTCGGTCTTGCCGCGCGGCTCGCCTTCTAAGGCGAGCGCCAAAGCATCGTCCGGATGCACTTGCACAGAGAGCCAATCTTGCGCGTCAATGAACTTGACCAAGAGCGGAAACTCGGCGTCAGCCTCCGCTTTGCCGCTCAGCGCCAACGGCTGCTCGCTGATCAGCTGACCGAGCTGCTTGCCGCGCTCAGCGCCGTTCGCAATCCGATTGCGCCAGAAAATCTCCCACGATTCGCCGTATGGCTCGGCAGTTGGCAAATGCTTGCCCAGCCGATGCTCAAGCTGCCGTCCGCCCCAGACCTTGACGTGCAGCGAAGGCTCGAACAAAAGCGGATAGAACTCTGCTTCAGGCATAGCTACCTCTGTGCAGGATCAACGCAACGTCATCTTGCGGTACAGGCTGAGGCAAAATGCGCCGAGCCACAGACCGCCTAAAAATGCTGTGCCATAGGCGAGCGCGCTCTCAGGCGTGACGATAGCGGTCACGGCGGCGACCGTGAACAACGCGCTTGGCACGAGCAACCAGCGATAATGCGTGCGCTTGGCTGAGAGCCGCTCGAAAAAGCGCGCTAACAACCATAAGACGAACATCAGCAGCGTCAGCAGCAGCCATGTGAGCGCTATTAAGAGCTGGTGCAGAGCAAGGCTGTCCACTGTTGCGGCACTTTCAGCGCCGTCGCTTGACCGTGCGCTTCACCTCGCTCTGATCTACCACAGCGCGCTGCCGCTGAATGATCGGATAGTGACAGTTCTTATACTTTTTGCCGCTGCCACACGGGCACGGATCGTTGCGCCCTGTGCGACTCCAGATATCGGCGCGGTCAGGCTCAGGCGCGCTCTCGCGCACAGGCTGCGGACGCACGGCAGGCTTCGGCGCGTCATAGGCGCTGATCGAAGCGTGCGTGGCGCGCACTTGCTTGGCGCCGATCGTGTTCGGCGTGCCGTTGGTCGTGCCGACGGCAGGCGCCGCAGGCTGCTTCGGCTCAACTTCGATGCGCAAGACCGTCCGCACGATGCCGCGCCGTATCTCAGCTTGCAACGCCGTCCACATCTGATAGGCTTCGCGCTTGTATTCCACGAGCGGATCGCGATTGCCAATCGCCACTGACCAAATGCCTTCGCGCAGCATGTCCAGATCGGTCAAATGGCGCACCCAGAGCTGATCCATCGTGAATAGGATCACGTCGCGCTCCAATTGGCGCATCGCCTCAGCGTCGCGCGCCGCTGTGACAGCCGCCTCGATTCCATCGTAGACTTCGAGCGCGCCTTTAGTCAGCTCAAGCGCGATTTCCTCTTCGTCCATCTGCGCCCAGCGTTCAGGCTTGATCCAAGATGGCACAGGATACAGCGCCAGCGCAGCGCGATACAAGTCGTCAGGCTTCCACGCCTCGTCATCGTCGCTCTCAGGCGGCACATCCGTGTAATGCTCGCCGACGAGCGCCGTGATCTCTTCCGCGATCCATTTCTCGATCTGCTCGCGCAGGTTCGGCGCTTCCAGCACCTGACGGCGCTGCTTATAGATCACCTCGCGTTGTTTGTTGACCACATCGTCGTATTCCAGCACGCGCTTGCGCAGATCGAAGTTGTAGCCTTCAATCCGAATCTGCGCCTGTTGAATCGAAGATGAGATCAGGCGATTTTTGATCGGCTCATCCTCAGGCATCCGCAGCGTCTTCATCAGATTCTTGACGCGCTCGCCGCCGAAGCGCCGCATCAGCTCGTCTTCCAGTGAGAGATAGAACTGCGATTCGCCCGGATCGCCTTGCCGTCCCGAGCGACCGCGCAGCTGATTATCAATGCGGCGCGCCTCGTGACGCTCAGTGCCGATCACGTACAAGCCGCCGGCAGCCACCACGATCTCGCGATCGCGGCTGCATTCCGCCTTCGCCTCTGCCAGCGCCGCCTGCCACTGCTCGCGCGTCGCCTCAGTGATATCCACGCCTTGCTTGCGCAGCTTATCGCGCGCAATCCCTTCTGGATTGCCGCCCAGCAAGATATCCACGCCACGCCCTGCCATATTCGTGGCGATGGTCACAGCGCCCGGACGCCCTGCCTGCGCGATGATGATCGCCTCGCGCTCGTGCTGCTTCGCGTTCAGCACGTTGTGCGGAATGCCCGCCTTATCCAGTAGCTTGCTGAGCCGCTCGCTGGTCTCAATGGCGACCGTGCCGATCAAAATTGGCTGTTTGCGCGCATGGCGCTCTTTGATATCGCGCAAAATGGCATCCCACTTAGCGCGCTCGTTCATGAAGACCAAAACCTCGAGGTCAACGCGAATGTTCGGCAGGTGCGTCGGAATAGCGACCACTTCCAGCTTGTAAATCTGCCAGAATTCGTCCGCTTCTGTGAGCGCCGTGCCAGTCATGCCGCTCAACTTTTCGTACAGACGGAAATAGTTCTGGAAGGTGATCGTGGCGAGCGTCATGTTCTCGCGCTGGACGGTGACGCCTTCCTTCGCTTCAATCGCTTGATGCAAGCCTTCCGCGAAGCGCCGTCCATACATCGGACGCCCTGTGAACTCATCCACGATGATGACCTGCCCATTCTCGACCATGTAGTCCTTATCGCGCTCGTAGATGACCAGAGCGCGCAGGCTATTATCGAGGTAAGGAATCATCTCAGAGTTCTCAGGCGCGTAAAGCTCATCGCCTTGCAACAGACCTGCGCGCCGCAAGCGTTGTTCAATCTTCTCCGTGCCTTGCTCGGTCAAGAAGACTGTGCGCGTCTTTGGGTCTTCCACATAGTCGCCATCGGGCGCTTTGGCGGCGATGCTCTCTTCGCTGCTCGGTCTGAGGTCGCGCACCAGCTTGGCGAAGAGCTGATAGTACTCGCGCGGCTGCTCAGCCACGCCGCTGATGATGAGCGGCGTGCGCGCCTCGTCAATCAGGATGTTGTCCACTTCGTCCACAATCGCGTAGACGTGACCGCGCTGCACCATCTCGTCTTTGGTGCGCACCATGTTATCGCGCAGATAGTCGAAGCCGAACTCATTGTTCGTGCCGTAAGTGATATCCGCCTCGTAGGCTTCGCGGCGCGAGATCGGACGCAGATATTGGTAGCGATCGTCATCGCTGGCGAAGGTCGGATCGTAGAGGAAAGAGCCGCGCGATGGATCGGCTGCCGCGTTCTGAATGACCGCCGCGCGCAGCCCTAGGAAGTGATAGATCGGTCCCATGCTCTGCAAGCCGAACTTGCTCAGATAGTCGTTCGGCGTGACCAAATGCGCGCCTCTGCCCGTCAGAGCGTTCAGATACAGCGGCAGCGTCGCCACGAGCGTCTTGCCTTCGCCCGTCTTCATCTCGGCGATCTTGCCGTCGTGCAGCACCATGCCGCCGATCAGCTGTACATCGTAGTGGCGCAAGCCGATGGTGCGCACGGACGCCTCGCGGACGACGGCGAACGCCTCAGGCAACAGATCGTCGAGCGTCTCGCCATCTGCCAAGCGCTGACGGAATTCGTCCGTTTTAGCGCGCAGTTGTTCGTTCGTGAGCGCCTTCATCTGCGCTTCGAGACTGTTTATCACTTCCACGACCTCACGGTAGCGCTTCAGATCGCGCTCGTTCGGATCGCCGAAGATGCTTTTGAGCAGCTTTTTCATCACCATACCTTACACATCCTCCAGAGCCTCTTACCGCAGACTCCGCTTGAGTGTTGCGAGCAGCGCAAAGGCGCTTTGAACTGACATTTATGCAACACGATAAGCATACATACCGATAGCTTCACTTGCAAGCTGCGCAGCTGCGCGCTTGTGAAACGCTAACGTTTGGCGAAGCGCCACACGCGGAAACCGCGCCCGACCGCGAACGCGCCCTGCAGCTCGCCATAGCGCTCCAACGCTGCTAACACATCGCGTCCGTCGCTGCCCGTCGGCGTGAACCACACTGCGCGGCTCTCAGCCAGCGCCGCGCGCACGAACGCCTCTGTATCCGCCTTCGGATAAGGCAACACCAAGACGCGCGCAGGCTGTGTGTAGTAATAACCGATGGCAGGATCGGTCGCGCCGCTCGGCAGATCGGCAGGCGTCACGATCAGCGTGTCCTGCGCAACTGTCTGCGCTTGCAAAAAGGCAGCCCAAGCGCGCCAATCCGCCGCTTTGTGATAATCCGCCGCGCGATACGGCGCCAACGCGACCAGCTGACATGCGATCAGTGCCGTGCCGATCAGCACGTGCCGCTGCGCCGCCATGCGCGCCAAGATGAGCGCGCCAAACGGCACGATCGCGAGGACGTAACGCGGATCGAACACATTCAAGCGCGTCGCGACCGCGTAGAGCAGCGCGAGCGGCAAGCTGGCGCTGAGCGCGACGTACAAGCGCAAGCGCGGCGGCAGGAACAATATTCCGATCAGCAGCAGGAGCGAGGCCGACGCGCCAAGCGCAGGTGCGCTCAGATCGCCGAGCAGCAGAACAGTCCAGAAGGTTGGCAATGCAGCGAGATCAGCGCTGCCGACTGTGCCGCTATAGCCGCTCTGCAGCAGCGCCGCGCCTTGCACTGCGCTCGGCACGTGCGCCAGCGCGATCAAGGCGAGCGCCAGCAGCCATGCGCGCAACGCGCGCCGTCTGAGCAGCAGGATATACAGTCCGTGCAATGCCAGCAGCACGCCTTCGAGGAAAAACAGGTACAGCGCGACGATCTCCACAAGCGCGTAGAGCAGCCAAGCGTGCCGCGTGCCGCGATCGGCAGCTCGGATGAGCAGGTAGAGCGCCAGTGCGCTCACGCCTGACCACAGCGCATAGTTCCGCACGTCTTGGCTGTGCCAGATCAGGTACGGATTGCACGCCCAGAGCAGCATTGCCCACAGCCCTGCCTGCGCAGCGCGCTGATCGCTGAACAGACGGCGCGCTATGCCATAGACTGCCGCCGCGCCCAACAAGTTGGTGAGCGCAGGCAACATCCGCAAGGCAAGCTCGCGCTCGCCTGCTAACGCGCGCCACGCGCCAAAGGCGATGAACGCGCCGAACGGATGTGGCTCGCGCCATGCCAAGCCGTCAGGCGCGGTCAGCGCAGCGAGCGGCAACGTCCAGTAGCGCGCTGTGAAGGCTTCATCGCCGCGCAACGACTGCGCGCCGATGCCGATGATGCGCAGCGTCGCCGCGATCAGCAAGACGGCGACGCAGGCGGCAAGCCGATTGCGCGTCAATCGATCTCTTCCTCAGTCGCTTCCTCAAAGGCTTTCTCATCAAGCGTGGCGATCAGCGCCATCTCGATGGCGTGCATCTCTTCTTCGCTCAGCAGCTCAAAGCCTGTTTTGCGCCGCTCGCGCTTCACCTCGCGCAACGCGCTCTTGATCGAAGGCTTCTTCTTCGGACTGGCATAGACGACAGGGATGCTCGGCGCTTCCAGCTCCAAAATAGCTCGCGGATGCGTGAAGACGACAATCGGCTGCACTTCAATGCCAGAGTCAGGCAAGGCGGCGTCAATCAGCGCTTGCACGTTCGCCGCGTCAATGGCGGCGTCCTCAAACGGCTTGCCCAGACCTTCTTGCTTCATGAATTGGAAGAACGGCGCCAACGGTCCGCGCCGCTTGTAATCTAGCCAGTGATCGCCTGTCACTTTGAAGCGCGACATCTGAAAGCGCGTGGTCAGCGTGTAGACGCCTTCAGGCGTGAGCAGGATATGATTAGCAGGCGGAAAGTAGTTGAACAGCACGCTGCGCCGATTGATGCCTGCTAAGCCTTCAGCGATCGCTTCTTCAGGACGCGGCACGCGCACCCATTCGTTGGTCAGGCGCACTGAGAGCAGCGTGGTGACCAAGCCGACAGGCATGATCAAGCATGGCACGAACACCAGCACATTCGGATCGATGGTCAGGAAGTTGCTCAGGATCAGCCCGGCAGTCAGCACGAACAAGCTGACGAAGAACAAGATCGTGCCAAGCCGCCGACCTTGCTTGATGCGAAGTTCATTAGTGATAACGCGCATGGCGTGAGTATCCTTCTACAGTTGTTGATGATTGCTCAAGTGTAGCCCAGCCATCACGAGCGCAGCGAGTCGATCAGTTGGCGAATCATCTCAGCTTCTTCAGGCGTCAGGTCTTTGCGCTCAGAGAGCTTTTTCATGGCTTGATCGCCTAGAAATGCCCGTGTGAACGCGGCGCGCTGAAAGCTAATTGACGGAAAGCCAATGCCTGAGATCGGCACAGGCAACATCTCGCCTGTGGCGCGGCTGCGAATGTCCTCGCGGCGGATGAGCAACAGGCTGACCAGCAAAACTGCCACGCCAAGCCATTGGATGAGCGCCAACTGATCGCCGAGCAGGATGAACGCCAATAAAATCGCCACAGCCGTCTCTGAAATGCCGACCAGCACAGTCTGCAGGCTGCCCATGCGCTTGACGCTGAAGAACATGGTCAAGCGCGCCAGCGCCGTCGTGACGCCGAGCGCAAGGATTGCGTTGAGCGTCTCGCCGCTGAGCGGCGCGAATTCGTAGCCGACGATCAGGCGCGCCAGCACGACGACAACTGCCATGGTCGTCAGCACGTATAGCGCGACCGTCTGCGCAGGCATCTCGTACAGCACGCGCTGGCTCAGGATGAACGTGCCTGCGAACAAAATCGCATTGCCGATCATCAAGCCGACGCCGAACCAGTCGAAGTCGCGCTGGACGCCTTGCGTGATGAGCGACACGGCAATCAGCGCCAAGAAGGCGCGCAAGATCGTGCGCCGCGAGAGTTTGTGTCCATCGGCGGCAGCCAACACGACCACAAAAATCAGGTAAGTGCTGTTCAGCAGCTGCGCGACCGATGCATCGAGATAGTTCAAGCCGTTGTAATAGAAGAGCGAGCCAACGCCGTTGACCGTGCCGACCATCACACAGCCCAGCAGACCTGCCGGATAGATGAAGATGTATTTGCGCCAGAAGACCAAGTAAACTGCCCATAAAATGGCGGCGGCTGCAGTTGTGCGCAAGGCGGCGATGGTGAACGGATCGGCTTGTCCGTTGAGCGCCAGCTTGCCCAGCACAGGCGCCATGCCTAGAAAGGTTGGATAGAGCATCAGCGCGAGCAGGTTGCGCGTGCTAGGACGTTCATTCACTGGCTCAGCCCGTTTTCCTCAAGTTATCGTGCGGCGGATGGCAGGCGCGTGCAACGGCAGCTCGATGTAGAATGTGCTGCCGGGCAGCTTCACTTCATCGCGCCCTTCGCTCTCCACCCAAATTCTGCCGCCGTGCGCCTCGATGATCCCTTTGCAGATCGCCAAGCCTAAGCCTAAGCCGCCGCCGCGAAAAGCCGTCTTGCTGGTCGAGTGCAGCTGCGTATTGTTGGCAGTGTAAAAGCGATCGAAGATGCGTTGCTGCTCATCTTTATTGATTCCGATGCCTGTGTCTTTCACGGCGATCAGCACGCTATTCGGACTGGTGCGCGCCGTCACGCTGATCACGCCGCCATCAGGCGTGTACTTGATGGCGTTGCCGATCACGTTTGAGAGCGCCAAGGCGATCAGATCGGCGTCCGCTTGCACCAACGTCGGAAATTGGCGCGCATCGTAGGTGAAAGATTGATTGCGTTGCCGCGCAGCTTGTCCTATCTCTTGGAAGACGCGCTCCATCGTCCGCATCAGGTTGACCGGTCCAATTGCCAGCTCGATGCGCCCTGTGGCAATCCGCGAGATGGTCAAAATCTCGTTGATCACGCCCGACATGCGCTCGATGGACTCGACCAAGCCGTCAATGAACGCCTTCACCTCAGGCGATTCGCTCTTCAAGCGCTTGACCACAGGCGATTCCTGAATCAAACGGCTGTAGCCGTAGATCAGCGTCATCGGCGTGCGCAGCTCGTGCGCGGTCAGCTGGATGAAATCTTCCTTGACCTTATCCAGACGGCGCAGCTCGGCATTGCTCTGCTCCAGCTCGCGCACTTTCTGCTCAAGGCGCAAGACCAACTCGCTATTGTAGGCGAATTGCGCCTGTGCCAGCGCGTCTAGGCTGACCGCGTCCCTAGCGCCTGAGAGATAATGCGCCACTTGGCTTGGGAAAGCGTCAATGTCAATCGGCTTGGTCAGGTAGCCCGTCAAGCCTGCTGCAATGGCTTTCTCGCGCTCGCCGGCTTGGCTCTGCGCGGTGAGCGCCACGATCGGCACGTGGCGGAAGCGCTCGTCGGCGCGCAGGCGCGTGGTGATCTCGCGCCCGGTCATATCAGGTAGGTTGATATCCATCAGGATCAGGTTTGGCATGTGCCGCGCAGCCGCTTCTAGCCCTTCCAAGCCACGCGAGGCAGTCACCACGCGGAAGCCTGCGTCGCCCAGCACACGCTCCACTAACACTTGGCTGCCCGGATCGTCTTCGATATACAAGATAGTGATGCGGTTATCCATTGCGCGCTTTCCGCCTTGGTGCCTCAGCCTAACGCCTTCACAATGCTCTGTAGCAAGTCCTCATCCATAAAAGAGCCTTTTTGCAACAACTGCTCGATCTGCCCGTTCAGGCGCAGGCGCTCATGCACAGTCAGCTCTTTCGCCGTCAGCACGATGATCGGGATATGCGCTGTGTTCGGATCGGCTTTCAGCGCGTCAATCACGCGGAAGCCGTCAATATCGGGCATCATCAGGTCTGTGATCACCACATCAGGCTTCAGGCGCTCCACCAAAACCACGCCTTCGGCGCCGCCGCTCGCCAGATGCACTTCATAGTTGCCTTGCACCTTCAAAATGCGCTCGATCAGCCTGCCGGCATCTGTGTTATCTTCAATGACCACCACGCGCCGTGCCGAAGTCTCGATCTGCTCAAGGGCAGCCAACAAACCTTCCGCCGGCAGCGAGATTCGCCCGCTCTGCTCGCTGACATCCACTGAGCGCGCGAACTGCTCGCCCAGAATCTGCTTCTCCACTGGGAACGTGTGTCCTGAGCAGTTGACCACCACGACCTGGTCAGGCTTGATGATGCCGCGCCGCGCCAATTTGATCAAGCCGGCGAAGGCGACCGCTGTGGCAGGCTCAACAGATAAGCCTTCCGTGCGCGCCAACAAGCGCAAGGCGTTGAATGCCTCTTCATCCGTCGCGTCTTCCATCGCGCCGCCATGCACGCTGATCAGATTGTTCAATTGTTCATAAGCGCGTCCAGGATCGCCTGTGGAAAGCGTGGCGATGACTGTCTTCGGCTCTTCCACAGGCGTCGCCACTGTTCGCCCGTGTTTGAAGGCATGTACCATCGGCGCGCAGCCGGCGGATTGGATCACGCCGAGCGCAGGAATTTTATCCGCCAAGCCAAGCGCGATCAGCTCTTCGAAGCCTTTCGCCACGCCGATCGGTCCCATGCCGCCGCTGACCGCTTGAATGAACCAATCTGGCGAGCGCCAGCCCAGCTGCTGCGCAATCTCAAACGCCATCGTCTTCATGCTCTCGACGGCGGCGATGCTCTTAATGCCGCGATCCACGTACAAGCCGCGCTGCTTGGCAAAGCCATTGGCGACCACTTTGGTATGATCGTAGGTGCCGGTCACCTTGATGACCTCGCCGCCGTAGAGCGCTGCCTCGCGCATTTTTTCGCCCGGCACCATGCTGGTCAGGAATGCCCAGAGCTTGATGCCTGCGCGTGCCGCGAATGCCGAATAAGCGATCGCCACGTTGCCTGTAGACGCCACCACTGCCTCGCGAATGCCGCGCTCGCGCATGACCGAGATGGCGACCGACGCCTGCCGATCTTTGAAAGAAGCCGTCGGACCTTGTCGCTCATCTTTGATGTACAAATGCTTCAAGCCGAGCATCATGCCAAGATTACGCGCCTGTAAAAGCGGCGTGCCGCCTTCGCCCATCGAGACGATGTTCTGCGTATCGTAAATCGGCAGCAGCTCGTGGTAGCGCCACAAGCCTGGCTCGCGCGCCATCACTTTATCAATCCAACCGCCCCGCCGCAGGGCGGCAAGGTCATAGCGCGCGCGCAGGATGCTCTCGCCGCATTTCGGACAAGCGTTCAAGGGACGGTCGTACGAGCCGATCCAATCGCAATAGGTACACTGAAGTTCAATGCGCTTTGTGGACTTGGTCAAGGTCGTTCACTCTCAGCGACGCCGTGCGCGCCGCAGCCTAAGTTCTATGCTAATCATAACAGCCTTTTGTCAAAGGCGCAGGCGTTGATTTTGCCAAATTTTTGTGAAAAGCTCAGGATCGGCGCTACAATACGCCAAAGGCTTCACGGGCAGGTCAGGAGCGGAGAATTTCATGAATCTGTTACAAAAAATCGGCATCTTGGTCTCGGCGACTTTGCACAGCTTGGTTGACCGCGCCTTGCAGACCAACTCGGTCGCCGTCTTCGACGAGTACATCCGCCAAGCTGAGAACAGCATGAAGCTGATCCAGAGCGCTTTGGTTGACCTGAAGGCGACCGTCAGAACCTTGCGCGCCAAGTACGATCAAGCTGCCGACGAGGCAGCGCGCCTTGACCTGCAAATTGATCAAGCGCTCAAAGCGGGCAGAGAAGCGGCTGCCAAAGCGCACATGGTGCGCTTGAACAGCCTGATGGAGATCGCGCAGACTTACAAGGTGCAGTACGAGCGCCAGAGCCGCGCTTACAACACCTTGATTGACGTCGTGCAGACTCTGCAGAGCAAGGTGGACGTGCTGCGCGCACAGCGCGATCAGGTTGCCACGATGCTGGAGCTGATCAGGAGCAAGAACATCGTGGCGCGCTCGATCAAAGATGTGGAGAAGATTTCAGATACGCGCACGCGCCAGATCATGGAAGATGTTCGCTCGCAGATGGATGTGGCTGATGCGCGCCTTGAAATGGCGACCACGCGCCTTTCTGCCGAGCTTGAGCAGCAGATCGGCGATGCGACTCTTGAAGCGCAGCTTGAAGAGCGCCGTCAGCGGCTGGGCTTGGCATAGGCGCGCTGCGCACCTTGACCAATTGTCCTGATTCCTGTAAAATAAAAAATAGGAGCGGGCGCTTAGCTCAGCTGGCAGAGCACTTCGTTTACACCGAAGGAGTCAGGGGTTCGAGTCCCTTAGCGCCCATTTATCGTCCCCGCGCACACGGGGATTTTTCGTCAGAGGCAAGTTGAGCCATGCGCAAACCAATTGTCGCCCTTGTGGGACGCCCGAACGTAGGCAAATCTACCCTGTTCAACCGCTTGATCGGCGAGCAGCGCTCAGTGACGAGCGAGATCGCCGGCACTACGCGCGACCGCATCTACGGCGACTCGGATTGGCGCGGCGTCGTTTTCACGCTGGTGGATACTGGTGGCATTGAGATGTACGAAGCGCACAAAGATGCTGCGCCGCTCTCTGAGGCAAGCGTTGACTTCGTGCCGCAAATTCGCGCGCAGGCGCTGCTCGCCATTCAAGATGCCGATGTCGTCGTCATGTTGGTGGATGCCGCGCAAGGCATCACTGCTGCCGATCAAGAAGTCGCCGATATCCTGCGCCGTACGCAAAAGCCGATCCTCATCGCTGCCAACAAGGCGGATAACGAGACGCGCCGTGTGGACGCCTTCGAATTTTACGCGCTCGGACTCGGCGAAGCAGTCTATCCGATCAGCGCTTTGCACGGCACGGGCACTGGCGATCTGCTGGACGCCATCGTAGACGCCTTTCGTCACGCGCCTGCCGAAGATTTCGAAGCGCCTGAAGATGATAGCCTGAAGATCGCCATTCTGGGACGACCGAACGTCGGCAAGAGCAGCCTATTCAACCGTTTGATCGGCGAAGAGCGCGTCATCGTCAGCCCGATCGCAGGCACCACGCGCGACGCGATAGATACGCGCCTGACTTGGCAAGGCATGCCTGTCACCTTGATTGACACGGCAGGCTTGCGTCGGCGCGGCAGCATCGCGCCCGGCATTGAGAAATTCAGCGTGATCCGCGCGCTAAAGGCGCTGGAGCGCGCTGATGTAGCGTTGCTGCTGCTGGACGCGGTTGAAGGCGTCACGGCGCAAGACACGCACATCGCAGGCATGATCAAGGATGCGCATCGCAGCTGCGTGATCGTCGTCAATAAATGGGACGCGCTTGAGAAAGACGAGCATACCATGAACGCGTTCACGCGCATCATCCGCCATCGCTTCGATTTCATCAGCTACGCGCCGATCCTATTCATCAGCGCGCTGACAGGTCAGCGCATTCACACTGTCTTGCCAACCGCCGCGCGTGTGCAGGAAGAGCGGCTGACGCGCATCCCGACCAGCGCCTTCAACAAGCTGCTGCGCGAAGCGCAACTGCGCCATGCGCCGCCTAGCGGCACTGGTCGCCGCTTGAAGATTTATTACGGCACGCAAGTGCGCGTCGATCCGCCCACGTTTCTGCTCTATATCAACAGCCGCGATCTGCTCCACTTCAGCTATGAGCGCTACCTTGAGAATCAGATCAGAGAAGCCTATGGCTTTCTCGGCACGCCGATCCGTCTCAGTTTTCGCGAGCGCGAGCGCGCCGATGACGCCGCCGAAGCCTAGTGACCTAAGCCGAACTGCTCCAAATTGCCGATCACGATCACGAAACGGCGCAGCACCCAGCCGCGTCCAAAGTCGCCCGTGATCTCGAGCCATGCGCCATCAGGCGAGACGCCGACGATATCGTAGGCGACGCCTAGCCGCGCCGTGCCGATCACAGGCGCGCTCTCGCTGGGCAATTGGCGCACGCGCAGACGAAAAGCGTTGACTTTGGCGAGCGGCGTCACAGTCAGATCGCTGAACGGCAGCTCGCTCAGATCGCCTTCCACGCGCACTGCCTCTAAAACGACCCAGCCCGTCCGTCCGCGCGGCGTCACGACTTCAACGTGCGTATTCCTGCTGTGCAAGCCGATCACGTCCACTTCATCGCCAAAGCGCAGCCGATCTACAATGGCGTACTCGACGGCTGGTCCGCGCCGCACAAAGACCAACGCTGAAGTCGTCACGGTCGCAAAAGGCAACACCTGATCGTCCGTGATGGGCAAGTTCAAGATGCTTACATTCGTGCTGACCCAGCGCGCGTCAATCCAACCGACGCCGAACGGCGTGACCGCTTCTAGCCATGTGCTGACGCGATTGCGTCCGATGAGCGGCACGACGCTATCGCGCGTCAGCAAGCCGAGCGAGCCGCCACTAGCGCGCGGCGCGCGCCGCACGTTCAAGCGCTCCGCTTTGACGGTCGCCACGACGCCTGTCTCGCCTTGCGCCGTCAGCTGCGCGCCGTGTTCGGCGGACTCAGCGTAGCTTGGCGCAGGTTGCGCACTGAATAGACTGAAAAAAACGAGGACACTCAAAAAAATGGTCGCCAGACGCTTCATAGCACGTCGCTCCATGTGCCGCAAGCCAATGAGCCACGCTCCAAGCATATGCTGAATCGGCGTGCTGTGCAAGCTGCGCAGCTTATCTCGCCAATTTTCTACTTGAATCAGACGCGCGCTCATTTCAACCTCGCCTTTTTCAAGCGAAATATGTAAAATTAAGTATGCGTTAAGAAAGTGAGGTTTTTCGAACGCCTGTGGAAAGGACAATCGCGCCGCTCGCTTTTGAAGCGCCTGAGCGTCCGAACTTGAGAGCCGACGATCTGATGAGCGAAGGCGGACGCAAAGTGCTGGCATTTCACTTCGGCAAGTTGCTGGCAAGGCAAGCGGACGTGCTGGCGAGCGACGATAGCGAAGCCGTTCACCAAATGCGCGTGGCGACGCGCCGCCTGCGCAGCACCTTGCGCATTTTCCGCCCATACTATCACGCGCGTCCGCTCAAGCCATTGCGCGCTGCGCTGAAGCAGACGGCAGCCTTGCTCGGCAGTGTGCGCGACCTAGACGTCTACCGCGAGCATTTGATCGAATACACCAAAGCGCAGCCTGCAGTGAAGCGTCGTGAGCTGCGCCTGATCAATGCGCAGCTTGGCGAGCGGCACGCTGAACTGCGCGAGCAGCTGCTCGATCATCTGCACAGCGCGGCGTACAATGCTTTTTTGAGCGATTTTGCTGCCTTTGTGCAGACTCCGTTGGCAGCCGCTCGCGAGCTGCCCGACGATCAGCCGACGCCGCGCCGCGTCTGTGAGATCGCGCCGCGTTTGATCTACGAGCAGTATGGCGTCGTGCGCGCTTACGAACCGCACTTGCCGACGGCGAGCCTTGAGCGCTTACACGCGCTGCGCATTGAAGTGAAGCGCCTGCGCTATCTGATCGAGGCATTTGGCGAGCTGCTCGGCGCGCAGGCTGAGATAGCCATCGAAGCCTGCAAGGCGTTGCAAGACTTTCTTGGCGAGCTGCAAGATGCCAAAGTGGCAGCGCACTTGAGCGCGACCTACCTGCCTGATCTGCGGCGCGGCAAGCGCGCCCTTGAGCGCTATTTGGCAGCGCGCCAAGCCGATCAAGCGCGCCTGCGCGAGTCACTTCTGGCGCAGTGGGCAGCTTTCAGCGCGCAGAATGTGCGCGAAGCGCTCGCGCTGGCAGTGGCAGCGCTCTAGCGTCTAGAAGCGCACGCGAATCTTCAACTGACCGAGCCGAAGCTCATCGCCGTTGCGCAGCAATCGCTCGCCACCTGGGATCAGGCGGTATCCGTTCAGGAATGTTCTATTGGTGCTGTTCAGATCAACGATGTAGATCAGATTGCCGCGCCGCTTCAGCTGTGCATGGCGGCGCGAGACGCCACACTTTTCTGCGCCGAACGGCGTCAAATCAACATCTGGCACCGGGTCTGGACCTGCGTGCCGCCCGATGATGAGCGTCTCGTGAATAGAAAAGTTCAGAACTTCGCCATTCACTTCGAAAGAGATCGGTTTTTCTGAGTCGACGATCGCTTCGCCTGCCCGTTGAGGACCAGACGGCAGCCGTGCTTCCGATTCTTCAATGCGATGCGTCTCTATGGACTCGCTCATGGCGAAGCCACAGCTTGGGCAGATCAGCTCGCCTTTGCGCATGGCGTGTCCGCAGCGCGGACAACTGACATCCTGCGGCACAGGCTCAGCTGTCTCACCTGAGCCGATTTGGACTGGACCCGTCCTCAGCAGCTCGCCCATATCCTCAAGTGCGCTCAGCTTGTTAATATTCTGCGGCATAGGCTCGACCGTCTCACCTGAGCCGATCTGGACTGGACCTGTCCTCAGCAGCTCGCCCATATCCTCAAGTGCGCTCAGCTTGTCGATACTCTGCGACACAGGCTCAGCCGTCTCATCCGAGCGGATCGCGCCCGCGCCCGTCAGACCACTTGTATCTTTAAATAAGTCCGTCTTGGCAGCATCCTGCAGTGCAGGCTCAGCCGTCCCGTTTGGACGAATTTCAACTGGAACCGACTGCAATAGATCGCCCATACCTTCGGGAGTCGTTTGTTTATCGTCCGCGCTCTCACCTGCCATATGCTACCTCTGATCACCTCGCACGCCGCGTTTACAAAATTCGTTTTTCATTATAGCACGTTTCTGAAAAAAGCAAGTCCGTAAAGCGTGATCGCGTTAAGCGCAAGCGTTATTTTTTGTCACTTTTGGCGCAGGCGAGCTGCTCGCGCGCTTGAAAAACATACTTTCAGGCGCTGCTAACAACTGCCCGCGCGCAAGGCGCACCTGCAAAAATTGTATATAGCGTTATTGAACTGTATGCCCTATCCGCCAAAAGTGCGGTATACTCCAAAAAAGAGCAGATTAGAGCTTTTACGCGGCTTTTTGAAGACTTTGTAGGCAAAAAAGAATAGGAGAACTCCAGCATTATGGTTGCTCAAGCCGTTCCTCCCGTCCCGCGAACCACTGATCCAACCTACCAGACCGCGCTCCAGCAGTACGACCGTGCTGTCAAATACCTGCCCAACTTGCCGAGCGGTGTGGTTGAGTTTTTGAAGTGGCCTCGTCGCGAGCTGACGGTTCACTTCCCTGCGCGCATGGAAAATGGCGAGGTGCGCATCTTCACAGGCTATCGCGTGCATCATAACACGGTACTCGGTCCGTCCAAAGGCGGCATCCGCTACAGCACGCACGTCAACTTGGATGAGGTGCGCGCGCTGGCGATGTGGATGACGTGGAAATGCGCGCTCGTCAACCTGCCATACGGCGGCGCGAAAGGCGGCGTTGTGGTCGATCCGCATCAGCATACAGCCAGCGAGCTGGAAGCCATCACGCGGCGCTTCACCTCTGAGATCATCCTGCTCATCGGTCCAAAGATTGACATCCCAGCGCCTGATATGGGCACCAATGCTCAGACGATGGCGTGGATCATGGATACCTACAGCATGACGGTCGGCTATTCCGTGCCGGCTGTGGTGACGGGCAAGCCGTTGAACATCGGCGGCTCGCTCGGTCGCGAAGAGGCGACCGGACGCGGCGCTATCGTCTGCATGTTGGAAGCGTTGCGCCAGAGAGGCTACACCAAGAGTCCGCCCGATATCTCGGTTGTGGTGCAAGGCTTCGGCAATGTCGGCTCGCACGCGGCGCGGCGCGCCTACGAGCTTGGCTTCAAAGTGATCGCCGTCAGCGACCTGAGCGGCGGCTATTACAACAGCAAAGGTCTGAACATCCCTGAGATGTACGCCTATGCGCGCCAACATCGCACGTTGGCAGGCTACAAAGGCGAGGCGGAGCAGATCACGAATGCCGAGCTGCTAGAGCTGCCCTGCGATGTGCTGATTCCGGCAGCGATGGAAGGTCAGCTGACAGGCGAGAACGCGCCGCGCGTCAAAGCGCAGCTGATCGTCGAAGGCGCTAACGGACCGACCACGCCTGAGGCGGACGACATCTTCGACGATCGCGGCATCTTGGTCGTGCCGGATATCCTCGCCAACGCGGGCGGCGTGACGGTCTCGTACTTTGAGTGGGTGCAAGGCTTGCAAGAATACTTCTGGGATGAAGATGAGGTCTATCGCCGTCTGGAGCGCATCCTTGTGCGCGCCTACGATGAAGTGGTGACCACTGCTGAGCGCTTCGGCGTGAATATGCGCATCGCCGCCAACATCACAGCCATCAACCGCGTGGCGCAAGCGATGATCACGCGCGGCTTCTATCCCTGATCTGAGCTATACTCAGCAAGTTACGCGCGCCGGCGACGTCTCAAGCGTCGCTGGCGCCGTGTTTGCAAGATGAACGCGCGCGTGCTATGCTCAAACGCAATGCCGCGCAGCACTACACTGCTCACTTCCGCAAAATCTGTTGAGGATAAGCTCAGATGCACATTCACACTGTGATCTATACCGACCGCTTGCCTGAAGTTGAGGCGTTTTACCGCCGCGCCTTTCCGAACGTCGCCTTCGAGGCGCAGGACGGCATGTTCACCTTTCGCTGGGCATCGAACGGCTGGCTGCACTTCGTGCGCGCTGATGCCGATCATCCGCCTAGCGCGGTCGTGCTGATGCGCCTGCAGTTGCCATACACCGATCTTGAACATGAGCGGCTGACGGCGCTCGGCATCTCATGTGGCGCGCTGACTGTGGAATCGTGGGGCAATTGGTACGGTCAAAATGTGCGCTACTTCGAGGTGATCGATCCAGCAGGCACGCGCTTGCACTTCTACGAGCCGCACTTTGGCGAGAAGCGTCAGCTGATGACGACAGGCGACGGCACTGACACGCGCAAAGTGCATCAGCACGGTTGAGCGATGCATCTTGCAGCGAAACTAGCCCTGATCGTCTGTCTCGCTATCTCGGCAGCGCTGCCGAGCGCGCTGAGCGCCGCACAAGACGTGACCGTCCGCCTAGTGCTGCCGCCGTTTGGCACGCTCGATCCTGTGGCGCTCGCGCCGAACGATCAGAGCGGACGCGATCTGGTCGAGAATCTGTTCGCAGGCTTGACGCGCTACGATCCGCTCACCAATCGAATCCTGCCCGCGCTTGCGCAGTCGTGGTCGGTGAGCGACGACGGCTTGGAATGGACGTTCGCGCTGCGCGAAGACGCGCAATGGGTGCGCGTTCAAAACGGCGCGGTCGTGCCAGTCCGACCGATTGTGGCAGGCGACTTCCTATTCGGCTTGCGGCGTGCCTGCGATGCAGCGCCGCCTAATCCAATCGCCAAAACAGTCTTCGTCGTTCGCGGCTGCCGCAAGATCGCCACGACCAATCCGCTCTTGATAGATGACCTATTCATCGCGCGCGAACTCGGCGTGCGCGTGATCAATCCGCGCACACTGGCGTTGCGCCTTGAGTTTCCGATGCCGACGCTGCCATACCTATTGGCATTGCCTGAGTTCCGTCCTGTGCCGCGCGAGTCGGTCAGTTTGGCGGCTGAAGACGGCGACTGGGCAATGCCGAGCGTCATGCTCTCCAGCGGCGCTTACGCGCTGGCGGCGCGCGACGCAGGCAGCTTGACGCTGCTGCGCAATCCGTTCTGGAATGAGCGGACGGGCAATGTGACGCAAGTGACGGTCGCTTTTGCCGCGCCTGAGGCAATCCCTGAGCTGTTCACGGCGCAAGACGCCGATTTTGCGCGCCTTGATCGCGACGGCGCGGCGCAGCTTGCGGCGAGCGCGCCTCAGGCGCTGATCAGCGCGCCGAGCGCGTCTGTCATCCTGCTCGGCTTCGCCGCTGAGCGCCCTGTGACCATGCGCGATGGACTGAGGCGCGCCTTAGCGCTCTCCATTGACCGTAATGCGCTCGCTGAGCGCGTCGGCGCTGCGCTGCCGACGTGGCGCCTGACCACGCCTGCCGTCGCTGAGGTCGCGCTGCAGCCTGAGGCGGGCGTTTTCTCGCCTGAGGCTGCCAAAGCGCAGCTGACAGAGGCAGGTTACGGCGGCTGCCGTCTGCCTGAGCG
>DAOTWB010000295.1:0-11674 GCA_034436235.1 Anaerolineae bacterium
GCGCAAGCCTGTCAGACCGTTCGGCGCGTGGTGAACTTCGAAGCCGTGTGGCGTCAGCACTTTGGCAACCATGCGAGCAGCGTTGTGATCGTCCTCGATCAAGAGCAGCGTGACCATATCCTCGATCCTTACTCTACCTGACTAACGAATACTAGTGGCGCACTGGTGCGGTCACGTCGTACGATTGGCGAGCTACCCTGCATTATATGCACAAAACGCCGCGCGCGGATGTGCCGCCATATAACGGTCTTCTCACAAAAGATCAATAATCTCAAACGTCATGTATTTATTGTTTCACAAGGGTAGCAGGCTTTTTCAGGTGCGTCAATAAAAATCCTTTAACGAGTCATGAAGAAAGTAAAGAAAGCTCATTCTGCAGGAATTGATGGATGCGCAGGTTCACCTGATCGGCGGCGTCATAAATGGCAGCGTGACCGACGTTCGGCAGGATTTCGGCGTGTAGATGCGGCATATGGCGCTTGGCGCGCCTGACCGCTCTGCGCGTATCGAAAATGCCTTCGTGCTGCCCGACCAAGAGCAAAGTTGGCACGCGCACGCTGCGCAGCACATGCTTCGGCTCGCCGCGCACAAACTTGAGCAAGGCGCGCGCGCCGCGCAAGGTCTCGCGCAGATTCGGCTTGGCGCTCATGCCTGCCAGCGCGCCGGCATTGTAGTGCTTGACGACCAAACTGAGCGCGTAGAAGACCTCGCGGTTGAACTTCAGACCGCTGCGCGGCGGCACGAAGACCATGCGCATCAGCCGCTGACCTGCTGAGGTCGGATCGTTGCGCAGGTTCAGGACGAGCGGCACGCCGCTGCGCCAATAGACGCGGAATGGTGCAATGCCTACAGGGCTGAGCAAAATGGCGTGGCTGATGCGCTCAGGCGCGAAGGCAGCGAAGCGCATGACGATCCAACCGCCCAGACAGGCGCCTGCCACTGCCGCGCGCTGCACGCCCAAGCCGTCCAGCACGTCCTGCAGCCAGTGCGACCAGCCGTCGTCCAGCAGACTCGGCGGCTGCGTGGCGCTCTTGCCCGGCTGTCCGACGCAGTCAGGCGCGTAAAGGCGGTAATACGCTGCCAGACCTTCGATCTGTTGCCGCCACAGCGGCGAGCCTGCGCCATAGCCGTGAATCAAGACCAATGGCGGCGCTGACTCAGCGCCTGCGCAGATCACGTGCGTCTCGCCGAAGCGCGTTGGCACGAAGCGCGTCGTGATCGGCACGCGAAAAGCGCGCAAGGCTTCATCATACCAGCGCTCTAAGACGGCATAGCCTTCCGCTGAGCGATACAGGAATGGATCGTAAGGCATGTACTCTCTTCAGATAAGCTAAGACTTATGCTAGAGCTAAGGTTTTGAGGCTGCCAACAACGCTTAGTTTCAGCTATAGTCATGAGCAACACGGCATTTCATGGATAAATGTATCAGGAGTAATTGATGAGCGGCAAAAAGCGCCATTCGAGCCAAGCGACGCAGCATAGGGACAGCAAAGCGCTGATCGCGCTAGGCACAGGTATCTTGGCAATTGCGGTCGCGCTGGTTGTGAGCGGCATAGGGAGCGGCGGCAGCGCGCAAATGGTCGGCGCGGCGGCAGTGCGCGGCGGCGTGATCAGTCCTGCGCAGTATGTGGCGCAATTCAGCACAGTTGAGCATCTGCTGTTGGACGTGCGCACAGTCGGCGAATTTCAGAGCGGTCACATCGCAGGCGCGGCGAATATTCCTGTCGAGACGCTCGCCATGCGCCTTGCCGAGCTGCCGAAAGGTAAGCCGATTGTGTTGTATTGCCGCAGCGGCAATCGTAGCGCGCAGGCGGCGCGCATTTTGCGCAGCGCAGGCTATGCAGATGTCTACGATCTAGGCGGTATCATCGTCTGGCAGGCGCAGGGCTATCCAATCGAACGTTGAGCAGAGACAAAGGACGGTTGAAAGATATGGCGTTTCTATTCGGACGCAAACAGCAGGCTTTTGGCAATCTGAGCGTGCAAGAGTACCGCGAGCGCTACTACGCGCCTGAGACGGATCACGTGCTGGTGGATGTGCGCACAGCAGGCGAGTTCACTGGCGGGCACATTCCGAACGCGATCAACATTCCGCTCGATCAGCTCTCGAAGCGGCTGGGCGAGATTCCGAGCGGCAAGCCTGTGATCGTGGTATGCGCCAGCGGCAATCGCAGCCGCGCAGGCGCGGATATCCTTGTGCGCGGCGGCTACACAGAGGTCTATAACCTGAAGGGCGGCACAATGGCTTGGATGCTGAGCGGCGGAAAGGTGGAGTGATCATGCTGCTGAAGTATTTCTACGATGAGCGTTTGGCGCAGGCTTCCTACTTGGTCGGTTGCGCGGCGAGCGGCGAGGCGCTGGTGATCGATCCTGCGCGCGAGATTGAGCCGTATCTGAAAGCGGCTGAGGCGCACGGTCTGCGCATTGCGCACGTGACCGAGACGCACATCCACGCCGATTTTGTCAGCGGCGCGCGCGAGCTGGCGGCGCTGACAGGCGCGACGCTCTACCTGAGCGATATGGGAACAGCTGAATGGAAGTACGCTTACGCTGATGCCGCAGGCGCGGTCTTGGTGCGCGACGGCGATTGGTGGACAGTTGGCAAGGTGAAAGTGGAAGTGTTGCACACGCCCGGTCACACGCCTGAGCATATCAGCTTCATGATCACCGACACTGCCGCCGCCGATAAGCCGCTCGGCATCTTCACGGGCGACTTCCTGTTCGTCGGCGACGTCGGTCGCCCTGACCTGCTGGAAGAAGCCGCCGGCATGATCGGCACGAAGGAGATCGGCGCGCGGCAGCAGTTCGCCACGGTGCAGCGCTTCAAGCAGCTGCCGGATTACCTGCAAATTTTTCCCGGGCACGGCGCAGGCAGTGCCTGCGGCAAGGCGCTCGGCGCAATGCCTTCCACCACGCTCGGCTACGAGAAATTGTTCAATCCCGCCTTCCAGTTTGAGGATGAAGCGGCGTTTGTGGCATGGCTGCTGGCAGATCAGCCTGAGGCGCCGCGCTATTTCGCGCGGATGAAGTATGTCAACAAGCACGGCGCGCCGTTGCGCAGTGCATTGCCCATGCCGCGACCGTTGAGCCGCGCTGAGCTGGACGCGCTCTTGGCGGAAGGCGCGTTTGTGGCGGATTTCCGCGCTGAGCAGGCGTTCCGCGCGGCGCACATCCCTAAGACGATCAGCATCCCTGCCACCAGCGCGACCTTCAGCACGTATGTCGGCTGGTTTGTGGACTACAACGCGCCGTTTTACTTCGTGACAGAGCGCGACTCGGACGTGCCTGAGCTGCTGAGCGCGCTGCGCGCCATCGGCGTGGACGATGTGCGCGGCTACGCGACAGCGGACGCCGTGCAAACGCCTGTCGAGTCGCTGCCGCTGATCGATGCTGAGCGCCTAGCGGCGCGGCTGCGCGAAGTGACGTTGCTGGACGTGCGCGGCGCGACCGAGTACGCTGAGCTGCACATCAGCGGCGCGCTGAACATTCCCGTCGGTCATCTGCCGCGCCGTCTCGCCGAGATACCGCGCGATAAGCCGCTCGTGGTCTATTGCGCCAGCGGCTACCGCTCGCAGATCGCGACGAGCTGGCTGCGCGCGCACGGCTATGCGCAGGTGACCAACTTGCCGAGCGGCAAGGCGTCCTGGTCAGCGCGGCTGCCGATCGAGCGCGGCGCAGCGCAGCTGGAGAAGGCGCGGTGAGTCCAGAGAGCGTGCTGCTATACGGCGCGCTAGGCTCGCTGATCGGGCTGACGCTCGGCTTATTGGGCGGCGGCGGCTCGATCCTGACCGTGCCGATGCTCGTCTATCTGGTCGGGCAGACGCCGCAAGCAGCAGTGACCGCGTCTTTGGTGATTGTCGGCGCCAATAGCGCGCTCGGCGTGCTGTTCCATCGCGCCAATGGCGCGGTCAATTGGCGCGTGGCGCTGGCGTTCGGCGGCGTCGGCATGGGCTTCGCCTATCTGGCGGCTAATTTCTCCAAGTTTTTTCCGTCAGAGGCGCTGATGATCGCCTTCGCCTTGCTTATGTTAGCGGTGGGCGCGCTGATGTTGCGCACAAATCGCTCAGAGATGGCTGAGCGGGCTGTGTGTTGGCGCAAAGTGCTGATCGGCGGCGCGGCGGTCGGCGCGCTGACAGGCTTTTTAGGAGTCGGCGGCGGCTTTTTGATCGTGCCGACGCTGGTCATGCTGGTCGGCTTGCCGATGCAGCAGGCGGTCGGCACGTCGTTAGTCATCATCATGATGAACAGCGCGGCGGGCGTGATCGGTCACTTGGGCGAGGCAACGCTGGACGTGCGCATGGTCGTTGTGTTCGTCATCGCAGGATTGCTCGGCACATACATCGGCGCGCGGCTGACGCATTGGCTGAAGCCTGAGCAGCTGCGGCAAGCCTTTGCGCTGTTTGTGATCGGCTTGGCGGCTGTGCTGCTGATGGATAACCTGAGCAAGCTGCTCTAGGCGCGCGCCTTCAAGCGCACTTGCGGCGCGCCTGCTGAGGCAGGAAAGAGCTTGGGCAGCAGCTCAGGCACGTACTGCGCGACGATCTCAGCGCTCAGTCCGTTCAGCGCACAAATCTCGCGGTAAAGCACGGCGCTGAGGCGTTGCGTGCGCTGCTGAGTCTCGAAGTTGGTCTGATACAAGCCGAAGCTGTAGCGCGGATCATAGCCTTCTGCCCATTCGAAGTTATCCAACAGCGACCAGAAGAAATAGCCGCGCACGGGATAATTGAAGCCGAGCGCTTTCCAGACGGCGCGCACGCTCTCGACGATCCATTGGCGGCGCAGCGCGTCTTCAGGATCAGGCACGCCGCTCTCTGTGACGTAAATCGGCTTGCCATAGCGCTTGTAGAGCCGCTCAATGACGTTGAACAGGTTCTGCGGCACGAGTCCGCCCCAGTCTTTCGGACCGACAGGCACGCTGCGCGGCTTCTCTGTGCCGATGGCGTTGCCCAGCTTGAGCGGATTGAAGGTCGCCAAGCGCTCTTGATAGTATTGCACGCCGAGCCAATCGAGCGCGCCTTTGGCGCTGGCGACCGTGATCGGGCGCGCAAAAGGCAATCTAAGGACGCCTGTCAGCAGCGCGTCGTTGAAGCCGATGTTCATCAGCTGATCGGCGGCTTGAGCGGCAGGACGATGCCAGAAGGCAGGCGCTTTCGGCTGCACGCCGATGTGATGGTGCGCATAGCCGACTTGGCTGCTCGGCTGCACAGACTTGATGGCGTGATAGGCGGCGGCGTGCGCGCGCAGCAAATTGGCGGCAACCTGAACGGTCGCCTTCAGGCTTCTCACGCCGGGCGTCCAATAGCCGAACAGATAACCTTGTGTGGCAAGCACCATCGGCTCGTTGATCGTACACCACAGTTGGCACAGGTCGCCTAGCGCTTCCACAGCGCGCCGCGCGAAGCGCACGAAGAGCGCGGGCGAATCTTCGGCAAGCCAGCCGCCGCGCTCGGCGAACCAGATCGGATTGGTGAAGTGGTGCAGTGTGACCATCGGCTTCATGCCGCGATCGTGCAGCGCCACCAACATCTCGCGGTAACGTCCGAGCGCCGCTTCGTCGAATTGACCTTCCTTCGGCTCAATCCGACTCCACGCGATGGAAATGCGCTGCGCATTGTTGCGCATGGTCGCGGCGCGGTCGAAGTCTTCAGCGAAGCGTCCGCGCCACCATTCGCAAGCGACGCCGCTGCGCTGATTTTGGTAGATTCTGCCCGCGCCTTCTTCCCACTGCGACCAGTCGTCTATCGAGTCGCCTTCCACCTGATGTGCCGCCGTCGCGCAGCCCCACAGGAAGCCTTCAGGCATCAACAATGACGCTTTGACGCTCATGCTGGTGCTGCCTTCCGCGCAGGATGACCGAGATAGAGCGCCTCAGCGAAGATTTGCCGCGCGCCTGTATCGCGATAGCCGATGCTCTCAGCCAGCTTAACCGACTCGATGTTGCTTGGCTCAACCAAGTACAGCGGCACACGACCGCTGGCGCGCACGCGCTCTGTGCAAGCCATCACTACGCTGCGTCCCCAGCCGCGCCCGCGCACTTCAGGATCAGTGTGGACGTATATCTCGGCGAAGCCTGAGGACTGCCAATTGACGCCTGCCACTGCTCGATAACCGCCATTGCTGATCTCAGCCACAGGCGTGCCGTTTGGCGCTGTTTTCAGGCGCACCAAGACGTTGATCTCAGGCTTGAAGCGCGCTAAATCCAAGACGTATATCGAGAGGACGCGCTCGTTGCTCAGCTGCAGGCTGCCGCCGACCAACGGCAGCTGATTCAGGTTGCTGAAGAACAGATACTGGCGACCGACCGTCAGCACCTCTGCCAACAGATCGGCAGCCAGCTCAGCTTGGCGGCACTGCATCACGATCAGCGGACGGAAGAGATCGATGCCTGTCTGGAAGCAGCCGACGAAGCCGAGCGGCGCGCCGCTGGCATCTGTGCGCAGCGCCAGCGCCGAGCGCTTCGGATCGTGATCGAGCGCGTAGTAAGCCGTCGGCGCATCCACTGGACTGGTCACGTCCAGCAGCGCGCTCAGCCGTGAGCGTTGTTCGCGCAGAGAGAGTGCCGCCATAGTGCCTCAAACGTCGCTAACGCCGCCGATAGAAGAAGCCATAGATGATCAAGATGATGATCGATCCGACAAACGCCACGATGATATCGATCCAGCGGATAGTAATGCCGCCTTCCAGACCTTGTGGCACGGTGATGCCGAGCAAGCTGAATAAGAATCCGCCGATGAAAGCGCCCAGCAGACCGATGATCAAGCTCGGAATCAGTCCATAGAGCCTGCCGCGTGCTAGGATGCTCGCCAAGGCGCCCGCGATCAAGCCGACAATCAACCACGTGATCAATGCCATCAGGTCTATTGTGAAGCCTGGAACGCTGATTTGTCCGTCCACTATCTTTTCATCCTTTCACGTCATGGGTAGGTGCGCTTAAGCATACGCGGATACGGAATTGTTTCGCGGATGTGCGGCAAGCCGCAAATCCACGCCACAGTGCGCTCCACGCCCAAGCCGAAGCCTGCATGCGGCACGCTGCCGAAGCGTCGCAGATCGAGATACCATGCGTAGCTCTCGCGATTGATGCCGATCTGCGCGATGCGCGCTTCCAGCAGCGCCCGATCGTGAATGCGCTCGCTGCCGCCTGTGATCTCGCCATAGCCTTCCGGCGCCAGCAGGTCTACGCTGCGGCACACCTCAGGGCGACCTGTCACAGGCTGCATGTAAAACGCCTTGACCGCTGTTGGATAATGGTAGACGAAGACAGGTTTATCGAATTGCTGCGCAAGCGCGGTCTCGTGTGGCGCGCCGAAATCGTTGCCCCACGTGATGCGCAACGCCGCCTGCTGCTCAGGATCGGTCGCTTCGGCTGCCAACTTGTTCAAGCGCTCCACAGCTTCATCATAGCTGATGCGCGGAAATGGCGCAACAACGCGCTCAAGCGGCGCTGTGTCGCGCTCTAGGATGCTCAGCTCCATGCGATGCTTTTCCAGCACGCGCTGCACAATGGCGCTCACAAACTGCTCTTCCATGTCCATCAGGTCTTCCAGCGAGAAGAACGCCATCTCAGGCTCAACCATCCAAAATTCGGTCAAGTGGCGGCGCGTTTTGGACTTCTCCGAGCGGAAAGTTGGTCCGAAGCAATAGACCTTGCCGAAGCTCATCATGTTGGCTTCATTGTAGAGCTGTCCTGTCTGCGCCAGATAGGCGATATCTTCGAAATATTTGACCTCGAACAGCTCAGTGGTCGATTCGCCTGCCGTCGGCGTGATGATCGGCGTATCCACCAGCAGATAGCCGTGATCGTCAAGCCAATTGCGAATGGCGCTGATGATCGTGGCGCGAATGCGCAGGATCGCCCATTGGCGCGATGAACGCACCCATAAATGGCGATGATCCATCAAGAACTCAACGCCATGTTCCTTCGGCGTGATCGGATATTCATCGGCGACCTGGATGATCTCAGCGGCTGTGATGCCGATCTCATAGCCGCCCGGAAAGCCCGGCGCACGGCTATCGGCGCGCACCGTGCCTGTCACGATCAGCGACGACTCTTGCGGCAGGCTGCGCAATGCGTTGAAGGTCGCCTCAGGCAGCTCTTTTTGGAAAGCGACGGCTTGCGCAATGCCTGAGCCATCGCGCACTTTCAAAAATTGCAGCTTGCCCTTGTCCGTTCGGTCGTAGAGCCAGCCGCGCACAGTCACAGTCTGCCCTTCATAGTGCCGCAGATCGGCGATCAAGACGATAGGTGATGTCACAAGCGCCTGTCCTCAACTGTTGGCAAGAATTTTTCACATGCGCTTCATTTTACAATACACTTGGCGTCTGTTGCCAGAGAAGCGCGCCGCAGAAGCTCACGGCGCGCTGCCCAGCAAGTAGTCAATCACCATCTGATTGATGATGGCCTCAACAGGCGCGCGATCGTCTGTGAACAGGACATTAGACGGCACTGAAGGACGCGCGCCGTCGATCGCCGCCGTCAAGGCGCGGCGCAACGCCAAAGGCGACTCGTCCGGCAAGCGGTCGCGATGTGCCGCTAAGGTCGTGATGCTAGTCGGCTGCGCGCTGCCGATCAAGATCGTGTTGAACGAATCCGCCACGTCGAGCGTGTGAACCGATGGAAAGACTTGCTGCATCGTGTGCGTCATCGCCTCGATCAGCCGCCGATCCTGCGTCCCATTGGCGCGCACTGTCCGCCCGACGTTGATCGCCACCAAGCCGTGCGCCGTGAGCGCCGCGCGCGCCTCTTGAAAGAATTCGAGCGTGGTCAAGTGCCATGGCACGTATGGCACGCGATAGGCATCTATGGCGATCAGGTCGTAGCGCTCGCCTGCCTGCCGCAGGCGATTCAAGGCGAGCCGACCGTCTTCGATAATCACGCGCAAATTCGGCTGCGTCATACCGAAGAAGCGCCTGCCTGCTTCTACAATGGCAGGATCGATCTCGATGCCGTCAATGTGGACGTGCACGCCGAACACATCCGTGTACTGGGTGCTGATCGTGCCTGCCGCCAAGCCGATCACGCAAATGCGCTCAATGCGCGGCTGCGGATTGAAAAACGGCACAGCAAGAAACATATCCCACGTGCCGCCGAAGTCGCGCCGCTGCGGATGCCAGACCGAGTGAATGCCCTGCCCTTCGTTCAGGCGCAGCTCGCGCGTGCCAGCTTCCCAGAGCGTGACGAACTCGCCATTCACCACCTGACCGACAGGCACTTCTAGCTCTAAAACTTGGATATAGTTGTAAGCGGAGTCGTATTCCCAGAGCAAGCGACTGCCCTGCGGCGGCGGTCGCAGCGCGCTGCTCTGCGCGTTCAGCGTCAGCGCGAGCAGCAAGAGCGGCATCCAAGCCAAGCGCAAGGCGACGCTGCGCCCGACCGAGCCGAGCATCACCAAGCCTGCCAATGCCACGCCAAGCAAGAGCATGGCGAATAAAAAGAAAGTGGCAGTTGTGCCGAGCGTCGGAATCGTCCACAGCGTAGGCAAAAATGTGCCGATCAAACTGCCCAAGGTCGAGATGGCGTACAAGCGCCCTGAGACTTTGCCTATCTCGCTGACGCTCTGCACGGCGATGCGCACTGCAAACGGCGAGACACAGCCCAACAGTGTGATCGGCAGCGCGAAAAGGATCAGCACAGCCACGAACGAGCCGAGCGCAACGCCTGCCTCGAAGCCGCTGACGGCGCTCGCAGCTGCGCTCAGCACAGGGCGCGCTACTAAAGGCACCAAGCCGCTGAAAAAAGCGCCCCACGCCATGATTTGGTACAGGCGCTCAGGACGCGGCGTGCGATCTGCCAACTTGCCGCCGACGAAGTAGCCGACGGTCAGGTACAGCAGCATCAAGCCGATCACATTCGCCCAGACAAGGTTGCTGGTGCCAAAAACGTTGCCCAGCAAGCGCGAGGCGGTCAGCTCGACAGCCAATGTCGTCATGCCGCTCGTGAAGACGGCTAACGAGAGCCACCATCTCTCAGGCGTGCGTGAGGCTTGCATTGTCAGCGGACTTCGATCGGCAATACAATCGCAACTGTCCGTCCTGTCAGGCTGCTTTGCGCGCAAACTGCTAAAAGATGCTGCCCAATGGGCAAATTCTCGACCAAAAGGAAATAGCCGCTGTTGTTGTAGCTCTCATCCAGCGTCACGCGCTGCAGGTTGCTGAAGAAGTTCCGCACATCCAAGCGTTCAACGCTCGGCACACCTGACGCGAGGAGCTTGTCGTCGCCGCTGTAACAACTGCCGCCCTTGAAGACGCTGATTCGCCAAATGCCTGGACCAGCGTTAGGGCGTGCATCAGTGGTATCTATTGCCCAGCCGTTGATCGCAAAAGTGGGCTTGACAATAATGCGCCCTGCCTCGCGATCTACTGCGCTATCGCTGATGATGTCAATCCAACTGCGCAAATAGGGCTGGCGGAGCGGCACGCCAAAGCCTGCACTGACATTTGCTTCAGCCATCCAACCGTAGATTACTTCGCCACTAGCTGTTTCAAGGCGCACATTCACCCAGAGCGGATTGCCTAGATCGCGCAGTGGATTAGCCTCTGAGAGAAGAAATTCGCTGCTCTGTGCAAGCACAGTAACAGGTGTTTCGCTAGTAACAACTGCGATGCGCTCATAGCGCGTAGACGGTCCGAGACGCACGTTCAAATTGCCTTCGCCCAGTGCACGCGCTGACAGCTCAACAGGCGACTCTATCGGACGCGCGGCAACGGCAGTCACAGGCACGGGTGAGGCGATAAAGACAGGTGTCGCGGTAGCGGTAGGTGGCAGCACAGGTTCGTCCTCGCCGAACATCGGCAGCGTGGGCGTGAAAGTGGCAAGAAAAGTTGGACTCGCAGTCAGCGTCGGCGTCGGCGTAGCAGTCGGCGTGAAGGTCGGCGTGCGCGTCAAGCTCGGTGTGATGGTGGCAGTTGGCGTGCGCGTCAGGCTTGGCGTGATGGTGGCAGTCGAGGTGCGCGTCAGGCTCGGCGTGATGGTGGCAGTCGGCGTGTGTGTGAACGTCGCGGTTGCGGTCGGTGTGGCAGTATCAGTGACAGTTGGCGTTGAAGTAGCTGTGTGCGTGGCAGTCGGCGTCGCGGTCAGCGTGAATGTTGGCGTGAACGTGGCAGTCGGCGTGGCGGTCGGCGTGAATGTCGGCGTGAACGTAGCAGTCAGCGTGGCAGTAAAAGTAGGTGTCAGCGTGCGGGTTGGCGTGTTGGTCGGCACAGGCGTAACCGAGATGACGACGGCGAGCTCCAACGTTGGTGTGGGCGTATCCGAAGGCGAAGGCGTGTCAGTCAAGGTTGGTGTTGGCGTCAACGTCAGCGTAGCAGTAGGCGTGTGTGTAGGGCTAGGCGTGAAGGTGCGGCTGGGTGTCAGGCTTGGTGTCGGGCTTGGGCTGGGTGTCGAGCTGGGCGTGAGCGTCAGGGTAAAAGTGGGCGTTGGCGTGCGCGTGAAAGAAGCCGCCAGTTGAGCGACGCGCGTCCTGAGCATACGTTCAACCTGTGTAGCAGCGCGCTGCGTGCTTTCCACATCTGGGCTAGGGCTAGGTGTGGCTGTCAGGCTCGGCGTGTTGGTGATTGAAGGTGTGCGCGTGGGCGTCAGCGTTCGGGAAGGCGTCGGCGTAGGGCTAGGCGTGACGTTTGGCATCGCGGGCGTCATCACAATGATGATCGGCTCAAAGGTCGGCATCTGAGTCGG
>DAOTWB010000296.1:0-35302 GCA_034436235.1 Anaerolineae bacterium
AAGAGCGCGTTCAACTTCGCACCGAGAATCAAGGCTTGCGCGCCGCGCGGACTGGCGCCATAGCGCACATATTTTTTGACCATCTCAGGCGCGCTGATCTGATCAGGATGCGAATTGACGATCAGGCGCGCTACATACTCGCTGACGTGCGTAGCGATCGGTACTTGGCGCGCCAGCTTGCCCATCTCGATGATGCGCACGCCATCGGCGACCGCTTGCGGCTGGTCGCTTTCGCCGCCTGTGGTGCGATTCAAAATCGAGACCAGCTCTTGCGCGCTTGGAAAGCCGACGTCAATCTTGAACATGAAGCGGTCAAGCTGCGCCTCAGGCAGCGGATACGTGCCTTCCATCTCCAGCGGATTCTGAGTCGCCAGGACGAAGAAAGGCGGCTCCAGCTTGTAGGTTCGATTGGCGACCGTGACCGTCTTCTCCTGCATCGCTTCCAGCAGCGCGGATTGCGTTTTCGGCGTGGCACGGTTGATCTCATCGGCAAGCACAAGGTTGGCGAAGATCGGACCGGGCTGAAAGCGAAACGTGCGCTTGCCCGTCTCGTCTTCTTCCATGATGTTAGTGCCGGTCACGTCGGCAGGCATCAGGTCAGGCGTGAATTGAATGCGCGCAAACTGCAGGTTGAGCGCAGTGGCGAGCGCACGGACGAGCGTGGTCTTGCCCAAGCCTGGCACGCCTTCCAGCAAGGCGTGGCTGCCTGTGATGACGCACATCAGCACATAGCGCACCACGTCATCTTGCCCGACGATCACTTTGCCGACCTCGCGCGTGATCACGGCGACGGTCTGCTGAAAATCTTCCACGCTCAGCGCGGTCGTTGCGGCTTGCTCTGTCATGATCAACTCGATCTCCACACACTTGTTCACGGTAAGGTGCAGCGCACGCTCAGACTATACCATCGGCGTTGAAGGCGCGGCAACTTAGGACTTGCTTAAGGGAACTCGACGGGCAAGCTGGGCAGCCATGCCTCGCCGACTTGAAAGCGCGCCGCTTCGCCATGTACGCCGTCGTACAAGCCGATCTCGACGCGGAAAGGCGCTTGCGCTGAAGCGGGCAAATGCAAATGCAAGGTCTTGCGCTGAATATCGCCTAGACGCCATGCCCAACCAGGCGTGACCGCGCCATCGGCGATCAGGACGCGCGCGCCGCTCGCATCGTAGACGTGCGCAAAAGGCGCAAATAGCCAATGGACGCGCGCTTCAGGCAAGGCGTCCACGCGGAAGCTGATGAACAAGCGCGCAGTTTGCCCTGCGCGCAAGGCGCCATCGAGCTGCACATCTATCAACGTGAGTCCTTTGTCGCTCGGCACGTTGCGCGTCGGCTCGATCATCTCGCGCGGCACGCGCCACGCCGTAACCGTGCCGCCATCGGCGAAGGTGTAGCGCGCAAAAGGCGCAATCGGCAGCGGAAATGTTTGCGCCTGCTCAGCTGCGCGGAATTGCAGATAAACGCCGCCGCGCTCAGGCAAATAGAGCGTCTGCGTCGCATCCGCGTCGCGATCCACTTCGAAAAGCCGCCCTGCGAAGCTATTCAGAATCCAACCGTCAATATCGGCGAAGACGACCGATGCGCCGATCTGCTCAGCGCTGAGCAGTTGCCGCGCCATGCGCACGCCTTCGCCGAGCGGCAGCGCGCTCAAGCCGTCAACGCTCGGCGTGATCAAACTCTCTTCGGCGTAGCGCAGGACGTTCAGCGCGCCTAACACGCCGAACGCCGCTAGGACGAGCGTCAAGGCAATTACAGTGCGCTTGCCGATCAGGCGTGCTATCTGCGCCAAACCGATGCCTGCTGCCAAGTGCAGCGCAGGCAACGTCAAAAGCAGGTAGAAAGGATGCACTGCTTGCGAGACGTAAGACATCATCAAAATTGGCGCGCCGCTCCACACCAGCGCGATCAACGCTGCCGTGCGTTGCCTGCGCCACAGATGAACAGCGCCGATCAGAAGCGCGATCAGCAAGACGCCGTGCGCAAGTTCTGAGAGCTGAAAGCGCAGGACGGCGTCTTGGATCGGCGCCGCTAAGCCGCGCGCCGCCGCATACTCGCGCCCTGTCAGCAAGCGTAAGGCATGGCTGAGCGCTTCCGTTGAGAGCGTCGCCGTCTGCCCTGTGAAGCTGCGCAAGCGCTCCAAAGTGCGCGTCGCCTCGCTCAGCAATCCTGCGCCATAAATCGCGGTCGGAATCAGCACGATCAGCGCGCCAAGCCACAAAGCGCGTCCGCTGATGCGCCGCCTGAAGCATACGCTGAGCAACGCGACCGGCACCAGCGCCGCAAATGCCAACAAATAAGTCTGAGTCATCGCGGCGAGCGCAAGGCAGCCTAGCAAGAAGCGCCGTTCGGCATGAATCGCCTTACCGAGCCAGACAGGCAGGAACAGCGCGAAAGTGAGGCAGGCGAAAAACGGCAAGAGCGCTTGCACCCACGTCGTGCGCGAATACTCAATCACCCATGGATTGACTGCCAGCAAGAATGCGCCGATCGGCGCTGCCGACTCATCCACGTGGCGCATGGCGCGGTAAGCGAGCGCCACTGCAAGCGTATTCAGCGCGATCACTAGCAGATACGGCGCGTGAGGTGAGCGGACGATCAGCAAGGCAGGGATGTACAGATAGCCCGTCAGCGCAGGATTGGCGAATAGAACGCTTGTACCTTGTCCAAGCACAGGCAGCGCGCCGTTCTCAAGCGTGTTGAGCGCCTGCCAAATTGGATAGGCGTGATCGACGTTGTGTTCAATCGCCTCAAGATTTTGCAAGCGCAGCGCCGCTGCAATGCACACGATCGCGAGCGCCAGCGCAGATGTGGTTGAGAAGCGCAAGCGAGAATGCTCCGTCAATTGCTCTGGTCACTAGCCGCTTGCTCGCTGATGAGCGGCACAAAACGCACGCCGCACAGCTTTCTAGTGCGCAGCCGCCAGCGCGTGCGCTGCACATAGACGAGCGCCTGCTCATCGGGCTTTGTGCGCTCGCGCACAGGGATGATCAGCCTGCCACCTTCGGCGAGCTGTGCCACGAGCGGCGCAGGAATGCGCGGCGCCGCAGCACCGACCGTTATCGCCTGATACGGCGCGAATTGCGGCGCGCCCAGCCAACCGTCGCCCACGATCAGGCGGAAATTGGTGAAGTGCAGCGCTGCGAGTCGCTCGGCAGCCCGCGCGCTGAGCGTCGCGTGTCGCTCAATGCTGACCACTTCCGCAGCCAACATGCACAGCAACGCCGTCTGATAGCCTGAGCCCGTGCCGATCTCCAGCACGCGCTCCGTGCCGTGCAGCGCCAACAATTGTAGCATGTATGCCACGATGTACGGCTGACTGATGGTCTGCCCTTCGCCAATTGGCAGCGGACAATCTGCATAGGCGTGCGCTTGGTAAGCATCTGGCACGAAGCGCTCGCGCTCAAGGCGTCCCATTGCATCTAGCACGCGCTGATCGGTGATATCGCGCGCCATGAGCTGCTCGCGCACCATCGCAGCGCGCAATTCTGCAAAGTTTGGCGCGTTTGTTGCCGCGTCCATCTGTGGCAACCTGCCTTTCAGCTTCTCATTGTAGCACAACTGCCTTTGCTCTTATAATCTGAGCGTGGCGAGGATGAGAGAACGGCTTGATTCGCTTCTGGGCAATCGCGGACACACACCTTTCCTTCGGCAAGGTGCGCGATATGACTCGCTTCGGCGAGCGATGGCGCAATCACACAGAGCGCTTGGCAGCTGCGTGGCAAGCGCGCATCGCACCTGAGGATGTGGTGCTGCTGCTCGGCGATATCTCATGGGCGTACTCAGGCAAGCAGGCGTTGCTTGACCTAACTTGGCTGCAACAGCTGAACGGCACAAAAGTCTTGCTGCGCGGCAATCACGATTACTGGTGGGATGATGTGCGAAAAGCGCGCCAACTCGCCGAGCCGCTCGGCTTCCGTTTGATCGAAGGCGATGCGCTTCGCCTGCACAGCGTGGTCGTTTGCGGCGCCATGGGACACGTCGCACCGAACGATCCGTTCTACGCGCCCGATCCGCGCAAAGATCGCTTTGCACGCGAGCTGGCGCGCCTTGAGAGCGCTCTGCAGTGCGGACAGGCTCTGCGTCAGGCAGGTGAGCCGCTCCTGCTGCTCATGCACTATCCGCCGTTCACTTCAGATGGTCAGCCGACTGCTTACAGCGAGCTGATCGCGCGCTATCAACCGACTATGTGCCTGTATGGACACTTGCATCACGCGAAGGAATGGCTTTTGGCGAGGCAGGGACTTCATGAAGGCGTACACTATCACCTTGTCGCCGCTGATTTTCTAGAAATGACGCCGCGCCTTGTTTGGCAAGCGCCAGCAACGCGCTCTGAGTGAGGGAAACAACGATGGGCTTAGCATACTACCGCTTGGATACACAAACCTTTGAAGGCTTAGCGCCGCTGATTGCGCTACACGAGGCAGACTTGCTCAGTCCGCGCGCGCGTGGCTACTGGTTCGATCTGCCCGAAGAATATGACTACGACGGCGTGCGCACTGTCGCCTCACAGCTCGATCAAGCAGGACGCGCCGCTGCCGCTGAGACGTTGATCCTATCTGAAGTGCAAGCGCATGCGCTCAGCTTGCTAGAGGTCAACTTGCCGAATGATGATGCGCCGTTTCCGCCGTCGTTGTTCTTGTGCAGCCAAGCGCCTGAAGGCGTCCAGCTGCACTTGAGAGCGGCGCGCAAGGCGCTCGGCGCTGATGCAGAGCGCGCAGCGCGACACTTCGCCGTCAACGTCCGCGATCCGCGTTTTCTGGGCTACTTGAACAAGCAGTTGCGCCATCTGCGCGAGGCATTGCCGCTTGTCTGGCGCTTCTATGAGCGCGCAGCACGGGCAGGCGAAGCAGTGCTGGTGGTGGATTTACGCGCACGCGATCTGTTCGTGCCTGAGGCAGTTGAGCGCGAAGGGTTGCTCTATGGCTGAGCCGATCACACACAAGGTGACCGTCATCACAGACGATCAGACGATCATTCTAGAAGTGAGCGACGGCGCGAATTTACGCCAGACGCTCTTGGCTGCCGATCTCTCGCCACACGGCAAGCTCTCGCGGCGCGTCAATTGCGGCGGACGCGGCTTGTGCGCTACGTGCGGCGTCTGGATCGAAGCGGAGCAGCCTGCGCCGCAGCATTGGCACGACCGCATCGGCGCTGCCTTTGGCTATCCGCGTCTTTCCTGCCAGATCGCAGTCCGCGCGCCGCTGACCGTGCGCCTTGTGCCGAACAAGATCATGTGGGGAAAACCTGAGCGCGCGCGTCGCTACCGTCGCACAGATCAAACAGGCTCGGCTCACTGAGCCGAGCCTGCCGATGAGCAAGCTCAATTACTTGCGGTCGGGTCCGCGCTTGCCGATCGCGCTCTCCAGCTCGCGTCCGAAGAGCGTCTGGTACATCAAGCGGTAGACATCCGTGTTATCGAACATGCCGCTGAACTTAGTCTGCAGCAGCTCAGCATTCAGACCTTGCGCGCGGCTCAGGATGCCGCCCGAAGGATCAGAGATGCCAACCCAAGCAACGGCGAAGCTCAAGCGGTTGCCGTAGGCATCAGGCGCGGCGACAAACGGCTTCGTGCTGCGTCCTTCGATGCCATCCACAAAGTTGTTGAAGCCTTCTGCCGTCGAGTCGGTCGGATTGCCCGTGATGGCTGTCACCACGCCCGATGGACGCTTGATAGGCGGCGGCGAGATGACCTGCATGCCGTTTGCATCGCTGTCCGCGGTGGTCAGGATCAAGGTGTTCGGCACACGCGCTTGGAAGGCGCGCGAAACAGCGATCACTTCATCGCTGTGCTTGAGCGCGACGAGCGTGCCGATCGCATTGCTGTTGTTGCCGAAGTTATCCACGCTCTCGGTCTCGAAGACCGCAAAGAAAGGCTTGCCTGCCTGCGCGCTGCGGCGCTCAAGGATGATCAGCGCCATCTCAGCCATCTCAGCAGCCGTCGGCGGATTGAAGCTGGGCGTGCCTTGCTTGCCGCCGAACAGGATCAAGCGTCCTTCCTGGTCACCCTCAGCCACGCCTTCCTTGAACAAGCCCGCTGCGGCTATACGCTCTTCAGCCACGTCGTTGAAGATATCGTCAGCGGCGAACAGACCCAACACGCGCGGCGCAAGGTTGCTATCCGCTTTCAGGTCTGCCAGCAGCTTATCGAACTCAGCGCGCGTGCGGATGACCGTGTAGCCATTATCCACGGCGTACTGAATGAGATTCAAGCCGTCCTTGCGCTGCGGACCGCGACCGCTGATCGGATCCTCATGAACGTAGCAGCTCGGTGTGATCTCGCCTTCGCACTTCGGCGTGCCTTCAGGCATGAAATACATCTCGCCGCCATTCAGGATCACATCGGGCTTCTCGTCTTTCTCATCGAAGCCAGGGCGACCCTGCAGCATCTGGCGCACGATCTCATTGAACTCGTCGCGGTTGCCAACTTCAGCCAAGAAGACTGCAGTGCCGGGCTCGGCAGCTTGTCCGTCGTTCACCACGCCAACAGGATGACCGTTGTTGCGCGCCTCGCGCATAATGCTGCCCGGATAGCCCGACAGGCTCAAGAATGGACGCGCCTTCTCACGGTCGCCGTCCAAGCCGAAGCTGCCGGCTGCTTCCACCTTATAGCCGAAGGCGTGCGTGGTCGCGCCGCCGTTGCTGGTGCCGGTCAGACGGTCGAACATGTGACCGCGATAGGCAGCCATGAAGGGCAGCATATCCCACTCCAACATGCCATCTGGACCCTTCCAGTACATGCGCGCGGCTGACCAGTGATTCAAGCCTGACCCATCAGGGTGAATAAAAATCACGTTGCCCGTCTGCGACATTTGCGCATTGCTGACGAGCGGCATGGCAACTGCTGCGAGCAGCGCCAGCGCCAGAGCAAAACCGATGAAGCGTTTCATTTCTGCATCCTCTAACTCAACCGATGTTCAAGTGATCGCCAGCTTTTCAGGCTGCTTCAATCACTGAGTAGAATATAGAAACCTTCATTTAAGGCGCTGCTAACGCAAGTCTAAAACTGCTTTAGACGCATTTTAAGGTTTTCATCATGCGCTCAATACGCCGATGAATGGACGCTGTATGAGCGCTTTTGGCAAAAAGCAAGCGGTTCATGTATATCATTATGAGATGCAGCATATATTCCGTCTCGTGAGATAATCGGCTATAATTGAGGCTATTCCGCAGAAAGGCAGTTTGATTCCACTGATGTCACTCTTACACGCCATCTTAGGCATCCTGAATTTGACGGAAGCGAGCGGCTATGATCTGAAGACGCAGATGTTCGACCGCACTGTGGCACACTTCTGGCAAGCTGATCAGGCACAGATTTACCGCACGCTCGAAAAACTCTCCGAGCAAGGCTGGGTTGAGAGCCGCCTTGAAATCCAGACCGAGCGTCCCAATCGCAAGGTGTATCGCATCACAGAGGCAGGGCGCGCCGAGCTGAAACGCTGGCTGAGCGAGCCGCAAGCGCTGCCTATCCATCGCGAGCCGTTCCTGATCCAGCTCTTCTTCGGCGCGATTTTGCCTAATCAGGCGCTCATCGCGCTCGCCACGCATCAGCTGAAGCTGCACGAGCAGAAATTAGCGGAATTCGAGCAGATTCCGCTGCCAACGCTGGACACACAGCCTGACCGACCGCACACGCTGATGCGCCTGACATTAGACCTAGGCATCGCCAGCGAGCGTCTCTACATTGATTGGCTCAAACAAGTGATCGCGACCTTAGAGAATCTGCCTGAGCCTTGAGGCGCTGCTATACTCAGCGCACTGTCGCGTAACGCTTGGAATCAAAAGGTGTTGTATAGAAATGAGTGTTCCAAACGCTGAAGAGTGGGCGCATCAGGACGACGCAACGCTTGTGGCGCAAGCGCGCACTGACCCTGCTGCTTTTGGCGTGCTGTATGAGCGCTATGTGCAGAAGGTCTACAACTACATCTACTATCGCACAGGCAGCCATGAAGACGCCGAAGACCTGACAGCGCGCGTTTTTCATCGCGCTATGGCGCACATCAAAGGCTACGTAGAGCGCGGCGTGCCGTTTCAGGCGTGGTTGTATCGCATCGCTCACAATCTGGTGGCGAATTGGCATCGCGACCGCAGCCGTCACAAAGTGATTCCGCTGGATGAATTTGTGGCGGCACGCCTGCGCAGCGAAGCGCCGGAGACGGGCGCCGAATCGCGCGATGAGATCGAGCGCTTGATTGAAGCCGTGCGCGCCTTGCCCGAAGAACGCCAGCAGCTGCTGATCCTCAAGTTTGTGGATCAGCTCTCCAATCAGGAGATTGGCGTGATCATGAATCGGAGCGAAGGCGCTATCAAGTCGCTCTACCATCGCACTTTGCTGGCATTGCGCGAGCAGCTCGGCAGCGTGGCGGAACAAGCACAGGCACAAGCACAGAAGCCGCGCAGGGAAAAGCGCCGCTAAGGAGTGATGCACAGGTGAAGCCGTTTTCGCACGATGAACTGCCCGAAGTGCCGAACAGCGCACTTGAAGATTGGTTGGCTGCTCATGCCGATGCACTGATTCGCGGCGTGCCGCTCGCCTTTCCCGCTGAAGGTCTCTCTGAGGCTGAACGCGCCGAAGCGCACAGCCTGATGTTCCTTGCCGACCGCCTGCGCGAAGGTCTGACGCCTGTGGCGCCTGACGCAGCGTTTGTGGCGCGTCTGCGCGCCGAGCTGCTCGCCCAAGCGCCTGCGAAGCCTGCGCTCCTGCTGGAATGGCAAAAGCTGCCCAAGCGCTACAAGCTGGTGGCGCGCATCGGCGGCTTGACGCTGACCGCAGGCTTGGCGCTGCTCGCCAGCCGCCGCGTGTTGGAGCTACTGCTGCGCGCTCAGCGCCGTGAGCGCGGCGAAGACGCCGATCTCTCACTCACAGCAGTCAGCTGACATTCACATCTCACATCACAGGAATGCAAATCGAATATGCCCGAACGTTACGCAAAAATTACCGGCTGGGGAAAATACGTCCCTGAGCGCGTGCTGACCAACGCTGATCTCGAAAAGATGGTGGATACTTCCGATGAATGGATCACCACGCGTACAGGCATCAAGGAGCGCCGCATTCGCGGTGAAGATGAGCAAGCCTCAGATTTCTCAGTCAAGTCTGCCTTGCCTGCCCTTGAGATGGCGGGCATCACTGCCAAAGACCTCGATCTGATCATTGTCGCCTGCTCTTCGCCCGATTATTTAGTGCCGGGCGTGGCGACGATTGTGCAGCATAAGTTGGGCGCGCGCTGCGGCGCTTTTCAGCTCGCCTCAGGCTGCTCAGGCTGGGTCTATGCGCTGGTGACGGCGAGCCAATTCATTCAGGCAGGCACGATGGATAACATTCTGGTGATCGGCACCGATCTGGTCTCCTATGGTGTAGATTACACCGATCGCACCACGTGCGTGCTTTTTGGCGATGCCTCGGCGGCGGTCGTCCTGCAGCCAAGCGAGGAGCCTGCCGGCGTGATCACCTACGAGCTCGGCTCAGATGGCAGCGGCGTTGAGCATCTGTACGTGCCAGGCGCAGGCTCAGTTATGCCGATCGGCAAATATGGCGACCGTCTAGTCAAAGAGCGGCTTGGTTACCTGAAGATGAACGGACCAGAAGTCTTCAAGTTCGCCACGCGCACGCTCGCCAGCTCGATGAAGCGCGTGATGGACAAGGCAGGCTTGCTGCCCGACGACATCGCGCTATTCATCCCGCATCAAGCGAACTTGCGGATCATTGAGTCGGCAGCGCGCATGATGCGTCAACCGCTGGATAAATTCATGATCAACCTGCAAAAATATGGCAACACATCGGCTGCTTCTGTGCCGTTAGCGCTTGTTGAGGCGATTGAAGAAGGCAAGTGCAAGATTGGCGATAAAGTGGTCATGTGTGCCTTCGGCGCAGGCTTGACCTGGGCAAGCGCAGTGGTGCTGCTGGGCAGCGGCGAGGTCAGTTTGGCGCACTCGTGGCTCTCGCTCGGTCGCATTGCCAAGCGCACGGTCGGCAAGGCGCGCGATGCCGTGCAGGCATTCCTGCTGAACATGCAAATGCGCCGCTATGAAGCGAAGCGCAAGGCAAAAGCGCGCTAGACGGCGCGCTCGCGCAGCCGCAAGAACGTCTCGATGACCAGCACAGCGAGAATCAAAAAGCCCGCGCTCGCCAAAGTCAGGGCGCGGGTCATTTGCAGCCACGCCAAGGTGACCGCCAACAAGCCAAACCACATGCCCTGTCGCAGAATCACGCCGCCGCTCGGCGGATTGTAACGGCTGAAGCGCCGATGCAGATAGCCGATGAACGGCAGCGTGCTGCCCGTCACGGCGAGATAGAGCAGGATGAAGAAAAGCCAACGCGGAAAGGCTAGCGGCGGCGCGCTCTCCACCAGCCGCGCCAACGCCCACCAGCCGCCGATGGCGAGCAGGACGCCTGCCAACATCACGCCGTTCTGATCAGCGCGCAAGCGTCTGCGCGCAAGCGCACGTTGCTGCGCAGGCGTGAGCGCTTCACGCTGCGTCCGATCATTGGCGATACCTTGTGTTTGCGTCAACTGGCTCATCTTATCTCACACCACGCGACGGCGCGCTTCGATCACGTTCGGCAGCATCTCAATTTTAGCCAACACGCGCGAGAGCTGCTCCAGATTTTCCAGCTCCATCGTCAAGAAGATCGAGGCGATGCTATTGCGCGTCTGCACGCGCAGCTCAGCGATGTTGATGTTCTCGTTCGCCGTAATAGCGCCAATATCGCGCAGCAGACCTTCGCGATCGTAAGCGGTGATAATGATCGGCACAGGATAGGCGCGTTCCACCGAACTGCCCCAGGTCACGTTGATGAAGCGCTCAGGCTCTAAGCTGTTGATCACATTCGGACAATCGGCGCGATGAACCGTGACGCCCTTGCCGCGCGTGATATAGCCAACAATCGGATCGCCGCGCACAGGATTGCAACAGCGTGCGAGCGTGATCAACATGCCTGAGTCGCCCATGATGTCTATGCCATCTGAAGCGTTGACAGGGCGAGTCGGCGCTTCAGCATTCGGCGCGAGCGACTCAGCGGCTGCTTCGCGCTGCGCCTTTCGATCAGCTTCTAGCACTTTGGTGGCGATGTTCGGCGCGCTGATATCGCCGTAGCCAACCGCCGCGAGAAAATCGTCCACTTTGGCGAAGCCGAACAGCGCCGCCACTTCTTCGCGCGGCTTGGCGGCTAGTCCTAAGCGGCGCAGCTCGCGATCGACCACTTCGCGACCAAGCGCGATGTTGTTCTCGCGCCCGACGCGCTTGAACCATGCCTGTATCTTGCTGCGCGCGCGCGACGTCTGGATGTAGCCCAAGCTCGGATTGAGCCAATCCAAACTTGGACCGGCGCGCTTGCTGCTGGTGATGATCTCGACGCGATCGCCTGACTTCAGCCGATAGTCAAGGCTGACCTGCACGCCGTTGACGCGCGCGCCGCGACAGCGATGTCCAACATCCGTGTGAATGTAGTAAGCGAAATCAATCGGCGTCGCGCCGCTCGGCAAGTCAATCACGTCGCCTTTAGGCGTGAAGACGTACACGCGATTCTGGAAGACATCCGAGCGCATAACGCTGACGAACTCTTGCGCATCGGCAGGACTCACGCCTTCGGCAGCCGCTTCGATCAGCTGGCGCAAATAGCGCAGATGCTCTTCGAAGGCTTTATCGTGCGCCGTGCCTTCCTTATAGCGCCAATGCGCGGCGATGCCGTATTCAGCGTGTTCGTGCATCTCAGGCGTGCGAATCTGCACTTCAATGGTCTTGCCTTCGTCGTCCACCACTGCCGTGTGCAGACTTTGATAGAAGTTGTTCTTCGGCGCGGCGATGTAGTCGTCGAATTCGCCCGGCACAGGACGCCAGATGCTGTGGACGACGCCAAGCACTTGATAGCACTGCACTTTCTCAGGCACGATCACGCGCAGCGCGTGAATATCGTAGACCTGATCGAACGGAATGCGCTTGCGCTCCATCTTGCGGTAGATGCTGTAGATGTGCTTGGGACGCGCGCTGATATGCACGTCAGGGATGCCGAGCGCGCCGATCTCTTTTGCCAAGCGCGCCTTGACCGTCTCTAAGTAGGCTTCGCGTTTAGCGCGGCGCGTGGCAAGCTGCGCCGCGATCTCTTTATACTTCTCAGGATTCAGGTAGCGGAAGCTCAGGTCTTCCAGTTCCCACTTGATCTGCCAAATGCCGAGTCGGTTCGCCAGCGGCGCAAAGATATCGAGCGTCTCGCGCGCCTTTTTGATCTGGCGCTCAGGCGAGAGATAGCCGAGCGTGCGCATGTTGTGCAGGCGATCTGCCAGCTTGATCAGCACCACGCGGATGTCGTTGTTCATGGAGAGGAAAATCTTGCGCAGCGTCTCGGCTTCGCGGTCGCCGGCTTTGCCGTTCTTCATCGCCTCAGTGCTGGTCGGCAATTTTGCCAGTTTGGTGACGCCATCTACCAGCTGCGCGACTTCTGCGCCAAAAGTGCGCTCGATATGCTCGATCTCGATTCCTTCAACATCTTCCACCACGTCGTGCAGCAGCGCAGCGGCGAGCGTTGGCGCGTCAAGGTGCAGATCGGCGAGAATCTGCGCGACCGCCACAGGATGCGTGATGTATGGCTCGCCGCCTTCGCGCTTCGCTTCGCGATGCGCCTCAGCCGCAAAGCGATAGGCGCGCAACACCAGAGCGCGCTCTTCAGGCGAGAGATTCGGCTGACTCCTGAAAATTGGCTCTAGGTCAGTTGGAATTTTCTCACTGGTCACAGCAACCATAGCATTGAGCGCCTCTCGCGCAAGCTCATCATCTGATGTCGCGATCATATCACAATTTTTAACAAACGCGATCATTGGCGCTCGCGTCTGGCTTAAGCTATGCTCTGAAGCGACCTTTGCCCTAGAGCTGCGAGATGGATGCGCGATACTTTTTGACTGAGATCACTGTGCAAGGCTATAAGTCCATTCGGCAGGCGCACACTGTCGCGATGCGTCCGCTGACCATTCTCGCCGGCGCCAACAGCTCAGGTAAGTCCAGCTTGATGCAGCCGTTGCTGCTCCTCAAACAGACCCTTGAAGCGGCGTACGATCCCGGTCCGCTCCTGCTGAACGGACCGAACGTGCGCTTCAACAACGCCGATCAGATGTTCAACGTGAACGACAAGAAGACGCGCTTGTTCAAAATCGGTCTGCGCGTTGGCTCAGCCTTCCGAGAGGTGACTTTTCAAAAGCGCGAGCGAAGGCTAGAAGTCATCAGCACTATCTACGAAGAGTCAGGCGTGCGGCTGAACGTGACGCCTGAGCCTGATCAGCAAGCGATCGCTGAGTTCGTTGAGAGAGCGAAGGTGTTCATCAGGCTGCCGCCAGAGATAGGTTTTGAGCGGCAGTGGTCTGTCGCGCGCAACCGATGTTTTTTACAGCTCAACTAGCTGCCGCTCGATTACACGGTTGAGACGTTCCTTCGCTCCATCATCCACTTGCCCGGTTTGCGCGGCAATCCTGAGCGCAACTATGTCGTGACAGCCGTTGAGAAGACTTTTCTCGGCACTTTTGAGCCGTACACCGCCAGCGTGATCGCGCATTGGCAAGAACATACGCCTGAAAAATTGAGCGCGCTTGCGCAGGACTTAACGGCACTGGAGCTGACGTGGAAGGTTGAAGCACGCCGCCTTGACGATACACGCGTCGAATTGCTCGTCGGTCGCCTGAAAAAGCCTAAGCAGGGCGGCGCCAGAGACCTTGTCAGCATTGCCGACGTTGGCTTCGGCGTCTCGCAGACGCTGCCTTTGCTCGTCGCTTTGCGCGCAGCCGATGCAGGGCAGATGGTCTACGTTGAGCAGCCTGAAATTCATTTGCATCCGCGCGCGCAAGTCAAGCTGGCAGAGATACTATCCGAAGCGGCGATGCGCGGCGTACAAGTTGTGATCGAGACGCATAGCGCGCTGCTTCTGCTGGCAGTGCAGACTCTCGTGGCACAAAGCAGAGTGAGTCCGAGCTTTGTGAAGTTGCACTGGTTCACGCGCGATGAAAAAGGCGATACGCGCATCAACTCTGCCGACTTAGACGAGAACGGCGCGTTTGGCGATTGGGCAGAAGATTTTGGCGCTGTTGAGTTAGAGGCACAAACGCGCTACCTGGACGCTGTGGAACGCCGAAGCATGACCGATGGCTAAAAAAAGTATCGTTGTAGATGCATCGCTGGCGCGCTCAGCTTCACGCCTGCGCTCAAGGCTGAGTGGAACAGTCGTCTGTACAATTGCCGCTGAGCCGTGACGCGCGAGGCCGTCCGTGCGGACTGCCTCGCTGACAATTGGCGTTGTGAGGATGTTTCAATCACCGCTCGGCTGAGGCGCTGCTTGTGGCGCTTCGCCTGTCTCTTCTTCCAGCTCTTCCCAGCCTGTGATCATCGGCTTCAAGTGCGCCAACGGCGTGCGACCTGTGGTCAGCACCATGTACAGATGCACGATGAAGAAACTGAGCAGCAAGAACGCGCCTAGCACATGCAGGAACGCAACTGGGCTGATCGGCACGCCGAGCGTGTTGGAGAACATATACAGCAAGCCTGTGGTCGCCATGATCGGGAAGATCAGCAGCTTGAAGCCAAGATAGACCAGCTTCTGTAGCGGATTCAGCTTGGCGTAGCGCGTGCGGCGCACAGGATGCGGCTCGTGCTTGAAGATGCCGATGGCGTAGTAGCGAATGACGGCGCCTAGGTTCTTCGTGGTCGGCACGTACTGCTTCCACTGACCTGTCACAAAGTGCCAGAAGATGGTGAACGCGACTAGGATCAGCAGCAGGATCGCCGCCGTGTTGTGAATGCTGACCGCGTTGCCGAAGCCGAACAGCCGATATGAGCCGTGTACCTCAAAGCCGCTCAGCCCTAGCACGATAATCAACGCTGCCTGCGACCAGTGCCAAAAGCGCTCGAAAATCGGATAGATGAACGTCCGCTTGACCTGTTTCATGGCAAATCTCCCTGTTTCACTCACGACTTCTTATCGTTCTTATTGCTCTTGCGCAGCAGCAGGCGTAATGTGCCGTGACCGAACACGCCTAGCAACACGATGCCGACGAGCAGCGTGCCGAAGATATTCAAGCCTTCATGCTGCAAGCGACCTGGCATGTAGAAGTCGGTCAGTGCGGCAAGGCGACCATTTGTGCTGTGGCAGGCTTCGCAAGCCAACGCTTTCTCCTTCGGCGCCACCATATGCGTCTGAGGCCAATACATCACGCTCTCGACGAAAGCTACCTCGCCGCTGAACGGCTGATTGACGGTCGCCATGCCGCTCCGAGACGCCGCTGCCCAATCGAAGGTGCGCCAGAAGGCATCTTTGTCCTCAGGCGATCTTGGGAACAAGTGTGGGATGATCAGCAAGTTGGTCTTCGGATCGTAGGGCTGGCGCGCACGGAACGCTTTGACGGGCCAAATGCGCGATTTGTCGTCATCGGCGCTGCCCTTGAGCGCATTGATGACCACAAGTTGCGTCGGATCAATCTTAGTGCCGACTACTGTGTACTCAATCTCGCCATTGAACCACACGTACTCAGGCACGACATTGCGTTCCCAGATGAACTCGCCTTTTTGCGAGTCGTAGATATCGTAGCCTTCCTCGTTCTTGACCTTGAACGGCTTGCCTTCGGCGTTCAGCTTGCCTGCTGCCGACCAGTCCCACCACATCTTAGTCGCTTGATCGCCGCGCGCAAAAGCGGGAATATGGCAAGTCTCACAGGCGACGCGCGCCACGTGATCGTTGAGCTTAACGTCCGTTGTGTGCGGCGCTAGACCGTGGCAGGACTCGCACGAAGCGCGACTTTGATCGTCTCGACCTGGCACGTCAATGCCGTGTGTATCTTTGGCTTGCATCACGTAGCGTCCGCCGGCGATGTTGTGATTGACCGCGTTATGGCACGTGGCGCACGTGAAGTTCAGCCCATCAGCCGCCATGTGAACGTCCAGCTCGCGGCTTGGCTTGAGCAGACTCGTGTCTAGGTCGCCATGTTTGACAGCATCGCCACCGCCGCCGCTAAAGTGGCACGCGCCGCAGGTCGCGCGGCTCGTCTTGCCCACGTTCTGCGCCACAAAGGCGAGATCAGGTGGATTCCAAATCTTGCCGCTGCCTGCAGGGAACTCACGCGGCTCATAGGTCGGATGACCGGCGCCTGCAGGGAACTTTTTGTAAGTGCCAGTTGTATCGTGGCAGACCAAGCAGTCCACATTGGTCTCTTTGGTGAAGTCGAAGGTCTTATCCTTGTAGCCATAGCCGATGTGGCAGCTGGTGCAGCGCGGCTCGTTGCTGGCGACGGCAATGCAGAAGTTATTGACGACGTTGTTCTTGCCCAGCTGTTGATCGTTCACCTTCTGTTCCCACGTCCAGTGCGTGGTCTGCATGATGTGCTGCGCCGCCTCTGTGTGGCAGGTCAGGCAGGCGGCGGTCACTTCGGGACCTGTGGCAAACGGTCCTTGCAATATCTCGAATTTGCTGTGATCGGCAGTGCCGCCTTGTGCCACGCTCTGCGCACTGACTGCCAGCGAGGACGCCGCCATGATTGGCGAGACGTTCACCAGCAGACCGATGCCCAAGAGCAGGCTGCCCATGCCGATGATCAAAATTGCCAGCGCGTTTCGGTTTCGCATAGCTCACCTCTCCAGAAAATCGGGAAATCTGTAATGCCCTTTCATGACTTATCTCACCTTTCATTTTGCGTCAGGCGCTCTATAGTGGTTAGTGATACTTGTCACAAGAGATCATTCAATTGGCTTATCGCTATCCATAGCGTTCAGCTGATTTAGGGAGGTCAGGAGAAGCCATGCTGCATTTGAACGAGTTGGAAGTCTTCATCGCGGCTGCGGAACACGGCAGCTTCAGCGAAGCGGCGCGTTTTTTGCACCTTTCGCAGCCTGCCGTCAGCCAGAGCATTCAGAACCTAGAGCGCCGTTTCCGCGTTCAGCTCTTCTCAAGGCAGGGACGCACAGCGCGGCTCTCGGATAGCGGCAAGGCGCTCTTGCCGCTGGCGCGCGAGCTAGTGGCGGCGGCGCGGCGCGTTGAGGAGACCATGAACACGCTGAACGGCACGATCGCCGGTCACATCCGTCTGGGCTGCTCTACGACGTCCGGCAAGTACTTCATGCCGAGCCGAATCGCGCAATTTCGCGCGCAATATCCTGCCGTGCGCGTGGATGTGCAGGTCTGCAGCAGGGACGTAGTTGTGCAGCAACTGCTGGAAGAAGACGTGGACTTCGTCATCAGCAGCCGCCAGCTCGACCATCGCGATCTAGAGTTCGTGCCGTTCTACGTAGATGAAGCGACTTTGCTCGTGCCTAGCACTCACGCTTGGGCGCGCAATCGGCGCATCTATCCCGACGATCTGCTCGATCAGCCGATCATCATGCGCGAGGAAGGCTCTGGCACGTACGCCGCGCTCTACGAGGCGCTGCGCGCGCACGATATCGCGCCAGAAATGCTCAACGTCACCATGACGCTTGGCAGCGCGGAAGCGGTCGCGCTCGCCGTTGAGGAAGGTCTGGGCATCGGTTTCGTCTCAAAGCTGGTCGCGGCGCGCAGCGCAGCGCTCGGACGCGCCGTCGAAGTGGCTGTGGAAGGCTTCGATTTGCGTCATGCGCTCTACTTCGTGCGCAATCGCCGTACGCCGATGACGCATTCGCAACGCGCTTTCTGGGAATTCATGCAAGTGGCTCAGTTGGAGTATGAAGCAGTTGGCAAGTGATGCAACGTGGCTCAGCCGCGGCTGAGCCACGCACGACCTTTGCGCGCTAGAAGCCGAGCGCCTGCGCAATCATCCACACGATCACGGCGACGTTGGCAGCCATCAGCACCTGAAGCTGCACTGTGCCGCTCAGATCGGCGGCGTTGCCGCCGCGCGCATCGGCGCGGCTGCGGAACAGATAGATCAGCGGAATGCTGATCACGACGACGCCGATGATCCACCATGGAATCAAGCCGATGATCAGCGCGTAGATCAGCAAGCCTGCCGCCGCGATCAACGCCGCGTACATCAGCACGTAAGTCGCGCGCTTGCCGAGCATGATTGTGGTGTTGTACAAGCCTGCCGCGCGATCCATCTCGTAGTCGCGCAGTTGATTGTAGAGCTGCCCATAGCTTGAGACGAGCGTCATCGCCAGCACCACTGACCAAATGGCGAGCAGGTCATGATGATAGCAGTAGAAGCCGACTACGAGAAGTAGTCCGCTGAGCATGAGCGAGTGCGAGACAACGTCTGTGACAGGATACGCCTTCAAGCGCACAGGCTTCCACGAGTAAAAGTGCGAGAGCGCGAGCGTGATGCCGCCTGCGATCAGCGCAGGCAGACCGAGCAGCGCGTAGAGTCCCAGCGCGCCCAGCGCCACAACGCCTGAGACCGTCCAACCTTCCCAGATGCTGATCTCGCCACAAGTGACAGGATTGCGCGCCGCGCGCGCTTCTTCCAAGGCGTCATCAGGTGCGTCCACAATGTCGTTGATCATGAACGCATAAGCGACGGCGAGCGTATTGGCGGCAATCGCGACCAAAAGCCGCCAATCGAGCGCGCTCTCAGTAGCGCGCAGCGCCAGCATTGCGCCGAAAGCGGTCAGCGGTGTAACATAGGTCACGTATTCTTTCCAGCGCGTCAGCCGCAGAATTCCGCGCGTTTTTTGCCGAATGCGTTGCAGAGATATAACACTCACAGGCGTTTTAGCTACCTTCCATTGTGAATCAGAGCTGACTAGCGATATAAACACGCCGTGCTGAGAAAAGTTGCATATTTTCGCACAGAGCGGTCTGCCTCGCCCAACACGGGCAAGAGTTTACACGGCTGATGGCGCTATAGCAAAAAGCATTTCATCCTTTGGGCAAGGTTACGTTACACTACGCGCGGTAAGCGGCGGGTGAAAGGGCTGCACTTCACATGATCAAACGCATTGCAGTGTTGACGAGCGGCGGTGATGCGCCGGGCATGAATGCGGCGATTCGCGCGGTGACGCGCGCTGCCGTTGAACAAGGCTGGACAGTGTTAGGCGTGCAAGAAGGCTATCTGGGCTTGGTTACGAACAGCTTCCGCGAGCTGGACGCGCGCTCAGTGGGCGGCATTATTCAGATGGGCGGCACGATCTTGGGCAGCGCGCGCTGCAAAGAGTTCCGCGAAGAGAGCGGACGCAAGCAGGCGCTTCACAACTTGAGCAAGCACGGCGTTGACGCGCTGGTGGTGATCGGCGGCAACGGCTCGCAGAGCGGCGCGTACGCGCTCTGGCAGATGGGCTTTCCTGTCAACGGCGTCGCCTCGACCATTGATAACGACCTAGTCGGCTCGGATATCACCATTGGCGTGGATACGGCGCTCAACATCGCGCTTGAGGCGATCGATCGCCTGAAGACGACCGCTTCATCGCATCGGCGCGCTTTCTTGGTCGAAGTGATGGGACGCGATTGCGGCTATCTAGCGCTGATGAGCGGCATCGCCGGCGGCGCTGAAGCCATTGTGATACCGGAATTTGAGACCACGCCTGAGCAAGTGGCGCAGATCATCATCGCCGCTTACGCGCGCGGCAAATCGCACGCCATGGTCGTGGTCGCCGAAGGCGCCAAACACGACGCGGACGCGCTCTTCAAATATCTGAATGAGCATTATCGCGAGGAGCTTGGCTTCGATGTGCGCGCCACTACGCTTGGGCATGTGCAGCGCGGCGGCGCGCCGCTCGCTTACGATAGATTGCTCGCTTCGCGCTTGGGCGTAGGCGCGGTTGAAGCCTTGGCGCGCGGCGAGTATGGCGTGCTGTGCGGCATGCGGCAAGGGCAGGTCACCACCACGCCGCTCGCCGAGATTGCAGGCAAGACCAAGCCGCTCGATGAGAAATTGCTCAAATTGGCGCAGATATTGGCGCGCTGACGCAACGCTATCGCACAGCGTGCGTACTCTCAACTGAGACTGACACGAAGGCTAGACCTTGACGAGGAACACGCATGACTTCGAACAGTTTTGGTCGCACGCCCGTCTTGCGGACGGTCAACGTGACCAAAGAGCTGCCGCTCGGCGCTGAGATGGTGCGCATTTTGCGCGGCGTCAGCCTTGAGATTTACAGAGGCGAGCGCGTCGGCATCATCGGTCCATCGGGCAGCGGCAAGACGACCTTGCTCGGGCTGATGGGCGGCTTGGATAAGCCGACGAGCGGCACAGTTGAAATTGACGGCATTGATATCTCGCGCCTTTCCGAAAGTCGCTTGACGGAAGTGCGCAATGAGAAGATCGGCTTCGTCTTCCAGTTCTTCAACCTTGTGCCAACGCTGACCGCGCTGGAGAACGTGATGCTGCCGATTGAGTTTGCGCGCAAGCCGAAGTTCCATCCGCGCCGCCGCGCTGCAGAGCTGCTCGATCTGCTCGGCTTGAAAGATCGGATGCATCATCGTCCGAATCAGCTGAGCGGCGGACAGCAACAGCGCGTCGCCATTGCGCGCGCCCTGGCGAACAATCCGCCGCTGCTATTGGCGGACGAGCCGACAGGCAACTTGGATACCGAAGCAGGCAAGGTCGTCTTGAAGGCGTTGGCGGATGTTCAGCGCGAGACAGGCACGACAGTCGTGGTCGTCACGCACGATCCGCGCATTGCCAATCAGATGGATCGCGTGTTAACCTTGCTGGACGGTCAACTTGTGAGACAGGCAGAGGCACTGGTGTGATGGCGGACTCGGGTGAGAGCAGTTTTCCGCTCGATGTTGAACACGGCGGCATTCGGCTGGCACTACCGTTGATCGCGCTGTTCAGCTTCATCGGCTTCTTGTGGCTGCTCAGCAACCTTTTGCGCGGCGAAGAGAACAGCTGCCTGAACGTGCTGATCGCAGCCTCAGGCGCGCTGGGCATGATGGCGCTCTCAGATGGCGTGCTGAAGCGAGTCTGGAAGAGCGGACGCACGCTGAGCGTGAAGGAACAAAAAATCACTGTGCGCGATGCGCGCGCTAAGCACGCCTCAGAGATAACGTTCGATCTAGCGCAGCGCGTGAATATTTTGGCGTGGCGCTTCACGGTCAAGCGCGGCTCGCCGCGCGCACCGCGCGGATCAGTGCTATTAGCGTTGCAATTGCTGCAAAACGACGAGAGCGTGGCGCTCTACACGCTGATCTCAGCCAAAGAATCGGACGAAGCGAAGTTCGCCGAGTTCATTCAGCTGATGCCGCGCAGCAGCGTGCTTCAAGAGAAGCTGCCATTGCGCGAATTGGCACAGCAGCGGCGTCTGTTGCAAGCTGAGGAACAGCGCTGGCACGAAGGCGCTGAGATGCGCTGCCAAGATTTCATCGCGCTTTTGGAAACGCTGAAAGCCAGTCGCGCTGAGTGGATAGAGCGCTAAGCGCTGGAGCGCCGAATGGCGCTCCGCACAAGCTCAGTTCACTTCGACCTTCACTTTGGTCTTGCCTGTAGTGCTCGGTCGCGTCGGCTGATCGTCGTCGCGTTTCTCGCCGCGCGCGCGCTTGATCTCGCGCTCAACGCTGGCGCGCGCGCCTTCGATCAGCACTTTGAAAGACTTCAAGTACTCTTCGCGCGCCTCACGGCTGTACTTGCGAAAATCGGGCGGGATGAACGCGCCAAGCGCCTTCAAAGCTGCCTCAATCGCTTTGCGTTGATGATGCACAAAGCTCTGCAACGGCGTGCGCTCAGGCTCGGATGCGGCGCTCTCTGCCTCAGGCTGTGCAGCGGTATGTTCGGACTTAGGTTCGTCGCTCATGGTTGTCAACCTCATAGAACGCAATTCACTTGTGATCATATCATACGCACGCGCGAGTGGCGCGTTGCATCAGAAATTGATCAGCGTTCTGCCGCCTTGCGTCAAAACGATTGGCTTTCCGTCCGAACGTGACGCTGCACAGTTTCCAATGCCCATGCGCGCGCACGCTGATACAAGCCGTAGAACAATACGTAAACTACGAACAGATACAACCAAGGCCAGAAGCAGATGAGCCGAAATCCGATGCCGTAGTCCTCATACACAAAGCTATCGAAAGCTCTGCCTTGAAGCGGCAGGCTCAGCAGGAAAACGACTTGCAGCAGACGGATGATAAACGCGACGCCAATGGCGAAAAGCGCGGCGACCGTCTCATCGCGTATGTTCAGCGCTGCCGCAAAGCTGAGCGCCACCATTGTGCGCATCCGCATGAGCGGCTCTCTCACGTAGACAAAAGCTACCGCCAGCGGCAGAGCCAGAAAAAGTCCGCCCCAAGTGAACAGAAGCACTACGCTGATGCGGACGAGAATTGCGATGAAAATCAAAATGAGCGCCGCTACGACGAAATGGCGCACAGCCGCTTCTAAAAGCAACCATCGCCATACGCGCAATTGTGCGTTCAGATATTTGCCTTCCACTAAAACGGCTGATGGCAACAACGTCAGCCGTAGCGTTTCCCAGAATGCGCCGTTCACCTCAGCGCTTGAGCGCGCGCCCAGCACATACGCTGCATCCGCGCCGAAGCCAAGCGCGTACGAGACGACTAGCCCTAAGAACCAAAGCTGAAAATACAAGGCGAAAGCGTCAGCTCTGATGAAGAGCGGCAGCGTGAACAGCGCCGCCAGAGCGTAGGCGCCCAGCTGCAGCGAGCGCTCAAGGCGCTCAAAGCGACGCTGTGCGCCGTGTTCATGCTTGATCGAGAGCCATAAGACAGGATTGAAGCGCGCGCGCTCGAAAATCTCGGCGAGATCAGCTCGTAACACGCCATACCTCGTTTTCACACGCCGTAATTGATGTGCCGCTCTAAGCGCTGCAACGCCATTTGAGTCACGCGCTCGCACAGGAAAAGTGTACCGCCGACTGCGATCAGCGCGCACAACGGCATTCCGCACAAAAAGCCAAGCGTGAACTCGCCTGCGAGCATTAACAAGAGCGCGCCATAGCAGATCGCCAAAAATAGCCCTTGCAGGCTGTGCAATCCGATCATGCACAGCGCCGCTACGATCACAGCATTGATCGGCTTAGGAAAGATGAGCGCCAGCAGCAAGCTGATGCTGATGATCGCACGCGCACGCCACCATACCTCAAGCCAGTATAGGCTCGCCAGCAGGACGCCTGTGACCGTGAGCGTGAGCGCCAACGAAAAGCCGAAGCGCACGGACGGCAGGACGATCAAGGTCAGCACGGCAGCGCGTATGGCGAATTCAAGCGCAACGACACGCCAAACGCGCAATTGCACCACAGCGTACTTCGCCGCCGCAATCTCGCGCGCGGGCAGGCGCGAGAGCCGCAGCAAGTCCCACGTGCCGCGCACAGTCTCTTGCTGGATAGTGTTGACCGCTTCGATCGCATAGAAGACGTCAGCAGCCAACGTGAGCGCCAGCGAGCCGAAGAAAAGCGTTCCCAGCGCGCTGAGATACCTGCCCGATGTTGTCGCATCAGTGAACGCTACCTCAGCGAACCACCACAGCGCCGCCAAGCCGATACCGCTTGCCAAAATGAGCTGCGCGTCGCGGCTCAAACGCTCAGGTTGAAAGCATTTGGTATTCAGCTGGTAGAGCGGATTGCGTGTTGGATAAACAATTTGCCTGAGAAAATAGTCGAACATGATCCTTCATGACAGTACATATTTGAACGAGCAGCCGAAACGTCCATCGGTTTTGGCTGCTTGCATTCTGCAGCGCTTGTGTTAAGACTTTGCGCACGTTTGGTAGCTGCGAAGAGCGCTTAAAGCGGCGGACAGGTTGCTCTAGGCGCAGCCGCCTTTGAGAACAGCGAGCAGAGAGAATTTCTCTGCTCGCTGCGATGCATCATTCGATTCGTGCATCATAGTATGGCCGCGTCTTTGTAGGCGGTGGCGGTGGCGGCGGCGGCGGTGGTGGCGGCGGTGGTGGCGGTGGTGGCTCTGCAGGCGCTTGTGTCGGCGGAACTGGTGACGGCGTATCTGTCAATTGCAGGCGCGGCGCATTCAGAATGGGCAGGCGATACTTATCGCCGATCACATTCACCAAGCGCTCGTTCGCCGTGATCCAAGCCGTGACTCCATTGCGATAGATGAAGGCGAACCACGAATAATCGCTGACCGTGCCGATCAGCTCGATGCGTTCGTCGCGGTTGAGCGCACCAAGCACGCCGAAGCGCGTATCAGGTCCGCTGCGCACGTTCAGGCTTGGCGCCAGCACCACTAAAAAGACCTGATCGGGACTCAGAGAAGGCGTTGGGCTGACGAGCGGCGTCGGCGTGTGCGTTGGCGTGAAAGTCGGCGTGCGCGTCGCCGAAGGCGTGAAGGTCGCGCTGGCGGTCGGCGTCGCCGTCCAAGCTGTAGCAGTGAAGGTCTGCGCGATGTGCGTCAAATTCGCCTCAAGCGTCTGCTGGTAAGCAGTTGGGATGCTCACAGTGGCAAGACGCGTCTGCTCAGCGAAGAAAGTAGCTTGGGCAGCGAGGTCGGGCGGCAAGGTCGGCGCTTCAGTGGCGGTCGCCGTCGGCGTTGGCGAGGTTGTGAAGGTCGCGGTCGCCGTCGGCGTGAGCGTGGCGCTTGGTGTGTTGGTAGGGCTAGGCGTCAGAGTCGGCGTGGCGCTCGGCGTAGCAGTCGCTGTGAAGGTGGCAGTTGGCGTCTCTGTGGCAGTCGCAGTGAAAGTTGCGGTAGCAGTCGCAGTGAAAGTCGCCGTCGGCGTCTCTGTCGCAGTTGGGCTGAGATCAGCCGCGACTTGAACAGATGTCTCACTTTCGGCGGCGCTCAGCGCAGGCGTATCACTGCCCGACCTGCCGATCAGCAAGGCGAGGATGCCAATCAGGGCGAGCGCGATCAGTCCGCCTAAGATGAGCGGCAATTGGCTGCGATTTTGGGCAGCCGCCGCCTTTTGACGAGCGAGAGTCGGCGTGCTGATGGCAGGCGTAGTCGGTCTAGCGGACTTAGTGTGCGGCGGCAAGCTCACCTTGACGCTGCTCGGCACTTTGCCCGTCATCGCTTCTTGGAATGCCTCAGCGAATTCCGCCGCCGTCTGGAAGCGCTCTTCAGGCGCCTTCGCCATGCCCTTCAGCAAGACCTGCTCGATGCTGGCAGGCAGCTCGGCGCGCAGCTCGCGCAGCGGCGTCGGTTGCTCATGGAGATGCTTGTACATCATGGCAGGCGGCGTATCAGCGATGTAAGGCGTGCGCGCCGTCAGCAGCTCATAAGCCATCACTGCCAGCGTGTAGAGATCAGTGCGCGCGTCCACTTCAGTGCCGTGCCATTGCTCAGGTGCCATGTAGGCAGGCGTGCCAACTGCCACGCCGCTGCCCGTCAAAGCCGTGACGTCGCCTACGATGCGCGCCACGCCAAAATCGGTCAGAATGGCATTCAGCTGCTCGTCCAGCAGCACATTTTGCGGCTTGAGATCGCGATGAATCACGCCGCGTCCATGTGCGTAGTCCAAAGCGCTGCCGATCTGCGAGATATAACGCGCCACTTGCTCAATCGGCAGCGCACCTTCATTGCGCAGCCACTGGGCAAGACTGCCGCCCGGCTGCAGCTCCATCACCAGATAAACGAGACCTTCATGATGACCGAAATCGAACAGCTTGAGGATGTGCGGATGGTTCAAGTTGGCGATGGTGTGCGCTTCACGCTCGAAGCGTTTGATGAAGTCGGGCGAGTTGGCAAGGCGTGACTCGATCACTTTGAAGGCGACGTCGCGCCCAACGTTGATCTGCCGCGCGCGGTAGACCACTGCCATGCCGCCTTCGCCGAGTAATCCTAGAATTTCGTAGTTGCCGATGCGCTCTCCGCTCAGCCGCAACATACTGCGTCCTCTCGACTATTACGTTTTTCACAAACGCTGAGTATAGCCATTTGCCGCATTTCGCGCCATTGAAAAAAGGCTGTTTGACGTTCAGCAGTCTGTAACAAAAAGATCGCAAGATTCAGAGCTGCGATCACAGTTAATCACAAAGTGAAGGCGGAACGCCATCAAACGCTCCGCCTTCACCTCAGATGTTGAGAGGGAAAATCGCGCCGTCAGCCAACGATTGGCAAGTCCGCCAAGCGCAGTCCGTCGTTGAAAGTGAAGAAGCGCGCCGCTACCCAGCCGAAGACACCGTTGAAGTTGACCAAAATCCAACCGCTATCGGCGCTGCGACCGTAAACAGCTACTGTAGCACGCCATGGCACGCGCCCGAGCCGCTGCGCATTGACGCTTGGCGCAGCGCGGAAGTTGACCGTGAAGCGCGCCGTGACCGAGCCAAGCGGCACCGAAGGCACCACAGCGCCTGTCACTTGCTGGCTGCGGTCAATGCGCGAAGGCTCGAAGAGCAAGCCGTCCAGCGGCATGTCCATGTCTTCAGCGCGCACCCAGACCAAGTTCTCGCCGCCGACGTACAGCGCGATCCACTTGCCGTCAATCGTGCGATAGATGCCTGTGAACTCGCGGTCAGCTGCCAGCGATATGCCGATTGGCGCGCCGTTCGGCGTGCCGTAGAGCGTCGTCTCAACGCGCGTGTAACCTTTCACGCCTTGTGGCAGCAGACGGGCGAAGTAGTCCGCGCGGCTGATCGGCGCAAGACACGCTGACTCGACGCGCTGCTCTGCCAACACGCCAACAGGACGTTGCATGAAGTCTGTATCCACAATGCGGAAGATGATCGGATTCTGCGCAGGCATAGCGTGTGCATACGGCAAGTTGACCACGCTCGCAGTCTGCACAGCGTTCACCATGCGCACGGAATCTTCGCTGTAGAGCAACGTGCCGCGACCGTCGCGCACTTCGTAGCGCACGCGGTCGAAGCCATTGGCATCATCTGTGTAGCCTTGCATCGTGAACTGCACTGAGAAGTGGCTGCAAGTGGCGTGGAAGCGCTCGATCAGCGGCAACACAGCCGCCTTGCTCGGCACGTTCGGCAGCAGCGCGATAGCCAACGCCATTGCCATCACCAACAACACTGCTTTCCTCATCGGAAAATCCTCCATTCTAACAAGTTGGATTTGCTATCCACCTGTACGATTCTTACCGCATCACTTGTGAATAAGTAATGCATGTTTTCATCAAATACTCATCTCAGGGCTGAATTTCGACCACGACGCCGTCTTCTGCCCATGCGTAAAGCGTCTGCGCGTTAGCAGTGCTGAGCAGGATGCAGCCGTAGGTCACAGGTCGCCCTAGCGCATTTTCCCAGATCACTTGCGCGCCGCCGCGCGACGGAAAGCCGTGAATGCCGTTATAGAAGCCTGGCACTGCTTCGTAGATGCTCAAGAAGTACGGCATTCGCAAGTTCCAGATGCTCGCGTATGCCGTTCCATCGTGCGAAAGCACTTGATAGACGCCTGCTTGCGTCGGACTGCTCGGAATGCCTGTTGAGACCGCCCAGTTCCACTTGAGCCGACCGTTCTCATAGACAAACATCCGCTGCTTGGCAAGGCTGATCACAATGCGCTTATTCGGCACAATTGGCAGCGGCAGCAGCTCGTCTTTGGAAGGCAGCGTGATGACCTGCCCGACGTGCAAGGCGTCCAAGTTGACGTTCGGATTGGCGCGCTGAATGCGAAACATCTGAATGCCGTTGCGCCAAGCGATGCTGCCGAGCGTATCGCCGGGACGGACGATGTATTGCGTCGGCGCATTGTATAGGCGCACTTGCGCCTCAACCTGCTCTTGGCGCAGCGCTTCCTGCAGCGCTGTCACTGCTTCGTCAATCTTGATGAACTGCGCATTGCCAAGCGATGCGTTCCGCTCGTTCAAATATGCCTCAAGCGGCGCGCGCGCAAGGCTGAAGATGACGCCTTGCGCTGAATTCTGCGCGATGAGCCACGCGATCCACTGACTCGGCGGAATTTCCCAAGTGATGCTCTGGTCACTCACAGGATTGTAGAGATGCAAGCGCAGCGGCGCGCTGAGCAACGTTGAAGCGCGCGCCAAAAGCGGCGCAGCGTCAACGATCTCAGGCGGCACATCGCGCATGACCAGATCGAGGTAGCCATCTGCCAGTTCGTCAGGTTCAACAAGACGGCTGAGCGTCTCGCCGTGCAGCAGCGTGCGTCCGAAGGCAGGCGGCACTGCGACCAGCGCATTGCCTTCGGCGCGGATAGTGGCGTTACGCGGCGGCACTTCCACAAGCTGCGCAAGCGCGACCAAAGCGTCCATCGCGCGCTTCGGATCGCGCTTGAAGACAGGCGAGAGATTCGCGCCGCTGAGCGCGCCGCTCACGGCTGAGCCGTCCTGACGACCGTAGCGCATGGCGCGCTGTGCGCTCGCCTGTGCGTCGAGCATCATGCCCAGCTGCTCAGCAGGCACGCGCCATGTGCGCACGCCGTCGCGCAGCGCGACGTGCTGCCACGCCGCGCTGATAGCTGCCGCTGCTTCAGCTTCAGTCATGCCGCCAACCGCCACGCCGCCAACTGAGACCGCGGGCAAAATTCGCTCGCTGCTCAGCAGCACTGCCAAGCCGAGCGCTATCGCCGCGACGCTTGCCAGAGCGAAAAGCGCAGCCGCTGCCACACCTGCCATCAGCAATACGACAGGCTGCGCAGATTTGCTGTGTACAACAGGCTTCGCCCGATGCCGCGGCACCGAGACAAACTGTGAATGTCGCATAGGGTATGATTTCGCGACCGACGCCTTGAGAATCTCAGAAGGCATCCTAGCACAGCTTGCCCTGCGCTTGCTGTACGCTTACCATACGCTCAGCGCGAGAAACGCGCACATGCCGCAGGAAGCGCGTGCGCGTCACCAACAATGCTCAAAACACAACATGCCGTCAAAGGCAGCTGCTGCGCGTCCGCTCGCCCTTGACGGCTTCTGCTCAAGCGTCCTGCCGATACTGCGAATAGAATTTGAGACAGGCGCGCTCGTTGAAAAGAACGATACTCAGGCGAGCGCAGCGCCTGCGCCGCTACTGCTGCTGCTTGCGCCTTTCATGCGCGTCTCGATGTAGCTGACCGCTTCGCCAACAGTGGTGATCTTCTGCGCCTCTTCATCGGAGATATCGCCGCCGAACTCTTCTTCGATCTTCATGATCAGCTCGACCAGGTCTAGCGAGTCAGCCTCAAGGTCTTCGCGGAAGCGCGCATCGAGCGTCACTTTTTCCGCGTCCACATCGAGCAATTCCACAATGATCTCGCGCACGCGCTCTTCTGTCGTAGCCATCTGGCAGTCCTCCAAAGGGTGATGTGTCTATCGCAAAATTGAGTGCGGCAGCCATTATAGCTTGCACACACGGCTTGCGAAAGAGACAACACCACCTGAGACAAAAAGATTCGCTACACCTGATCCTCACCTATCTTTTACATCTTTGCAACACTTTTTTTGTGCGCTGTGCGTTGTTTTGCGCCGAAATGCAGTTATGATCGGCATAGGTGCGGCGCAGCACAAGGAGAGCTTCTGTGAGGAAATTCATCTGTTTTGTGGCAATTTTAGCGTTTGTGTTGGCAGGCTCAACGGCGACCTTTGAGGTCGCGGCGCAAGGCGCGCCCAGCGAAGCTGCTCTCGATCGCGTGTTTCAAGATGTCAGCGTGCGCATTGGACGCACGGTCTCGCGGTTGCGCTTCGACGGCGTTTGGGCATACGAACAAATTGTAGTGCGCGACGATAATCTAGGCTGCCCGAACGGTCAGCGCAACGCGCCCGGACAGACGCGCGCTTGGGTCGTGCGCGTGACCGTGAACGGCTTCGGCAGCTACGAATACCGCGTCTCAAACGATAGCACGCTGGTCTTCTTCTGCGCAGGTGTTGGCGTAGGCGCTGACGTGCCACCGACCGCTGCAGCGCCGCCGCCTGCTGCAGGCGCAAGCCTGCCGATTCCGCCGCCGATTGGCGTCGTCTCATCGCCTGTCACTTTCTCATCGCCGATCTTGGCGTTTGTGGGACGTGACGGCAATGTGTATGTGACCAGCCTGGGCAGCGCGCAAGGCTACGTGCCATTGACAGGCGACGCGCAAGGCTTTGTAGGCGAAGGCGGCTATACAGGCGCGCAAAAGTATTACATGCACTTGCGCTGGTCGCCGGATGGCAGCCGTCTCGCCTTCGTCGAGGAAAGCACAAGGACTTTGTTCGTGGTCGCCAACGGCGGACAACCTGTGCCGATCGCCAGCGGTCTCTCAACGGAATTTCCGCCTGCGTGGTCGGTTGATGGCTCGCAGATCGCCTATGTGACGCAAGGCGTGCCAAGCGCTGATCCGGGCGAGTTCATTTACACAGTGATGGCAGTGGCTGCCACAGGCGGCGTGAGCAGTCCAGTCGGGCAATTTGAGTTCAGCGTAGGCTGTGGCGGCGGCGGCTTCAGCCCATCGCTTGTCAATTACTACCGCGAGGCGGGCTATAACGGCAGTTCGCTCGTCTTCAAGTGGACTGCGACAGGCTTCTTGCACACCACGCGCTGCGATGGAGTAGGTCTGGCGCTGAGCGCGCCGAGCGGCGCTCGGCTGTGGCACTTGCCGAATGTCTCTCGCGTAAAAATCTCGCCCGGCGGCACGACTGCCGTCGCGCTGCGCCAAAGCCTAGATTTCCGCAGAGGTAGCGAAGTCGTGGTGATCGACCTGATCAACGGCTTGGAGCAGGTGGTCAGCGGCGCGCCGCCTGCCGATCAGGTTGGCTGGAGCGGCGATGGATTCACAATTTTCTTGGCGACTCGTCAGCTGATCCAGCAAGTGACGGTCAGCGGCGCAGCGCCGCTGGCGCCCAACTTCTTCTTGTTGAATGGCGAGAGCTATCGGCTCGGCTTGGTGGCGGTGCCTGCCGCAGGCGGCGTGCCACAGCAGGTCTATGAGAGTGAAGGCTACGCCATTGCGGCGATCACGCCTGCCGTGACGACGTCGCTGATCGCTTTCAGCATCGTCGAGTCTGAGGTGGCGATAATCGGGCGCATCAATGGGAACGATAGCTATCAAAACGTGCTGAGCGCGGCGCCGCGCGTGAAGATCGGCGTGGCTGCGCTGCCTATCGGCACGCCCGGCTATCCGTACGTGATCGGCGCTGATGGCGGATTGCCCGCGTTCAGTCCTGCGGCTGCTTTCACGGCAGTGCCTGCTCGCTTGATAAGCGCGCCAGCGGTGCCGCCCGGCGCTCCGCCCGTTGTTGTGCCAACTGCACGTCCGCTCGGACCGACGGCTGTGCCTGCGCTGCGCTCCACTGAAGGCGACAATCCGCTCGGGCTGGTGCTCGGCGGACGCGGCATTGTGCCAGCAGGCGATCCTGTGATCTTGCGCAGCACGCCGCAGTATCTGCGCGATCGCAGCAACGCGATCGGCACGTTGCGACCTAACGAGGTGGTGCGCATCCTCGTCGGACCTGTCTTCGCCGATAACTTGCGCTGGTGGCAGATACAACGCGAGCGCGATAATGTGGTCGGCTGGATTGTCGATCAGTACATTGACGCCAACGGCAAGGTTGAGACGAACATACAGCCGTTACGCTGATCGCAGCTGAGCAAATGCGCCTCAGGCTCTGAGGCGCATTTTTTGTCGTTTGTGCAATCTGCCAAACTTTTCACTCAGGCACTTGACAGAAGAAATCAATGTAAGCTAAACTGACTGCGCAATCGGTAAGGCATTAGTTAAACTAATAGCATATGTCGCACGTTCAACACCTGACTTCGCAATTCGATCTGCCTATGTGTATGTGTATGGCGATGCATCGCTATGCCGAAGTCAGGGTGTGGGACGTCTAATGCCGCATTGTGCGCTGCGCCTGAGCTGCCCTGACTGCGGTCAGGGCTTTTTGTTGCCCGGCGCACGCCACAGAGAGGAGCTTGCCTATGGATGCATGGTGTTGCAGCTTGAAGGGCTGCGCAACGGTTTGATCGGTTCGCTTGTTTCGCACTGTTGGCTCTTGTGTATACGCTAAAACGCTAAGAAGGGGAAAATCCTATGGCTTTCCGTCGTCTTGTGACACTTTTCGCACTGGCTATCTTGATCGTGAGCGGCTTCGCGGCGCCTTCTTTGCGCGCGCGCGCCGACCTGCCTGAGCGCGCCGTCGTCAGCACTGAGTGGCTTGCCGCACGCCTTGACGATCCGAAGGTGCGCGTGGTGGAAGTGAGCGTGGTGCCGGGCGTCTTCGAGCGCGGTCACATTCCCGGCGCTGTGAACTTCGTGTGGCACACTGACCTAGTCGATCCTGTCATCCGCGATATCGCCTCGCCTGAGGCATTCCAGAAGTTGGCGCGCGCTGCTGGCATCAACAACGACACGACTGTGGTGCTGTACGGCGATAACAACAACTGGTTTGCAGCCTGGGGCGCGTGGATTTTCACAATCTACGGGCATGAAGACGTGCGCCTGCTCGATGGCGGACGCGCCAAGTGGGAGCGCGAGAATCGTCCGCTCTCAGTGCGTCCTGCCAGTCATCCTGAGGGCAACTTCACTGCCAAGCCTGCGCGCCGTGAGATTCGCGCCTTCCTGCCCGATGTGCTGGCAGTGGTCAAAGGCGAGGCTGAGGGCGTGATCGTGGATATCCGCTCGCCTGCTGAGTACGAAGGTCGCATCTTCGCGCCTGAAGGCTTCCAAGAGCTGGCGATCCGCGCCGGTCATATTCCAACGGCGGTCAACGTGCCGTGGGGACGCGCCGTGAAGGAAGATGGCACGTTCAAATCGGTCGAAGAGCTGCGCCAGCTCTACGCTTCAGTCGGCGTTGATGGCAGCAAGAAGGTGTACGTCTACTGCCGCATCGGCGAGCGCTCAAGCCACACTTGGTTCGTCCTGAGCAAGATTTTGGGCTACGACGTAGCGCAGTATGACGGCTCGTGGACGGAGTGGGGCAACGCGGTCGGCGTGCCGATTGAGAATCCTGCAGGCACGGTCTGGGGCAGACAGTGAGTCTAGATGACTGAGACCACGCTTGGAGGCGGCGCGCAAGCCGCCTCCACTTCACTGAACAATCCGAAGGTCGCGGCAGCCGTTCGCATTGGCTTAGCATGGCTGATCTTCGGCGCGCTGTTAGCGCTCGCCTTCAGCCTGCACGAGACGCCAGGACGCGGCGCGGCTGCGTCGCTCTCACTGTTGATCGGAGTCGCGCTCGGCGTGATCTTTCAACGCGGACGCTTTTGCTTCTTCTGCATCCTGCGCGACTTCATCGAACATCGCAATAGCTCAGGCATGTTCGCCATTCTGAGCGCGCTAGCCGTCGGCGGCATCGGCTATGTGATCGTGTTCGGCGCTTTCATGCCGAATCCGAGCGGACAAGGCTTGCCGCCTGACGCGCACATCGGACCGGTCAGCTGGGTGCTTGTGGCAGGCGGCGGCGCCTTCGGCTTGGGCATGGCGCTCTCAGGCGCGTGCATCAGCGGACATCTGTACCGCTTGGGCGAAGGCTACACGCGCGCGCCGTTCGCGTTGTTCGGATCGCTGCTCGGCTTCGGTGTCGGCTTTTTGACGTGGCACACGCTGTACGTTGAGACGATCTCAACCGCGCCGATCGCTTGGCTGCCCAAGACGCTCGGCTATGGCGGCAGCCTTGCCGTCCATCTGGCTGCGCTGAGCGCGCTCGCCTGCCTGCTGCTGCGCTACCTGCCTGAGCTGCCTGCGCAGGCAGGCGGTAAAATCACTTGGCAGAAGCTCTACCAGACCGTGTTTGTGGCGCGCTGGAATCCGCTGGTGACGGGCGCGCTGGTCGGCTTGGTCGGCACGTTCGCCTACTTCCGCGTCGCGCCGCTCGGCGTCACATCACAGCTGGGCAGCCTGACTCGCACAGCGCTGAACGGCGCAGGGCTGTTGGCAGATCGCCTGCCGGGCTTGGATACGTTCGCAGGCTGCGCAACGCGCGTGGTGCATACCGTCACCAACAACGGGCTGCTGATCGGCAGTTTGGTGGCAGGCTCATTGGCGATCGCGCTTTTCACCAATCGCTTTCAGCTCTCGCGCCTGACCTTGCGCGGCGCGCTGACGGCGCTCTTGGGCGGCGCGCTGATGGGCTGGGGCGCAATGGTCTCGCTCGGTTGCACAGTCGGCACGTTGCTCTCAGGCATCTCTGCGTTTGCGCTCTCAGGCTGGGTCTTCGGCGGAGCGGTCTTCGCAGGCGTATGGCTCGGCATCAAGCTGCGCTTGCCTGAGTGAGATCAAGGCGGCAGCATTGCCGCCTTGACGCGACCGCTCATTCAATTGGCTTCTCAGGATCGTTGCCCCAGTCTTTCCACGAGCCATCGTAGACAGCGGCAGGCGCTTGAATGCCTGCCGCGCGCAACGCCAACAGACCGAAGCTGGCGGAGACGCCGGCATTGCAATAGAAAATCACTTCATTGCTCTCATCCGTGATGCCGAGCGCGGCGAATTTTTCGCGCAGCGCTTCAGGCGGCAGCAGCGTGCCATCTTCGGCGAGCAGCTCGCGGCGCGGCTGATTGACGGCGCGAGGAATGTGTCCCTTGCGGGCAGCGCGCGATGCTTCGCCGCGAAATTCCTCAGGGCTGCGCATGTCCACAAGGCGCGTCTGCGCATGAAGCGCTGCCAACACTTGCGCGCCGTCGCGATACCAATTCGGATCAGGGCGCGCTGTGAAGACGCTTGGCGCGACGCGCGGTAGCTCGGCTGAGACAGGTCGCGACTCGGCGATCCAGCGCTGCCAGCCACCATCTAGCACAGCGACTTGCGGATGTCCGTAGTAATTGAGCGCCCACCACAGCCGCGCCGCGAACATGCCGCCTGCATCGTCATAGGCGACCACGAAGGTCTGATCGCTGATGCCTGCGCGCTGCATCGCCGCTGCGAAGCGCTCAGGCGGCGCGATCTGCGCATGGCGCGGATCGGCAGGATCGGTGATCTCGTGTACCCAGTCTATGAAGACGGCGTTCGGAATGTGACCGATCAAGTAATCAGCGTAGTGATTGAAGTAATGCGGCGGCGGCTCTGTGGCGGGCAAAACGTGACCGCGAATATCCACCACGCGCAGATTAGGCGCTGAGAGATGCTCAGCGAGCCAAGCCGTGCTGACAAGCGTCCTGACCATGTTCGGAAGTCTCTCCAATTCGCTGCACAGTTGAGATTTTTTTGGAACGTTCGCAGATGCAAAGCCGCTGTAAGTTTAACGCAACATTAATTGATTTTGCGCTGATTTTTTGAAGAAGCTTGGACGATGTCTTATCCATATCGCTATGCGCCAGGCGCTGAAGTGCTTGGGCAGGCTGCTAGCGCTATCTTCAACCACATGCTGGGCGACGAAGTGATGGAGTCGCTGCGCAAACACGGCGTCGATCAGCTCAAACCTGAGGCGTGGTATCCTGTGGATAAATTCATCGAAGTCTTCGCCGATTGGTTCAGGAATCCTGAGAATACGTCCAGCCAGTTGGTGAGCGTTGGCATGGCGATCATTGATAACGCTGTGCTGCCGCCAGAGATGGAAACTGCGCCGCTGGTGCAGAAATTGATGCTGCTCAGCGCGCTGCACGATATCAACCATCGCGGCACAGGCGATCCAGGTCGTTACATCGTGGAGCAAGTCGGCGAGAAGCATTTGAAGTATACCACCAA
>DAOTWB010000297.1:0-31006 GCA_034436235.1 Anaerolineae bacterium
AGCGCGTTGATCGCCAAGCCGCCGCGCAGCACGTCTTCACGGCGCTCAGGCGGCGCCTTATCCAGCAGCTCAATGGCGTTCTGGTATAAGACGCGCACGGCGCGCTGCGCAGGATGTGTGTATTGCAGCTTGTGCGCAAAGCCGCACAGCGCCGCGATCAATAGCGACTCTTCCTCTCGGTCGGGCAGGTAGTATGGCTCGTCCAGCCGCGCGTCGCTCTGCAAGATTTGGCGCGCGATGCGGCTGAGCAGATCGCTATTGGCGATGATTGACGTGCCATTATCCAGTTCGCGCCGCAACAATCTGCGGATCAAGCGCGTGAAGGTATGCGCACGTCCGAGCGGCACTTCGTCCGTCTCGCCGAACAGCTCAACCAGCAGCTTCAGCAGATAAGGGATGCGGAACAGGTCGCGCAGCTCAGGCGTGCGATCAAGCGCGTTGAGCAAGGCGTCGGCGCGCTTAGGCGCGTAGAGCAGCAGATAGCGGCGCATTTGCTCAAGGCTGAGCGGCTGCAGATAAAATTGCTGCACGCGGTGCGGCGGACGGCTCAGCCCTGCGCTGTAATCAATGGTGCGGCAGGCGAAGAGCGCCTTGTTGCCGCTCAGATCGAAGATGTATTGCCGCAAGAAGACGCGCCATCGCTCCAGACGATTTCGATAGTCGGTCTCGCTGCTGTGCGGCATCTCGTTCAAGCCGTCCAGCAGCAGCAGCACGCGCCGTTCCTGCAGAAGTGCGCGCAACGGCGGCAAATTCGGCGCAGTGGTCTGCCATTTATCTGAGAGCCACGTCAGCGGATCGAGCGACTGCTCGGGCGTGCCTTGAATGCCGTAATCGGCGAGCGAGACGTAGAACGGCAGCACACAGCGGACGCCTGTCTGGCGCAGCGATGCCAACGCCGTATCCATCTCAAGGCGGCTGAGCAGCGTGGACTTGCCTGCGCCGGGCAGACCGAGCAAGACAGCGACAGGCGTCTCAGCTTGTTGAAGCGCATCGCGCAGGTCAGTGTATTGACGGCTGCCGCGCGGCACGTAATGCGGACTCTCATCGCCTTCGTCCATCAACAAGTGCAGTTGGATGAACTGCTCGTGCAGGGCAAAACGCGGCGCGCACCAATAGGCGTAGCGCGTCAGCAGATAATCCTGCTCGTTTTGCGGCATTTGTGAGCGAATTTCATCAATTTGCGCAGGAGTCAGCGCAAGGCTGCTTGTGCCATTGCGAATGGTCGCCAGTAGCGCGTCCATAGACTCGCGCCAGGTGCGCTCAGGCGCAAATGGACTGGACACGATCACTTCATACGCTGGCGCTTGGAATGGCGCGCTGAGCAATTCAGCCAATTTTTGGTAGTCGCGTTGCGTTGGCGTCATCCACAGCAGGTAGCCGAGCGGCAGCAGCTGGTAATGCGGCGTGCATCTTCTCACCATCAAGCAATGGATCGGCTTGCGCGCGTTGTAGAAGGCGAACCATTCTTGGAAGATGACAGGCGCGTGCATCGCAGCAGGCGACATCAGCAAGAGCAAGCGATCGGCGCGTTGCGCAATGGCATCCAGCTGCGCCGACCACTGCTCACTGGCGCGGCTCGGCTCAGAGTCTTGCCGAATTTCGAAGCCGCGCGCCGCGAGCTGCTCAGAAAGCTCAACTGCTGCTTCGCGATCATCAGGATGATATGCGACAAAGATTTTTTCGGGCATTGCCGTCTCCTCGCTCGATCAGCGCGATGAAAGTCTGCCCAATTATGCGATAAATAAACGCAGCGAACAAATTTATTTACAATTTCTAGCTAACGCGGCGCAAAGATGCTTCGCTCAGGCACTCTCTGCCAACGCGACGCGCTTTTGCTGAATCTGAGCAGCAAGACGGCTGAAGAAGTTATGGCTGAGCGCGCTGACCATCTGTTGGATGAGCGGCGGCGCGATCAGCTGTAGGCTGGCGGCAAGGCTGCTCTCAGCACGCCATGTGAGGCGCGTCCGCTCAGGATCGAGCGCGCTCAGCGCAATCAGACCGCTGCCGCTCAGCAAGCTGCTCGCTCCTTCGCCGCGCACGGTCAGCCGATAGCTGTGCGGCGCGTCCACTTCCGACATCTGCACAAGGTAGCTGGACGTATTGTTCAAAAACAGCCAACGGAAACGAATCGTGGCGCGCCATGTGCGCGCTTGCCCTGCCACTGGCACGATGCGATGGACGCCGAGCGCGGCGCTGATCGCCTCGATATCCATCAAAACTTGCCAGACTGCAGCCTGCGGCGCGTGGAAGACAAACGTATCGCTCAGGAGCATAGCACATTTCCTCGCCATTTGTTTTTCAAACTGTAGGCGCGCGGCGCGAAAATGCCAAATCTTTGTATAAGCCATGTCTAGCAAGCGAGCGTGAGATCGCGCATGGCTAGGCTGCAACTTAGCATAATGATAAGTAAGATGGCTAGTTTTTTTATACAATTTTCATGAACTATTTACTTTTTGGTAGTTTCTCGTATGATGATGATAGATGCATCAGGCAAGCTCATGAGCAGTCACCTGTTCGCGACTGTCTCGCCTATACATCAACGCCCAAGAGTTTCGCGTCAGAATGGATAGAAGCCATGAGAGTACACAGATCGATCCGCTCCTTCATCCGTTGGCTGCTGCTTGTGACGCTTGCGCTGCTGGCGCTCTTGCCCAGCGGCGAGACGCGCTCGCAAGCCAATCCAAACGAGGCACAAGTCAACAAGCAATTCATTCCAACTATCATTCCGCCGGGCGGCGTGGCAAAGCTGCGCGTCTTCATCTACAATCCGAATAGCTATCAGCTCTCCGTGATAAGTTTGACCGACAACCTGCCCCCAGGCATGACGGTCGCCGCGCCGCCAAACGCGACCACAACCTGCGCAGGTGGCACGGTCAGCGCAGTGCCAGCTACCACATCGTTCACGCTCAATGGCGGCACAGTGCCGCCCAAGGTCGGTCCGATCAACGGCGAGTGCTACTTCGAGGTGGATATCACCACCACAGTGCAGGGCAATAGCATCAATACGATCCCTGCTAATGCGCTCAATGCCAGCGGACCGAATGGCGCAGTCACCAATAGCTCGCCTGCCAGCGCCACGCTGCTGGTCGAGAGTATGCCCAACGCCACAGTCTCGAAGGCCTTCGCGCCGACCACCATCTTCGTCGGGCAGAATTCAACGCTGACGATCACGATCAACAACAATAGCAACAGCATCAACATGACCAATGTCTCGCTGACGGACGTGCTGCCGTCAGGCGTGACGATCAACGGCACAGCCACGCTCTCAGGCTGCGGCAGCGGCACGGTCACGGCGCCTCTTGGCGGCGATACCATCACGCTGACAGGCGCAACCGTTCAGCCCACGCCTGATTGCGTGATCACAGTGCTAGTCACCTCATTGACCTCAGCTATATACACCAACACAATTCCCGGCGGCTCATTGCAGAGCCGACAAGGCGTGACCGATCCCAGCGACCGCAGCGCGACGCTGAACGTGCAGAACTTGCGCGTGCAGAAGAGCTTCACGCCAGGCTCGGTCACAGTGGGCGGCACAACGCGTCTTCGGATCACGCTCAGCAACCCAACTGGGGCGCCGTACACAGGCGTCGCCTTCACAGATACGCTGCCAGACAGCGGCGACGGCGACCTGACTGTAGCCAGTCCGCCGAATTTGACCAGCACTTGCGGCGGCACGGTCAGCGGCGCTACGTCAGGCTCAACCAGCTTCAGCTTGAGCAACGGCACAATTCCAAGCGGCACGCCCAGCGCGCCCGGACAGTGCATCATCGAAATTGACGTCACGGTCAACGTTGTGGGCAACCGCACCAATACAATCCCTGCCAACGGCGTGACCACTGCTCAAGGCGCAACGAACATCAATCCCGGCAGCGCCACAGTGACTGGCACCTCTTCTGCGCCAGGCAACATTGGCGGCAGCAAAACCTTCACTCCCACTGCCATCAATCCGGGCGATGTCTCGCAAATCCGCATCCGCCTGAATCGCAGCGGCGGCATCGCCAATCCGCTGACAGGCGTGACCTTTGTGGATAACTTGCCCGCGAACGTGGTCATCGCCAATCCGCCGAACGTCAGCTTCTCCAATTGCGGCGGCACAGCCGTGATGACGCGCAACGATCCGCCGACCTACACGCCGCTCAGCGGCGGCGAGACCGCTTTCCTCGTGCGCTTCGTGACGATCCCTGCCTCGGGCAACTGCGATATCTTCGTGAACGTCACCAGCACAGTGCCCGGTGTCTACACCAACACCATCCCTGCAGGCGCCATCACGAACGATCAAGGCACAAGCAACACAAGCGCGCTCAGCGGAACACTGACCGTGCGCAACGGCTTGGAAGTCAGCAAGCAATTCACGCCCGATACCATCACGGCAGGCGGCTACTCAACGATCACCATCACCCTGACCAATCGCAACACCTTCCCGCTGACAGGCGTCAACCTGACCGATCCGCTGCCCAACACTGGTTCGCGCCAGTTGCGCGTGCGCAGCCCTGCCAATGCCAGCACCACTTGCGTCGGCGGCACGCTGACCGCCACGCCCGGCTCGGCTGTGGTGACGCTGACAGGCGCTCAGATTCTCGCGCAGGTTGGTCCAGTGCCAGGCACTTGCACCATCACCTTCGATGTCGTGCCATTCGGCTCAGGACCTTTCACGAGCGGCAGCACGACCAACACTATCCCTGCCGGCAACGTGACCTCGAACGAAGGCGTCAATAATCTATTGCCCGCCTCTGCTACGCTGAACTTCACCGCGCTGACCATGCGCGCCGTGAAGGAATTCGATCCGACGCTCGTCTATGGCGGCGCCGACTCGCTCCTGACGATCACGCTGACCAATCAGAACAGCATTCCGCTGACTCAAGTCAGCTTCACAGATAATTTCCCAGCGGGCATGATCATCTCGTCGCCCGTCTTCACCAACACCACTTGTCCCGGCGGCGTGGTGAGCGCCATTGCAGGCAATGGCTTCTTCAGCTTCTCGGGCGGCACGATCCCGCCTAACAGCTCGTGCGTGGTGCAGGTGCGCGCCACCATCACTGTCAACGGCAACCTGACCAACGTCATCCCAGCTGGGCAAATTTGCGCGAAAGAAGGCGTCTGCAATCCCGATCCGATCGCTGCCTCGCTCACGAACTTGCCCGGCGTCAGCATCTCGAAGGTCTTCGTGCCAAGCACGATCGCCGCTGGCGGCGTCTCGACGCTGGTCATCACCATTCGCGATACTGGCGGTCTGTTGCTGACCAACGCCAGCGCTACCGATAATCTGCCGCCCGGACTGACCGTCGCCTCGCCCGCCAATGCCAGCACCACATGCGTCGCCGGCACTGTGACGGCAATTCCAAGCAGCACGACCATCAGCTTGAGCGGCGCGACCATCCCGGCGAACGGCTCTTGCACCTTCCAAGCCGATGTGACAGGGGCTGTGGCTGGCAGCTACCTCAACACCATCCCTGCAGGCGCGCTGAACAACGACCAAGGCGCGACCAACGCACAACCTGCCACTGCCACGCTGACCATCACGCCTGCTCCGCCGAGCATCGCCAAGTCGTTCAGCCCTGCGACGATTGAGGTAGGCAGCGTCAGCACCATCACGTTGACCATCACCAATCCGAATGCCAGCACGACGCTGACAGGCGTCGCCGTGACCGATAACCTGCCTGCAGGCATGACGGTCGCCGCGCCGCCGAACGCCACCAACACCTGCAGCGGCATATTCGCGCCGAATGCCGGCGATACGAGCGTCTCGCTGAGCGGCGGCAGCATCGCAGGCGGCAGCAGCTGCACGCTGACCTTCAATGTGACCACTAGCACGGTCGGCAGCGCAGTCAACACCACTGGCAGCGTCAGCTCGACCGAGGGCGGCACAGGCAACACTGCGACCGCTACGCTGACGGTCAACGCTTTACAGCCGCCCAGCATCGCCAAGTCGTTCAGCCCTGCGACGATTGAGGTAGGCGGCGTCAGCACCATCACGTTGACCATCACCAATCCGAATGCCAGCACGACGCTGACAGGCGTCGCCGTGACCGATAACCTGCCTGCAGGCATGACGGTCGCCGCGCCGCCGAACGCCACCAACACCTGCGGCGGCACATTCGCGCCGAATGCCGGCGATACAAGCGTCTCGCTGAGCGGCGGCAGCATCGCGCCGAACAGCAGCTGCACGCTAACCTTCAATGTGATCACTAGCACAGTCGGCAGCGCAGTCAACACCACTGGCAGCGTCAGCTCGACCAATGGCGGCACAGGCAACACTGCGACCGCTACGCTGACGGTCAACACGATACAGCCGCCCAGCATCGCCAAATCGTTCAGCCCGACCGCGATCGCCAGCGGCGGCACGACCACGCTCACGCTGACCATCACCAATCCAAATCAAGTGACGACGCTGAACGGCTTGGCGGTCACGGATACCTTCCCAACAGGCATGACGGTCGCCGCGCCGTTGACCATCACCAACACTTGCGGCGGCACAGTGCAGGATGATCTGGGCGGCAGCTTGGACGCGGGCGACTCAGGCATTCAGCTGACAGGCGGTACGCTTGCGCCGAATAGCAACTGCACCATCACAGTGCTGGTGACGGCTACACAGAGCGGCACGAACACGACGGGCAACGTCAGCGCGACCAACGGCGGCACGGGCAACACTGTCAGCGCGCCGATCTCAGTTGGCAGCCGCGTTGCAGACCTGCAAGCCGTCAAGAGCGCCGATCCGACCACTGTCTCGAGCGGCGGCGCGATCCGCTTCACCATCGTCTTGACCAACAACGGTCCTGACGCTGCCGACGGCGCGACCTTCAGCGATAGCGTGCCTGCGCAAGTGACGATCCTGAGCGCGACCTGCGGCAGCGCCACAGGCGGCGCAGTCTGCGGCGGCAATCCGACCATCAGCGGACAGGATGTGGCGCACACCATCCCGACCTTCCCGAGCGGCGGCGCAGTGACCATCACCATTGACGGCATCGTGACAGGCGATAGCGACTTCACCAACACGGCGCGCATCACGCCGCCGACTGACACGGTCGATCCAAATCAGCTGAATAACGAGAGCGGCGCGCCTGTCGTCGTGAGCAACACAGGCACAGCGGCTGATCTGGTGGTGACCAAATCGGTCGATCCTGTCAACTACACGCCGGGCGGCGCCTTGACCTACACCATCGTGGTGCGCAACGATGGACCGAACGATGTGAACGGCGCCATCGTGACCGATATCTTCCCATCGACTCTGATCAATCCGCAGTGGTCGTGCGTCGCGACGGGCAGCGCGACCTGCGCCGCAGGCTTGCGAAATGGCAACCTTGTGGATACGGTCAACATTGCGGCAGGCAGCAGCAACTACCTGACCTACACTGTGACCACGCTTGTGGCAGCCGGCACCAACACGCCGATCAACAATATGGTCTATGTGGCGTTGCCGAGCGGCTTCGTCGATCCGACGCCTGCCAACAATAGCGCACCTGCTGTCAGCAATCCTGTTAACGTCAGTCCAACAGCCGTGCCAACACAGATTGGCAGCATCGTGATCGTCGATCCTGTCATCGTCAAGCTGGTCAATCCTGCGCTGGCGCTGCCGGGCGAGCTGGTCACTTACACGCTGACCGTCACCAATCCGAGCAGTGCGCCGGCGACTGCAGTCGTCGTCTCCGACACTGTGCCTGCCGTGCTGCAGATCATCAGCGCCACGGCGACGCAAGGCACGTTCACCATCAGCGGACAGGTCGTCATCTTCAACGTCGGCACAGTCAATCCAGGACAAGTGGTGACGCTGACCGTCACAGCGCGCTTGCGCGATGACGCGCCTGCGCCGAGCGACGTGACCAACACAGGCGAGCTGCGCCATCAGACGGGCAATCCGCGCACCAGCTCGGCAGTCTTGCGCGTCACGCGCGGACGGCTGCCGGCGACTGGTCTGCCGCCTGCTGAGCCATCTCGCGCGGCTGAGGCGTTCGGGCTGCTGATCGCGGGCGTCCTGCTGATTGCGAGCGGCGCGTTGCTCTGGTCGCGCTTGCGCCGTCGTTAATTCAACCTGAGTTCCTTCTTTGCGGTATCTGCTCTGTCTCTTCGGGCAGGGCAGATGCCGTCCTCAGCATCTGCAGAGGCAATTTATGTATCGTTATCGTTCGCGTCGAGGCAATTCGCTCAATCCATTGGCTGCGCTGCTGATCGTGATCGGCGTCGTAGCAGTCTACTTAGCTTTTGATCGTCTGAGTCGTCCGCAGTCGCTCGCACAGGCGACGCCGACGGTCGCTCAGCCGACTCAGACTCAAGTCGTCACGGCAGCCACTGCGCAGGCGACGCCGCTGCCGAGCAGCCGCAAGTTGCCTTTCCGCGTGGCAGCTGCCAACGTGAACTTGTTGGCGGATATCGTGCCGCTCTACTTCGATATGAGCATTGATACCTGGAATCTGAGCTACCTGTACAATCAAGCAGGTCATCTGGAAGGCACGGCGAATCTGGATGAAGGCGGCAACTTCGTGCTGGCAGGGCATGTCGAGCTGGGCGATGGCTTGCCAGGTCCGTTTGCGCGCATCGGTGAGCTGCGGCAAGGCGATCTGATCAGCATCTTCCGCGAGAACGCCGCCAACACTGAGATCGTGCGCTACGCTGTGACCGAAGTCCTGATCGTCGCGCCCGATGATTTCAGCGTCATCCGCAATCGCGGCTACGAAGAGTTGACCTTGATCACTTGTGCCGACTGGGACGCGCAAAAGCGCGACTATCTGAAGCGCGTGGTGGTGCGCGCACGGCGCTTGTGAGCGCGCCGCTAGGCTAGGCTGATGTAAATGCGCTTGTTCAGCTTGCCTTTGCTCTTGTAATCGCTGACGCGAATCGCGCCGACTTCAGCTGTGTTGCGCACGTGCGTGCCGCCATCGGCTTGCACATCCAGACCTTCGATGCTCACCACGCGCACATGGCTGATGTTCGGCGGCAGCAAATTGACCTTCGTGCGGATCAGATCGGGAATTTGGAAGGCTTCTTCGCGCGGCAGGACGCGCACGCTGATCGGACGCGCTGCCGCCACTTCAACGTTCAGCGCCGCCTCAACTTGGCGCACGAAATCGCCGTGCAGCGTCTCAAATTCAAAGTCAAGGCGACCTTCGCCCGGCTCCATGTTGCCGCCAGTCACCTGCGCGCTGTAGTCGCGGAAGATGACTGCGCTCAAGATGTGTAGCGCAGTGTGTGTGCGCATCAGCAAATAGCGCCGTTCCCAATCCAGCTGACCGACTACTGCCGCGCCGACTGACGGCAACGGCAGCTCAGGCGCTAAGTGATGCAACACTTGCCCATCGGCGCGTTTTTGGACTTTCAGCACGCGATGCGGCACGCCGTCTACCATCAGCGTGCCGTAATCGCACGGCTGACCGCCGCCGCTAGGATAAAATGCCGTCCGATTGAGCAGCACGGCGTGTTCAGCTTCTTCAACGGCGCTCACCAGTGCATCGAAGGTTTGGATGTAGCTATCGTGTGTGTAGAGCAGATCAGTCATCAGCGAATTGTCCTTCAAAAGCGAGCTAGAGCGCGCACGTGGGCAGCCTTCTGAGCGAAAACTGCCCACTGTGTTCAGTTGGGCAAGGCGCCTGAGATGGTGCTATAAAGGTTGCCCACTGTTGCGCCGAAGACGGTCAGGATGATGATGATGACAATTGCCACAAAAACGAGGATCATTGCATACTCAACCAGCCCTTGACCGCCTTCTCTCGGTAGATATAGCATGATGCACCTACCTTGCTCTAGGGCGGATAGCCAACTTCATCATACGCCACTTTGCCGTCGCTTGGCAAGTTTTTCTAACCGCGCCCTGAAAAGCTGCTCAAGAGTCGTTATAATTCAGCTATACATATGCCCAAAGAGACACAGATCAAGGTGAGCCGAGACGATGTTTGACGAACTAGAGCGCTTGTATCAGACGGCGAGCGCCGCCCTTGCCGAGAGCAAAGACTCAGCGGCGCTGGAAGCATGGGAGAGCGCTTACATCGGGCGCAAAGGCGCCGTGACCTTAGCGCTGCGCGCGGTGGGCAATCTGCCCAAAGAAGAACGCGCCGCTTACGGCAAGCGCGCCAATGAAATCCGCGATGCACTAGCGCAAGCCTACGCGCAGCACGCCGAGCTGGTGCGCAGCCACGAGCTGGCGCGCCAATTGGAGAGCGGCGCCATAGACGTGACCTTGCCCGGCATCCGTCCTGTGCAAGGCGGCATTCATCCTGCCACGCGCACCTTGCGCGAGATCGCCGAGATTTGGCGCGAGATGGGCTTCCAAATCTTCCGCACGCGCGAAGTGGAAGATGACGAGACCAACTTCGAATTGCTGAACATCCCGCAGCATCATCCCGCGCGCGATATGTGGGATACTTTCCACACCACCACGCCCGGCGTGATCTTGCGCACGCACACCTCGCCCGGTCAGATTCACGCCATGCGCCGTTACGCGCCAAAACCGATCCGCGTCATTCTGCCCGGCATGTGCTTCCGCTATGAGCAAATCTCAGCGCGCAAGGAAATTCAATTCAACCAAGTGGAAGGGCTCGCCATTGGTGAGAACATCCGCCTGAGCGACTTGAAAGGCACGATCACGGCTTTTGCGCGGCGCATGTTCGGCACAGATCGGCGCGTGCGCTTTCGCGGCTCGTATTTTCCATTCACTGAGCCGAGCATGGAAGTGGACGTTGAGTGCATCCTGTGCGACGGTCGCGGTTGCTCAGTGTGCAGCGGCACAGGCTGGCTGGAGATCGCCGGCTGCGGCATGGTGCATCCAACTGTGCTGCGCAACGGCGGCTACGATCCTGCGCGCTTCAGCGGCTTCGCCTTCGGCATGGGTCCAGAGCGCATCACGATGCTCAAATACGGCATCACGGATATCCGCTACTTCTGGAGCAACGACGTGCGCTTCCTGACGCAATTCTGAGGCGCGGAGCAGTGCGCGCTCCGCATGATTGCGAAGCGCGCACAAGCCTGTGCGGCTCAGCCCTGCTTCGATCTGCGCAGCGCCTCAGCTTCTTTCTTGGCAATCGGCTTGAAGCGTGGATTGCCTTCAATGACCTGCAAGTAAACGCGGTTGCCTTCCGCGCGCGCCGTGCTATCGCCTTGGGCAGTCACCACAGCGCCGCCGTATGCTTCATCGAGCTTGACCCTGAACGGCTTGTTGGCAGGCGCGTTCTCAACGACTCGACCTTCCACCACATCACCAACTTTGTAGCGCGTTTCGCTTTCGCTCAGCGCCGCGCTCCTGCTCGGCGCGTCGCCTGCGCAAGCGCTGCCGATCACTTCTGAAGGACGCGGCAGCACAGGACGATCCTTATACTCGTTCTCAGGCTCTATGGTCATATAAGTGAACTTTTTGTCAGGCGCTTGCGGCGTGAGCATGACGTTCAGCTCACAGATGCGCTGCAGGTCGCGGAAGCGCTTGCCATTTCCCAGCTTATCGGCGATGTATTTTTCGAAGGCGGCGATGAACTGTTCAGCGCTCTCTTCGCGCTCAGCAGTCGCCCAGCGGTCGCCGTCGAAGAGCTGTGTGTAGCGCGCTTGGCGGTCGATCACGTGCAAGGTCGGCTCTAATTTGACCATGCCCATGCCGTACGGCTTGCCCATGCCCAACTGATGGCGATGCTCAGGGCTGCACGGCAGGTAAAGCGCCCATGCCAACGCGCCGAGTTCAACATCGCTCAGGTTCTCAAAGCGGACAGTGAACTTGAACGTGATGCCCGCCTTGACAGGCTTCATGCGCGTGTGCTGTGTGTCGCCGTACTTTGAAGTGTCCGTCTCTCGGACGCTGTCAATGCCTTTGATGCGCTGAAGCCAGTAGCGCTTGTGACCGCGTATTTTCGGTCGCGGCACTGTGGCATAGTGATGCAGCTTGGATTTCTCTTTGTACGCTTCTCTGGGCTGCTCAAGGTAGTGCTGGAAGGTCGTCGGCTTCGGTCCGCCGAGAATTTTCGGGACGAACTCAGCTTCGTAGAAATCGGTTTGCGCGCCTTCCACCACTGCATCCGAGACCGAGACGCGAGAAGCGTAGGCGCGATGTTTATCGCCTTGTTTGTGGCGATTGGGATCGCCTTTGTCAATGTAGCCGAAGAGCGCCTCTGCTATGTCGTAGTGATCGGGCTTATCGCGAACGGCTTCAGGGATCATATCGCGCGGCGTCACAGCGCGCTTTTCGCCGTCCGCTGTAACCAGCGTCGCCGCAATGCGGAAGAACGGCGCATGACCGAAGTACATCACTTTCTCGCCCTGAGATGGTCTGATATAGAAGACCGGGCGTCCTTCTACCAAACAGCCATACTCAGAATCGAAAGGTTTCTCCGTCAAAAACGGCGTCAGACCATCGCGATAGTCTTCGACTGCCTGCGGATCGATCTCCAGCGGCGTCGCCCTGTCATCCGCTTCATAGACGATCACGAAGTTTCTGCGGTTGGTGGTAACGCGTCCGCCTATTGCGCCGCTCGACTCAGCCATGTTGCCTGTGCAGACCAGCACGCCGTCGCGCTTTTCGCCCTGTCGCGGCGAGCGCACAGCCAAAGGCGGCTCTGCTCTTTCGAGCTTAACGTCGTGATACTGAACGTGATAACCTTCTTCATTAAGGTGGATGACATCTCTCACATTCCTAATTGATTGCGCGATCCTGCCTCTTTCTTCCAAATCGCGCACTTTGTCGTACGTTCTGCCGCCGCGCGCTCGGGCAGGTCTGATGAGCCATTTGTCGCCTTCCTGCGAGTCGCGTTTCCGCTCAAGGTAACCTGCCTGCACATGCTTGCCGAGCGGACCGACTACCTCTTTGTATTTCCCACCGAGCGGATCGTCCGCTTTGGCAGCGACTGCTCGGAAGAAGATTTTAGGTTTGTCGCTGACGCGCGTCAGCTTGCCGAAGGCGATGATCTCGACCAGTGTGCGCAACATGCCGCGCAACGAGCTGCCCGGTATGACAGGCTTGCCGTGCCGTTGAAAGAAATCAGGCTTATCCTTGTGCTTGCTCTGATCTCGCGCCTGCTCAGCTGCTTCTTGCGCAGTCAACATGCCGCGAATGTAGAGCGGCGTCTCAGTGGTCAAGGTGACCGTGAAGTAGCCACTGTGCCGATTTTCGTGGTAGCGGTCGTGGTCAGGTAGCGGCTCGGCAGGCACAACTTTCTCAGGCAATGGCACAAAGTTATACGGCGCGCGCGCCAATCCGCGCAGCTGCGATCCGCTCGATTGTGAGCCGCGCGACTGATGACTCGGCTTGCCACTGTATCGCTTATCCATCTCAATTCTCCTCTAGCGCAAGAAGACGGCTATACGCCACACGGACGAAACCATGCTCATCTATCTTCAAGTAATGGCGGACGATCAAGCGCAGCGGACGCTTGCCCGAGCGCGCCTTCGTGACTTCAATCGGCACGTAATGCACCAGACCTTGCGCGCCGTCGCTCATCTCAGTGAAGCCATGCTCGGCAGACCTAGCGCGATCGCCCCACAAAATTTGCGGCTCATCGAAGTACTCAATTGGCTCGCCTTTATCGTCTTCGATGACGCGCGCATGGAACTTGCCGTCGCCGTCGCGCCAGACGTAGCACTCGCACTCAGCGTTAAACAGGCGCGCCTGCTGCAAGGTCTCAGCGCGCAACGGCGTGTTTGACGGCATGGTCAGCAGCGCGCCGTTGACGATTTTTCCCCAGATCACGCCGTCATCGGCGTGCGCCAACAACAACGTGCCTTGTTCAGCCTGCTCAGCTTGCTCGCGCAGCCACACGACTGGATCGAGCGCCTCAGGGAAAGGCTCAGTGTTGATCGTGTGCGCATCAAGTTTCTGTATCTTGCGTATCATGCTTTCACCGCCTTCACGAATGCTTCAAGGCGCTCGCGGTCGCCTGTGATGCTCAACATGCCGTTCTCAGCGCTTTGAATGCGCCACGCTGCGCCGTTGTGATGGATCACGGCGCTTTTGCCCAGCAATCTGCCGCGTCCGACGCTCGCTTCGCCGCCTAATGCCAGATCGCCTGTCCACAAATCTTTGAGGACGAGCAGCAACAAGCCGATCTCATGATCCTCAGGATTCTTGATCCGACATTTCAGCTTGACCGTGCCGCCGATGTGCGGCTGTTGATTGAAGAGCGCGGTGTCCAAGGCGCCGCCTGTGAAGCGATCAATGCTGACGCGGCTCTGCACCATGTCGAACTGACCGCCGTCAATGGCGTGTTCTTCGAAGGTGATGCGGCTCGCCATGCGCTCTTTTTGCTGCACTTTGTCGCCTTCAGTATCGCCGAACATACCGAATAGCGCGTCAATCATTTGCGCTGCGTGCGTCGAGTCGGCGCCGTGTAGCGTGTTGGCGATCTTCAGGGCGCGCGCGCGGATGGCGCCTGCCAAGCTCGTGCCGCTCAGCACACTTTGCTTGCCGGATCGCAAATGCGCCATATCCGCTAAGTCGCTCGCCGCGCGGATCAAGAGCGTGCTGCGCAGCGTGAACTCAGCTTCCAGCGTGAACACATTCCGCCGATCCTGCGGACGCTCTGCGCTCAAGGTCTGGAACAGATCGGTCGTGGGACTGCCTGTCTCGTCATTTTGCAGCCATGCCAGCAGATCGGACTTGTTGCGCATATCGTACGCGCGGACTTGCCACGCGGTCACTGTGGCGCGTCCGTAGCCGCGCGCCTTACGCGCACCGAGCGTGATCTCGCCGTTTTGCAAGCCGCTCAAGGCTGTGGCGAGCGCCTGCAGCAACTTCGGCTCGTCATCGCCTTCGCACACGGTCAACTCAAAGCGCAGCGGAAACTTCGTGCCTGCCTTCCAGACTAGGAAAGTGTAGAGTTTCTCTGCTTCTGCCGTGCGCGACTTGCTGTTGATCTTCACGCCGTCGCGCAGCTCAACTTCGCCGTTCTCGCCGAGCGCGTCGTCCACGATCAGACGGCTCTGCTCGCCTTCTTCATCTTCGCGCACGCCGCCGAAGAGCAGGACGCTCAGGCTGCCTTTGCTATTTTTCGCGTCAGGCTTCTCGCCGTAGCCTTTCTCGCGCGACCACAAGTAGCTGCGCAGCGCGCCTGCAATGGACGCGCCTGTCAGGAGCGGCTTGTTATCGCGCTCATCCACGATGAGCGGCATGAGCGCGCCTGCTTCATCGCCGCTGCCGAAATGCGCCGGCGTCTGTAAGATCAGCTCGCCGTTCACGACCACGCGCTTGACGATCTTGCGCGATTCGCTGCCATGCCATAGTGCATTGCTCATGATCAGCTCCTCTCATTTGCCCGCTTCTTTGATGGCGCGCTCAAGCACGGCGTCAATCAAGATGAGCGCGTCAGGATTTTTCTCCGCAGTCTCCATCAGCCACTTTTTCATCGGCTTGCCGTCCACACGCGCTCGCTCGAAGTGCTTATCGGCGCGCTTGCCGCTGATATCTTTCAGGAATTCTTCGATCGCGCTCTTCAAGCTGCTGTGAGGCTTCAGGCGCACGCTGAGGACGATCTGCCGCAGCCGATTGATCTGGCTTTTGGGCAGCGCTGTCACGCTCATGGGCAATGTCCTCGCCTTGCTCAGCATGTCGCGCTCAGTCTCTTGGCGCTGAATGCGCTTCTCCATCAGCCGCCACAAGCGCTCGGAAGCGCCGTTCGGTTTGATCTCGCTCACTGAAACAGTCGGCTCATGCTTGGCGCTCATCAGTACGGCGCGTTCAGGGCGCTGCCAGCCGATGGCGATCCGACCGAAGCCTTCGTTGCGCCGCTCGCCAATGCCGCGCTCGGCAAGGTTCAAGTCGAGCGGTATATCTTTCTTCAAGACCAACACGCTGCCCATGCTCAGCGTCGGCATTTGCGGCAGCGGAAGTCCCCACTTGCGATTGAAGCCGCCGACCGCGCCGCGCGCCAGATAGGCTTTGCACACCTGCTCAGTTGTGATGCCCAGCGCGCTGCACAACGACTCCAAATCGGCAGCGTGCTGACCGTGTCCGTTGCGTAGGACGGCGTCGCTGAGCAGGGTGATCACGATCTGCTCGCCGCGCTGAGGCGCTTCGCCTGTCTCATGCCATGCGTCGTGCTTCTGCACATCGCCGATCGCGACTCGCCCATAGCCGGCGCTGCGCGCGCCGCCCATGCTGACCGTCTTGTTCGCTTTCAGCAATTGCGCAAAGTGATCGGCATCCGCGTCGTTCTCGCACAGAATAGCTGCCTCGAAGACCTGCCCTGCCGATAACGCTTCATAGCGATAGATCGTGCCTTGATCTTCGCCGCGGCTGCGCCCGTAATGACGGTCGCGCTGCACATGCACGCTGATCGTGCGCTGCATATCGGCAACTGCGACTTTGCCTTGCGCACCGAAGGCGACGAACTTATCGCGCATTGCCTTCGGCTTGCCTTTGTTCTCAGAGGACTCAGCCTGTTTGAAAATTTGATCGGTGATCTTATCTTTCTCAGCGCCTTGCGCATACTTATCTTGCATCCAAGTGTGCGGCGATGGCAGGCTGCGCTTGTTGCACAGGACGGGATAGGCGTTCAGGAAGCGCGTCTGATGGCTGAAGAAGCGACGGCGCGTCGTCTCGTCAGCGGCGTCTAGCTCGGTCAAGTCATCTGCGCGCATGGTCAAGCCGATCAGCACGCCGCGCAGCACGCTGCCGGGAATATAATCGTACGAGACCGCGCTGTTCGGATCGCCATCGAGAGCGGTCACTAAGAGCGGCTCTTCTAACGTCAGGCGATAGGTGATGGTCTTCATGCCTGCGCTACTCCGATCTCTTTTCCGAAGAATTTGAGCAATTTCTCGTGCGATTGCTGCGCGCCTTTCAGCGCTACGCGCAAGCGTCCACGTCCGCGATTGCGTCCGCTGCCGCCGCGCTTGACGCCTGCCGCGCAAGCCGCCAGAAGCGCCAGCTGGCGCTCAGTCGGCGTCTGATCGAAGGCGAGCGGCGCGCTGAGCGTCAGTCCGCGCATCAAGACGCGCGCCGAGCGCAAGCTGCGATCTTGCGGCACGCCGAAGCGCGCTTCATCCACAGCCGTCTGGCGGCGAATGCTGGTCAGCGACTCCAAAATTTGCGTAGCAGTGAGTTCTTCCTTCTCGTCTACTTTGTATCGCACATGGTGTACAAGGTCGCTGGGCAGCTCAGCGCGCCCGATGCGCATGTGCGCCTGACTGCTCAGGTCGCTGCCGCTCTTGCCGAAGAGCCACTCGGCTTCTTTCGTCCACGTCTCAGGATTGCCGAGCGCGTACAGGATATCCGCGCAGGCTTCCACCAACAGACCTTTCAACGTCCGTCCGCGAATGATCGGCAAACCTGTCTGAGCATCATGCTCGATCTCTTCATCCACCAAACCGACCACGCCGTCGCCGCGTCCGAACGTCGTATCGCTGAGCAGCGTGATCTCTAAGCTCAATCCATCCGTCATTGCGCACCTTCTTCCTGTGCTACATGTAGCGGAATGTGAATATCCATCAGCTCTAGCGCGTCGAAGTAGCCACACTTGCCTTCACACCAGCCGTTCTCTGTGAAGTTCAGCAGCTCAGGCAATTTCAGACCGTAGACCTTGAGCGCGCGTTTCGTCGCCTCTGGACCTTGGCGCAGCGCGTCGCGCAACAGCTTCGCCTTATTGCGCTTCTCTGACCAGTCGCCGCGCTGAAATTCGCTTGTCAGCTGCTCAATGAGCGACCAGCGATGCGCGCCAACTTTGCTCTGATCGTCATCGCGCAGCGCCACAGGACGCAAGGTCAGGCTGCCGTCCTGCACGTAATACTCGCGCTCGCGCATGACCTCAAGTTCGCCGTACAAGCCGCTCGTGCTGAAGTACCAGTCGAGCGCACTGCCTTGCACACAAGCAATATGGCGGAACTTTTTCGCCTCGCCGCACAATTCCTCGCTGAGCGCGTAAGCGCGCGCGAACGGATAGTGCGATTTGACGATCGCCACGCCTGCGCACGCTGTGAGATTCAAGCCTTCTCGCTCAGACTCGCGCTCAAAAGCGCGCAGATACTCAACGGCGAGCGCGACGCCGATGCGTCCATCGCAGACGAACGTCGTATCATCGCCGCCGAAGATGATCGGACGGATAGGTAAGAGCAGCTTATTTTTATCGTCCAGCGCGAATTCTAGATCGGCGACTGAGCCGACGCCTTCAATGTGCGTGCCTTCAACGGTCTTCTCGATCAGCAGATTGACCACTTCTTTCATCGCCGCGAGCGAAATGCGCTTGGTCGCCTGTGAGAAAGCGCGAATGCGCTCGATGTATTTGCGATTATCGCGTTCCTCGCCGATCTCGCGAATTCGCTCGCCCATGCCGTTGCCATCGGCGTGGACGACCGCAATGTAGCTGCGCTCGCCGCGGCTGCGCCCTAGCTTGTCCAGCTCGCTCGGAAATGCGTAGCCGCTGTTCTCATCGAGCAGCGCCTTTGTGAGCTGTCGTTTAGCTTTATCAGCAGCTTTGTGCTTGGCAAGCACTTCCGCTGAGAGATAGCGCTCGTCTTCGAAGTCAACTGCCGGCAAGCCTGTCTCTTGGCAGACCGCCGTCACGCCTAAGCCGAGCAGCGGCGCGCTCTGCGGCTGACGGCTGATAGCTGCTTTCATCTCCTTTCGCAGCTCGCCGACTGCTTTGCCGAGCGGCTCGTTGCCGTTCCATTGCCTGCGGTGAATTTCCAAGCGCAGGTTTGGCGCTTCGCGCAGCGCTCGCCATGAGAGCTGACAAGTGAACTTCTTAGCGCCATCCTGATCGCGGAACAGAATAGTGCAATTGCCGCCGCCGAAGTAGATCACTTCAGCCTGCCAAGCGTTGCCGTCATCGAAGAGATGCCCTTGCGCGAATGGATTATCTGCGTGCGGATCGGTCACGTTGTGCTGCAGTCCTGCCGCATTCAGCGCGTCGAAAATCCACGCTTCAGTCGCCTGCGCCACAAGATAAGAAGCGCCGACGTTTTCCAAAAGGCGGTTGCTGCCGAAGACGTAAGATTGAATGCCGCCACATTCGACGGTAAGTAAAGTGTATGCCATAAACATCGCCTTTCATCTTGACCGTTACGCGTTGCGTGCGCATTGCATAGCGCACAGCACACACAGCGCACGCCGTCATTCTAACCTGAACTGAACGCGACGATTATGAATTTTTTGCGAATTCAGCGTCGCGCACAGCGCAGCAGTCGCTATTCGCGGCTAGGTTAGCACAGGCGAATAGTCTGGCGCATGTGTTCTAGTGACCAAGTTTTGTCTTATTGCGATTGGAGAAATGAGATGGCAAGGCTCGGCTGCGCCAAGCTGGGCACAGACTAGGCTCAGCAGTGCCACAGTTGTGCAGCGCTGCTGAGCCTTTTGAATTCACTTGAAAACTTGACCTGAGAAGAGATGAACTAATGACTCACGACAATATCAACGTTCACGACAGCGCCTTGTGGCGCTATTGGCAACACCTCTGCCTGCCACGCCTTGCCGTCCACAGTGCAACTGGCGACTGCGCCGCGCCGCACTGTAATGTGATAAACAGCGCCGCGATAGCGGCGTATCAGACGGAAAGAATCCCACGCTTGTGGCAGAGCTGCTTTAACGCGCAAGCCTGATCCATCTACCACAACGCCAAGCACGCCTTCAATCAAAGCGCGCAGTGACCACGCCGCTGAGCCTGTGTACCACGTCCAGCCGGCTTGCCCAGGACGTTGCGCCAGCGGTCCGTTGATATTACCGGGCATGACGTATGGCTCAGCCATCCAAAGATCGGCATCTTCGGCAGCGCGCACAGGCGGGCAAAAACTGCGCCAAAGTTGGTACGCTGCCTCAACGCCGTTTGCCAGACGCTCGGCGAGAACTGCCCAACAAGCTGCGTGGCAGTAGACGCCGCCGTTCTCACGCACGCCAGGCGCATAGCGCGTCAGATAGCCAATCTCAGGATCGGGCTGCGTATACGCAGGTGCCAGCAACAAAGCGCCATAGGGCGTATAGAGCTGCTCACGAACAGCGCGCATCGCTTGTGCTGCGCGCTCTGCTGTGGCAGTGCCACTCAGGATTGCCCAAGTGTTGGCATTTAGAAAAATGCGCCCTTCGGCACAGCTTTGCGCGCCAAGCACGCGACCGCTATCTGTTGTGGCGCGCCAATACCAAGCGCCGTCCCAAGCATAGCGATTGACAGCCTCGCGCAAGGCAGCTGCCTCGGATAGAAATGTTGTGCGCAACTGCGCTTCAGTGGTTGGCAAAGCTGCCCAATCACACAACAACTGGTGTAGGAAATGTGCCATCCAGACTGATTCGCCGCGCCCTTGCGCGCCTACCGCGTTCATGCCATCGTTCCAATCCGCCTTCAGGATGAGCGGCAGACCGCGTGAACTGCGCCGACTGAGCACTAGCCGAAAAGCGCGCAGGCAATGCTCTGCTAAACTTGCTGATCCGCCGTCAAAAAAAGGAATGTCGAGCTCCAACGCCTTGTAATCCTCTGTCTCCCACAAGTAGCGAATGACTACAAAAGGCAGCCAGAGCAGATCATCGCTATATTCTGAGTGTTGCCCTGTCTCAGCGAGCGGCAACCACCAGTGCAAGACAGAGCCATCTTGAAATTGATGTGCAGCGTGCAGCTTGATTTGATCGAGCGTTTTTTCGGGCAAGCCCAGCAACAGCCATACTAGGCTATCCTGAAGTTGATCGCGAAAGCCGTAAGCGCCGCCTGTTTGGTAATAAGCCGTGCGTCCATATAGCCGTCCTGCGATCGCTTGGTAGCTGAGCCAAGTGTTCGCCATGATATTGACAGCAGGATCAGGTGTCTCAACCTGTAGCTGACCGACTAAGGTTTGCCAATAGTCAGTCGTCGCTTGATAAGCTGCCTCAACAGCCGCGAGAGACTTGAAGCGCTCGCTGATCTGCAGCGCCTCATCATGCGAGTTCGCCGCGCCGATGACGAAGACGACTGTGCGCGCTTCATCGGGCGATAGGTCAATTGCCACTTGCAAAGCGCCAATTGGATCGCCCCACTTACCATATTGCCCGCTCAGTTGCCCGTGCTGCACGGCAAGCGGCGCCGAGAGATGCCCGTGCCGTCCCAGAAAAGCGCGCTTATCCGTCTCAAAGCCTTTAGGCACAAGCGAAGCGCTGTGAAATGCCACATACTCCCAATCGCGATTCCAGTGTGTTGGCGCAGGCAGTTCCCACAGCCGCTTGCGAGCAAGGATCACGCCATGCTGTTGGTCGTAGTCGGTCTCGATGAATGTTCGGTGGAATTCACGATGCCAATCAGGCGCTGCACCTAGCAGCCACTCAAAATAAGTATAAACGTCAAGTTGGCGTAATGCGTTACCTTTGTTGTGAATCGTCAGCTGCCAAAGTTCGCAAGGCGCGTCCAAAGGTACAAAACATTCCAAGCGCATATCGAGATCGCTATGCTGCGCCTCAAAGCGTGTGAAGCCTAAACCATGCGTGACGCGCACACTGCTCAAAATCTTGCCGCAGGGTTGCAACGTGGGTGACCAAAACGCGCCGTTTTGGCTATCCCGAATATAGAAAAACTTACCCCACTCGTCGCGGATCAAGTCCTGCTCCCAGCGCGTAATGCGATTTAGGTTGGCGTTGATGCGCCAGCTATAACCGCCACCACTTTGTGAGATCGTCATGCCATAATCGCCGTTGGTCAAGACGTTAATCCACGGCATGGGCGTCTCAGGATTCTTGATGACGTAAGCATTGTGCTGATTGCTATCAAAATATCCGTAAGGATTAGCCAACATGTTAGCTCCTTGTGGCATATGCTGCTCAGTTAGACGTGTTCGCTAAACGTGCCATGTGCGCTTGCGCCTGTGCGATCAGCTCTGCATCTTCAGGGAAAAACTCATCAACGCTCTCATAAATCGCTAGCGCATCTTGCAGACGATCTGCTGCTTCGTATAGCTCGCCCAGACGCAGATAGATGATGCCAAGATATGGATTACTGGTACGCCCAACGTTTTCGGCAATATACTGCTCGGCATCCTCGATAGTGAGATACTTTTGAAGAATCTCCCGGATGCGTTGCTTCGCTTGTACTGCTTCAGACGGGATAGGAAAAGCCGCTGGGTCTGCCCAGATGTTCTCAACATGCATGAAGCCACCATAGGTGACATAACGCCGTTGCGCAGGATCGAAAGCGCGATAGCCTGTCAGCGCGTCCATGTAGCGCCCTTCAGCGTAGCTGGCTTGGGCATGTTCCCAAAAGGTGCGCGTCAAGTTGTAGGCGCTCAGCCAAGCCAGCAGATATGTGCCAAAGAACAAGACAAGCGCGCCGACGATCAAAAGTAAGATGCGCCGCCAAAGCGAGCGAGGCGTCTCCTCAGCCTGTGGCAAGAGTGGCGGTGTGATGGTCACGGCGCTCTACCTCTCATTTCCCAAGCGAGACGTTCGCAAAGGCTTTGACAAATTGCTCTTGCAAGAAGAAATAAAAGATGACGATCGGTATGACGATCAGGGAAGTCAGCGCCCATATCTGCTGAGCATTTTCGCCAGGCACTGTGCCACGAAAATTCAACAATCCAAGCTGCAGCGTCCAATTTTGCGGTTGATTCAAGTAAAGGAAAGGTCCGAAGAAGTCGTTCCAGCTGCCGATGAAGGTCAGAATGGCAACCGTCGCCATGACAGGGCGCGAGAGCGGCAAAATCAACCGCAGAAAAATTGTGAGTTCGCCTGCGCCGTCTAAGCGTGCCGCTTCGATCAGCTCGTCAGGAATGCCGCGCATGAACTGCCTGAATAAGAAGATATTGAAGACCGAGACGGCAGACGGCACAATGAGCGCCTCGAAGCGCCCAACCCAGCCGATGTTATACATCAGCACATAAGTTGGAATCAGAAATAACACGCCCGGGATCATCATGGTCGTCAGCATAAAGCTGAACAGGAGCGTTCGACCTGCAAATGGAATTTTGGCAAAAGCATAACCGGCTAATGCGCTCAGAAGCGTGTTCAGCACTGTGATCGAGCCTGCTAAGAAGAGCGAGTTGCGGAAGAGCAGCAGAACGTTCAACTCGCTGAAGACGCCAATGTAGCCGCTCAACGTCCATTCGCGTGGGAAAAGATCGCGTGGGAAGTTGAGCAGCTCTCTGCCCGGCTTGAAGGAGTTCATCAGCATCAACAAGAACGGGTAAATGACGACCAGCGCGCCGATCAGCAGCACCAAATAGGTCACAATAAGGTCAAACCGAACAGCGTGCTTGCGCATAATTCACAACCTCTAATCATAGTCAGAACGGATGAAACGGAACTGCAAAAAGGTCAAGGCGGCGATCAGAATAGCCAGCAAAACGCCTAGCGTAGAAGCATAGCCGATGTTAGGGCGCTCATCAGCGCCAAAAGCAGTGGCGTAAAGATACAGCACTGGCGTCAAGGCTTGGTTGTTGATGCCGCCATAAACATCAAAGCCAATGCTCAGCACCTCGCCAAACATCTGCAAGCCGTTAATGACATCCACCACCAAGAGGAAAAACAACTGCGGGCGCAGTAGCGGCAACGTTATATGACGAAATTGCTGCCAAGCGTTAGCTCCATCAACCTGCGCAGCCTCGTGAAGACGCGGATCGATGCTATACATGCCTGCCAGCAGGATGATCGTGCTGATGCCGAACCACTTCCAAGTGTTGATGAGCGCAATGATCAGCATTGGATACAGGTCTTCACTTTTCCAATACACCAGCTCGCTGATCCAGCCATTTTCGAGCAGCCAGCGTTGGATCGGTCCGCCTGGGCTGGCGAGATTATCGCCAATGGACATCAAGACTACAGTTGAGGTGAGAACGGGCAGAAAATAGATGGTGCGGAATAGGCGTGCGCCGAAGCGCACACGAAATAGCAGCACTGCTAGAAGCAAGCCAATACCATTTTTAGCGGCAATGAAAATTGTTTGGTTGTAGGTGATGTTGCCTAGGCTTTTCCAGAAGAGCGGATCGGTCAGCCCGCGTAGCCAGTTGCCAATGCCTACGAAACTTTGTGTCTCAGGTGTAGCAAAGGCATAATTGAAAAAAGTGAGAAAGAACGAGAGAAAAAGCGGGTATATGCCGAAGATTAAATACAGAACGCCCCATGGCGAGACAAACACATAGCCTAACCAGTAGCGGCGCAAGTGATGCATGCTGCGATTAGAACGCTGCACTTGAATCTGAGCAACCATAAGTCATACCCTTAAAAGGTCTGCCCTACGGGCAATATAGGGCAGACCATGTGTTGTACTAGCGTGTGGAACGTATAGCGCGGCGCGCTGCCTCAGCAGCTGCCCTGACTGCCTCGTCGAGCGGAATGCTCCCTTTGACCACCACTTCCTGATAGATAGCCTGTATCGCCACTGCAGCGCGATCAGCGTTTGCAAACTGCTCTGGCACAAGGCTGTTCTGCAACAGCTGGACGAAAACTTCCTTATCGGGCGTCTGGAAATACGGATCGTCTTGCAACGACGTCAAGACAGGCAAGTAGCCTAGCTCAGTGATGAACTGATAGTTGTTCTCATCCTGCATCAGGAACTGCAAGAAGTGCCATGCGCGCGCTTCGCGTTCAGGCGTTGTGCGCATGATGATCGCGGCGCGCCCGCCAAAGGTGCTGAAGCTCTGATCGCCTTCCTCAGGCACTGGCACCGGCGCCACCAGAACATCTTCGCCAATGACCATAGGGCCTTGGTTGGCGTTTCGCAGGTTTGGCTGCCATGAATAGCCGTACTGCAGCCATGTGCCAACGTTGCGGCTGAAGAAAGACGGTTCGCCTGTTGGTGGCGCAAATTGTTGCGCCGCCCTGACGAATTCGAAGAACTTATCCAGCTTGCACTCTGGACGATCGATGATCACGTCTGTGCCAAGCGCGTTCATCAGCTGGCACTTGCCCTGATTCGCGTTCAGGTAGATCGGCTGTAACATATTCCAGTACCAACCGCCCCACTGCAACGCATCGTTCCAAAAGACTGTGCCATAGACCTTGGAGCCATCTGGGCGCGGCGGCAGGGCGTGAATTGCTTCAATGGCGCGCAGGAACTCTGCCCATGTCTTGGGCGGCTTTTGTGGATCGAGACCAGCTTCTTCAAAAAGCGCTCGATTGTAGATCATCAGCGTGATATCAGCGCCGATCGGCACGTAGTAGTTGCGTCCGTAGAGTTTCTGAACGGCGCGCGGCGTGATGCGCTCGAGCAGTGCTTTGCCGCCTTCAAGCATATCAATCGGCACAAGAGCGTTTTGAGCTGCTAACGTGCCAAGCTGCGGACCGAAGGATGTGATGACTAGGTCGGGCTGATTGCCAGCGGCGATCAGGGCTTGGAAAACGCCGCCTTCAGGCTCGAGCTCCAGTGTGATGTTCACGCCGGGATTTTCTGCGATGTACCTAGCAATGATCTTGTTCATGGTCGCCTGCATAGGACCCGGCACCACGGAGACGCGAATTGTCTGCGCCATCTCTTGCGCATGGCTCGGCTTGTTGGTCGCCATAAAAGAGACCAACAGCCCAAAACAAACAACAGCCGTTACGAATCGCTTCATCATAGTTGACTCACTCCTTAAAAAGTTTTAATCTGACATAACAGACAAAAACCAAAGCACATCAACACGAAGGTTACACATCACCTCCTTTGGCAGGCTGAACTTCTTCAAGCCGACAGCCACAGGATTGCCGAATGACGAGCGTCGTCGGCAATACAACCTTAAGCGGCAGCCATTCTCTTCCTTCTTGGCGCGCACGCAAGCCGTCTAAGACAAGGCGCGCCGCCTGTGCGCCCATCTCATAAATCGGTTGATGAACTGTTGTTAATGCTGGCGAGGTGTACTGCGCCAACAGCACATCGTCAAAGCCTGTGACTGCGATATCTTCAGGGACGCGCAAGCCATGTTCGCGTGCGGCAAGAATAGCGTCTGCCGCCATTTGATCGTTGGCAGCCACCACCACTTGAGGGCGCTCAGGCAATGCCAGCAGCTTGTGCATGGCGGACGCGCCGCTTCCGTGTAAATAATCGCCTGTCACAATGTTCTCGGCAGGCAAGCTGAGCGCGTGTTGCGATAGCACATCGCGTAGGGCGCGCAAGCGTTCGCTGCTATCAGCTGTGTAGTTTGTGCCTGTGATGTAGGCAAAGCGCTGGTAGCCGTGCGTCTCGACCAGATGTCGCACCAAAGCGACCATACCATTGTAGTTGTCGGTCAGGACAGAAGAAGCACTGCCACTCAGCTCTTGTTGGACTAGGCTGACCAACACACCGCTCTTGATGATGCTCAGCATCTCCTTGACGTCAACGCTGACGGCCACCCAGATCAGACCGTCCACCATGTTCTGCCACAACGGACGCTTGAGGCTATGCTCATTCCGTTGCGGCGGATGGCTCATGATCAGCAGCGTGTAGCCCGCTGCGCTCACGGTATCTTCCACGCCGCGCACAATCGGGTAGTAAAACGGGTCGTTGACTTGCGTCAGCACCAAGCCAATCATTTTGGTCTGCTGTGAGGCAAGCCGCTGCGCTAAGCCATTGGGTTGATAGTTCAGAGCGCGCATAGCTTCCAACACGCGCTGGCGCGTCTTCGGGCTGACTCGGTTGCGGTTGTTGATCACGCGCGAGACCGTTCCAATGGAGACGCCGGCGCGTTCAGCAACTTCGAAGATTGTGACAGGTGGCTCTTGTTTTTTTGTCATAGTGCTTTTGCAAGCTATCTTTGACTACCTCGATTATTGCATACCTGAGCATAGCGCAAAATACGACTTTTCAAGTTCTTGCGCGCCCTGAGGATTATTATATACCAGTAAAAGCGTTTTGACAAATGTGGAAAATTTTGCTATGCTAGACTGCAGCATGTGCTTTAGAAAAATTGGAGGTGCTTTATGAAAAATCGGTTTTTGAAGGCGTGTTTGTGCGCGCTGTTAGCTATCAGCCTGATGCTGATGAGCGTGAAGCTGCCTTCTGCTCAAGCTCAAGAGGCAGCCGTGCCTTGGTCAACGTGGGAGAGACTTGACGTTGCCAGCATTAGCGATGACAACAGCGGCTCACAGGTCTCAACTGCTACGCTGGAATCCAAAACTGTCCTCAAGGTTCAGCCAGGCGGCAGCGCAGCCGAGACCAAGCTGGCAATCCCTTTGAAAGGCGCTGATCTGGCAGACTTTGCCACTTACAAGCGTTTGGAGCTGGAAATTTTCTTGCCTGAGGAGAACACGCTCAATCCAAATAAGTTTTTCTTGGGCATGGCAGATGTCACTGATGATGGCTTCGATTGGAAAGGCGGCGTCTTCAGCGCCAGTCAAGCCAAGTCGGGTTGGAATCGGATTGTCTATGAGCTGGAGACGACTATGCGCGAAGTGCCGTCGGAACGCGCCTTCAAGCTCTTCTTCTCCTTCTTTCATGAAGGTGCCGATGGCAAGTTGCCGCTCACAGAGCCTTTCTACCTGGGCTCAGCTTTCCTCAGCGCAACTGAGCCATTGACGCCGCCTGCCGAGGCTGCACCAATGATTCGCACGTGGGCGGCATGGGAAAGCAAGGAGATTGATCGGATTGGCGATGACAACAGCGGCTCTGAAGTCTCGGCGGCTGAACACGCAGGCAAAATTGCTCTGCTGGTCATGCCGAGCGGTGAAGCCGACGAAACAAAACTAGCTGTGCCGCTCAAAGGCGCTGACCTGAGCGAATGGGCAACGGCTGAACAGTTACTCCTTGAGGTGGCATTGCCTGAGCGCAATCAACTCAATCCGAATAAATTCTTCATGGGCATGGCAGATGTGACGAACGGCGAGTTCAACTGGATAGCGGGCGTATTCGGGACGCTCGAAGAAAGCACGGCGTGGTCAATCGTTCGCTATCCAATTGATCCTGCTATGCAGAAACTGATCGCCGATCACGAGTACATGCTCTTCTTCTCGTTCTTCCATGAAGGCGCAAGCGGCAAGCAAGCGCTGAGCGAAGGCTTCTATCTTGGCGCGATCAACCTTGTAGAGCGTCCGACGCCTGCATTGACGCCGAGCCTGTGGCAGGTTTGGGAAGTCTTCAATAGCGGCATGTTCGGTGATGATAACACAGGCACACGCATTGTGCGCAGCGATGACCTGAGGACGCCGAACGGCTCGCCAACGCTCAAAATTGTGCCGAGCGGCAACGCCGATGAAACCAAGCTCTCGTATCCTGTGAGCGGCAACAATCTGCAGGTCTGGCTGACCTACGGTCAACTGGAGCTTGAAGTCTACTTGCCTGAAGAAAATACGCTGAATCCGAACACTTTCTTCCTTGGTTTGGCTGAGATCACTACTGAATGGCGCTGGGCAGGTGGCTTGTTTGGCGTGCCGAGCGGCGATAGGGGCTGGATTCGCGTTGTTTTTCCTGTCAACACAGTCTTTCGCCAGCTCAACGCAAATGGCGCTTACTTGATGTACATCTCATCGTTCCATCAAGATGCAAATAGAGATAAGCGCATGCTGAACGAGCCATTCTATCTCGGCAGCATTCATCTAGTGCCTGCTGAAAAGCCTGCGCTCTCAGAAAGTGCGCAAGAAACTGAGGCAGATGATACCTATCGGCAGGAAGTGGCGATTCTGCTCAATATGGATGATGAGACGCTCATTGATGCCATTGCGCGCGAGACCTTTGATTACTTCTGGTTTGAAGTGAATCCTGCCAACGGTTTGATCAAAGATCGGAGCACGCCCGACTCAGTCTCAAGCATCGCAGCAGTCGGCTTTGGCTTGGCGGCATTGCCCATAGGCATTGATCGCGGCTGGATCAGCTATGAGGAAGGCTATCAGCGCGCCTTAATCACGCTCAAGACCTTCACAAGCGGCGGCGCACAAGGCGAGCGCGGCTTCTTCTACCATTTTTTGAACATGGAGAACGGCGCGCGCGCTTGGAGCAGTGAACTTTCCTCAATTGATACAGCGCTTCTGGTGGCAGGCGCGCTCGTTGCTGGGCAGTACTTCGCTGGGACAGAAGTCCAGCAGTTGGCAGATCAGCTCTATGCTAACGTTGAGTGGGACTGGATGCTAGGCGGCGGCGAGCTGCTGAAAATGGGCTGGAAGCCGGGCAGCGGTTTTCTGAACGCGTCTTGGGATCACTTCGACGAAAGTCTGATCATGTATGTGTTGGCGATCGGCTCGCCTACACATCCTATTCCTGCTCACGTCTGGGAGAAGTGGGATCGTCCTGTCAATATAACAGAAGGCTATGTCTACCTGCCCGGCGAGCCGCTTTTTGTCTATCAGTATCCACTCGCCTTCCTCGATCTGCGCGGCAAGGAAGATGCCTACGTGAACTACTGGAACAACGCGATCAAAGCCTGCCGACGTAATCGGCAATTCACCATTGATCACAGCGAAAAGTACAGCACCTATCGCAATGGCGTCTGGGGACTGAGCGCTTCCGACGGACCGTTCGGTTATCGTGCATACGGCGCGGCAGGCATCAACCATGACGGCACTATCGCGCCTTATGCTTCAGTGGCGTGCCTGCCAATGACGCCTGATATCGCCTTTGAAGGCATTCGTGCTATGCTGCGCGAATTCGGCACGCAGGTCTGGCGTGAGTATGGCTTTGTCAGCGCCATCAACAAGGATGAGGAGTGGTACTCACGCGAGCATATCGGCATTGATCAGGGCGACATCTTGCTCATGATCGCCAATTATCAAGATGGCTTCGTATGGCGGCTATTCATGGCGAATCCGCACATCCAAAAAGCGCTTGAGGCGATGGGCTTCCGTGAGAGTCAAGGCGATTACGCTGTGACACCAGCCTATCTGAACCAGCTCAAAGGACGTTGAGCCACCTTTTAATTCATCAGGCTGTGCTGACAAGCCCGATGCATCCTGTGAGCAGCTGTGTCAACATGGCTGCTCACACTGCCACCTTCAGGAAGATGACCTGCCCATTCGCGCAGCCGAGCGCGACCACAAAGCCGCCTTGCGTAAAACGCACCAATTCCTCGCCCGTCTTGGCGCGACACAGACGCAGCGCTGCGCTGCCGTGCCACGCCGGCAGACTACGCTCAGGCGCAAACGCATATTGTTCCCAATTCTCGATGAACGTCCGCCAATCGGTGTCGTGTGCCGCGAACCATGCCCGCAATTCGGAAAGCGATGCGTCAATTCGAGTTGTCCCGAGTGCCGTCCCGTCCGCTGATCACAGATGGAGCGTCTTGTCAGCAGCCCACGAGAGCAGTGGATGATCGTGCGCGATCGTGGTCTTGCCTTAGCCGACCGCGCAGTGCCGCTCGTGAACCAGCGCGCGCACCAGCGGCTCGAGAACATCGGGACGCGGCACGAAGTCGCTCGGCAGTTTTTCCGTCTCAGGGAACGGCACGCGGCGGCGCTCGTAAGGCGTGCGCAGCTGATTGATCAGACGTTGCCAGGTCAGGTCGCGCTCAGGCGCGTCAGGGCGCAGGTCAAGCCAATCGAGGCGTCTCATCCAGCGCGGCACACTGTTGAAATCTACGTCTTCCGCTTGGACAGGGATGACGCGCGTGCCTTTCTGCCGCGCGTAATGCCATTCTTCCGAAACAACTCTCGATTCAAGCGCTCTAGGCGAGAGAACTAAGATCATGGTATCTACATTCTCAATCGCCTCTTGAATTTGCCGCCACCAATCGTCGCCGCCTTCCATATCGTTGCGGTCGCGCCACAGCGTGAAGCCGAGCGCCTGCAGCTTGGCGTACAAATCGCGCGCGAAATCGGTGTTGGCGCGCGAGTAGCTGATGAAGATATCGCGTTTTTCAGTGTCGCGTCTCTCGGTCATGGCGCACTTTTCCTACAAACAGCTGAGCTTAGCGCTATTATAATCGAATTCTAGCGCGCCTAGTACGCTAAGACCATGAAAGCGCTGTGCATTTCGTCAGGCGTCAAGCCGCCGTGGTGCCCTAAGAAGTTATGTTCGAATTTGCCTCGCTCATACCACCAGACTGATTGATGCGCATACGGCAAGATGACCAGCTCGCCTAAGCGCACGCGGAATAAATCGGAGCAGTGCGCGCCGAAGAAGCCTTCTGCCAGCAGGTCGGCGGTGCGGTAAACTTCGGCGGCGCCGCGCAAGTGCGCCATGAGCATCTCGTGGGCTTCTTGCACGTGCGCCGCTTTCACGTACAGGAACATATCGCGCGCAGAGCCGGCAGGCACCAGCGGCGCACCGCGCTGATCCGTCCTGAGCAG
>DAOTWB010000298.1:0-13552 GCA_034436235.1 Anaerolineae bacterium
GGCTATGAGTCGGGCGCACATTCGCGTTGAGGTCAACCAGAGCATTGCGATCGGCGGCATCACGTATCGCGTGGCTGAGCATCCTGCGCTGGCAGGCATTCCTTACGTGCAGCGCGGCGGACGCGGCTTCGTCATCCAGATCATCGCGCCGAATGCCGACCGCATGGCGCTCAAGTACTTCAAGCTCAAATACCGCGTGCCAGATTTGGTGAAAGTGGCTGAGGCGCTGCGCCAATTCGCTACCTTGAAAGGCTTGCGCGCTGCGCAGCGCACGGTCTTCACGCAGCGCACGCACGCTGACCTGATCGCACAATATCCTGCGCTCGATTATGGCATGTTGATGCCATGGCTGCCCGGCGTGACCTGGTACGATGTGATCAACACGCGCATGGCGCTCTCGGCGACCGAAGGCGTGCGCTTAGCGCGCAACCTAGCGGAGATCATGGCGAGCCTTGAAGCGCGCAATGCCGCGCATTGTGACATGGCTGGCGCCAACGTCTTGGTCGAGCGCAAGAGCGGTCAGGTTGAGCTGGTGGATATCGAAGAGATGTACGCGCCGAACATGCCTGCGCCTGTTGAGATGCCTATCGGTCAAGACGGCTATCAACACGCCGCCAGCCGTCAAAATGGACAGTGGTGCGCCGAAGGCGACCGCTTCGGCGCAGCCATTTTGATCGCCGAGATGCTGGGCTGGACTCATCCTAAGGTGCGGCAGTTCAGCGCGGATGAACACTACTTCGCAGGCGCTGAGATGCAGGACGTGAGCAGCACGCGCTACAAATTGCTGCACGAAGTGCTTGCCGAGCGCTTCTCGCCGCGCTTGGCTGAGCTGCTGCGCGCTACATGGCACAGCCGCAGCCTTGCCGAGTGTCCGCCTTTGGCGGAATGGCGGCGCGCGCTCGATGAGCTGCCCGATCAGGTCGGCGCGCAGCCTGAAGCCAAGCTGTCACAAGCGGCAACGCCGAGCGAGAGCGCGCCTTCGCTCAGCGGCGAGACCGGCGGCGTCATCAGCGGACGACGCGCCATCGCTGTGCAAATGCCATCAGAGAACGCTGCTGCACAGGCGCCGCGTCCTGTGGAGCAGCTTCGCTTGGAAGGCGTCAAGCTCTGCCGCAATTGCGGCGCGCTGAACAACGCAAGCGATCAGTTTTGCAAGCGCTGTGGCTTTTACATCGGCACTGGTGCGCGCCGTCCGCCGCCAAAACCTGCGCCGTCGCAGCCGCCTGCGAGCATGGTCAGCATGAGTAAGCCTGTACCGCCGCCACAACCTGTCGCGCTCAACCGCAACCTTAGCGAGATCGTCTCAGGACGGCGCGTAGGCGATCCAAAAGGCGGCGGCATGATCCGCGTTGAGTCCGCCAAGCCGAAGAGCGAGCAAGTGGAAGCGAATGCAGGCAGCATCATCGTGATTGGCACGTTGATCGGACTGGCGATGCTGCTCGTCTTGCTGATCCTGACGGCAGGCTGAGCCGATGCGCATTGCGTGGCGCTCACCGGCAGTCTTCGTGGTCGCCTTGTGCAGTTTGTACTGCGCCTTTGTCGTCCTGCGCGCAGGCGACGTACAAGAGCTGATCCGACCGCGCGCCGCTGGCAGCGCAGGCTACGACGGACAGTTCACGGCGTGGATCGCCGCCGATCCGCTCGGCGCGGAGCGACAGATCGCCATGATCTGCCGCTATCCGACGCTCGGCTACACTTACGCTCAGGCGCGCGCGTTGCATCGCCAACTCGGACGCCTTTTCGATTGTGAGCAGCCTGCTTACCGCTACCAGCGCATTTTGAGCGCGGCGATAGCGCACGTCCTCAGCTTCGGTCAGGCTGAGCGCGTGCCTTACGCCATTTTGCTGACCAACTTGGTCGCGCTCGGACTTGGCACGGCAGCGCTGGCGGCGCTGTTGCGCACGGCGCGCGTCAGCGCGTGGTATGCGCTAGTCTACGGCTTGTTCGGCGGCATTTTCTTCGCAGTGCGCACTAGCACCACTGAGCCGCTCGCCTATGGCTTGGCGTTGCTCGCGCTTTTAGCGCTGCAGCGCCGTCAGATCAGCTGGAGCGCAGCCTTCTTCGCGCTCGCGGCGCTCGCCAAAGAAGTGACGTTGCTCACAGCGGCAGGCGCTGCGCTTGCGCTATGGCTCAGTCGCGAGCGCCTTGCTGCGCTCTTGATCGCGTTTGGCGCGCTCTTGCCGTTCGCGGCATGGCAAGCGATCTTGTGGCAATGGCTCGGCAGTTTTGGCGTCGGCTCAGGCGGCGCCGGCGCCACGCCGTTTGAGCTGCTGCCATACAACGGCATTTGGCGCATCTTCAGCGTCGGAATCGCGCCTGCCACGCTCGCTTTCGCGCTGATTCCGATCCTGATCGGCATGTTGCCGTCGCTCTGGTCGTTGTGGCGCAGCGCGCGCGACCTGTTGCGCGGCAATTGGACGCTCTACAGCGCGATCTTGTTCACTAACGCGGCGATCATTCCGTTCACGCCGCGTTCCACTTTCGCTGAGCCATTCGGTCTGGCGCGCTTTTTGCCAGCGCTCGTCTTCAGCCTGCTCTTGTATTCTGCGCATCACCGATTGCGCCGTCCGTTGCGCTACAGCACGCTCTGGCTGCTCTTTGGCATCTTGTTCCTCGCCTAAAAGCCGAGGTAGCCTTCAGGATTTTGCGGCACCTCGCCGACGCGCACTTCGAAGTGTAAGTGCGGTCCCGAGCTGTTGCCTGTGCTGCCTACTGCGCCAATCGGCGTGCCGCGACTGACCACTTGTCCGCAGCTGACGTTAACGCGGCTCATATGACCGTAGAGCGTGAGCAGGTTGCCGTGCGCCAGGACGACCGTATTGCCATAGCCCCAGTTGCTCCAGCCGGCGAAGATGACCGTGCCGCCATCGGCTGCGAAGACGGTCGTGCCGGTTGGCGCGGCGAGGTCAATGCCTGTGTGATAGGCGCTGAAGCCGCGTATGACCGTGTAGATCGGCGGCAACGGCACGACCAGCGCGCCTGTGCCGCCTGTGTTCGGCTGCGCGCCGCACGAGCCAGGTCCGCCGCCAAACGAGACCGTCCCGCCGCCGCCGCTGCCGCCGCCTTGAATGGTGATGCCTGGATTCCAATAGACAGGCTTCTTGTCGCTCACGCCGCCGACCACCATCACGGTGATGCCAGGCGGCAACAACGTCGTCGGACTGGCATTGCGCAGCAGCGGATTGAACTCGCTATCCACGATGCTGAACGGCGAGACCTTGTACTTATCGGCGATGGCTTGTATGGTCTCTTCTTGGCGCGTGCGATGCAGCACACCGTCTTCGGGCAAGATGGTCAGCGTATCGCCAGGCAACAGGCGATTGACGTAAATGCCGTCGTTATTCCAGATGATCGTGTCTTGCGAGATGCCGAAGCGCGCCGCGATCTTCTCAAGCGTATCGCCGGGCTGAATGCGATACTGGACGATCTCGCTGCGTCCGCGCGCAGGCGCGATGGTGTAAGGATTCTGAGCGCGGTAGAGCGCGCCTTGCGGCGGCAACACTTCGGCAGGGCGCAACAGATGCTCTGCTACCACGTCAATCGGCACGTCCTGATCGTAGCGCGCGGGCTGCGCAGGTTGCGCAGGCTGATCGGGTGTGGCAGTTGGCATGGGCAGCGTCGGCGGCAGGCGCGTGGGCAGGTCTGCGCTTTGCGTCGGCAGCGGCGCAGGCGCAGGCTCGCTCGGCGCAAAGTACAGGACGGCGGCGATCAGCGTGATCAGCAGGGCAGCGCCAAGCGTCAAACTGGCAAGCCGATTGTCGGTGCGCGCGGCAAGCGCCTCGGCTTGCGGTCTGCGCAGAAGCGAAGGATGTGTTGGCGGCGCAGGCGGCACGCGCACGCCATGCGGCGGCGTATCGTTCGGATCGAACAAAGGCTCTTCAAATGCCAACGGATCGCTTGGATCAGACGGCATTTGCTCAGGATCATCAGACATGGCGTTCTCCATCATAAGCGCCACATGGTAGCGCAAAGCCTGCGCACGATCAACTGAGCATCTGATGAAAAGACGCGCTCAATTCATAGCGTGCTTGTGAAATATCACGAGCGCTTATCGAAAATGGACGTTGTGCAGTTTCTCAGATGATGATAAGATGAATGAAGTCTGAGAGCCTTCTCTCAATTATCACGTTTCCGCGTTCAATCGCGGCACGGAAAGGTGCAACTTGCATGAGCAGTCCGCTGATCGGCATTCCGAGCTTCTACGATACTTCCTCGCCAGAGTCTATGCCGCCGCGCTTCGCCATGAGCCGTCCCTACATCACTGCGCTAGAGGCAGCCGGCGCCAGCCCTGTCATCATTCCGTTAGCGCTCAGCGAGACCACGCTTCGCAACCTGTACGAGCGCCTTGACGGTCTGTTCATGGCAGGCGGCGGCGACCTGAATCCTGAGACTTATGGCTGCGCGCCACATCCCAAGACAAGCGGCATCGATCCGCTGCGCGACGAAGCCGAGCTGCGCTTGTTGCACTGGGCGCTCGACGATAACCTGCCGATTCTCGGCGTGTGTCGCGGCGCGCAAACGCTGAACGTCGCCGCAGGCGGCACCTTGCTCCAAGATATCAACGATGAGCTGCCGCAAGCGATCCGTCACCAGTATTTTCCCGAGAAACAACGCGACTACGTGGCGCACGAGATCGAAGTGACGGCGCACTCGCACCTTGCGCGCATCATCGGGCAGAATGCGCGCGTGAACAGCTTCCATCATCAGGCAGTGCGTCAGGTTGCGCCGAATTTCCGCGCCGTAGCATACGCGCCTGACGGCGTGATCGAGGCGATTGAACACACTGACCGCGAATTTGTGATCGGCGTGCAGTGGCATCCTGAAGGCTTGATCGCTTTCGACGGCGCCATGCGCGCTCTATTCGAGAGCTTCGTGCGCCATGCGCGCCGCACGCACAATCGCGGCAGCCGCGCCGATACGCGCTACATTCATTTCTAGCGCGCCTGCGCTAAAGCGAGCTTGCCGAGCATCAACAGACCGTTCTCGTCGCTTGGTGGATGGAACAGACCTGCCTGCACGTCGCGATAGTAGCGCTCTAGCGGCAGCGCAGGCGTCATGCTGGCGCCGCCGACTGCTCGCATAGCATGGTTGACAACTTGGATAGCTGCATTGGTCACAGTCAGTTTGCAGGCGATCAGGCTATCTGCCATTGCGCTGCGCGCCTCTGGCTCAGCGTCCCAGCGCATGGCAGTGTGATAAAGCATGGCGCGCGCCGTCTTCAAGGCAAGCTCGCCTTCGCCAAGCCGCCGCTGAATGCTCTCCAGCGCAGCGATCGGCTTGCCGAGCGCCGTCGGCGTGCGCTCGTGCGCATAGCGCAGCGCAACCTGCTGCGCAGCAGCCGCCACGCCCAAGTACACTGCCGAGACGATCAAGATGAACCAAGCGTTCACGTTCGGCTTGCTCGGATCGGCAAGGCTGATCGGCGCGGCGCTCAGCAAGGCTTCACGCGGCGCGCGCGCGCCTTCTAAGTACAAGTCATGGCTGCCTGTGCTGCGCATTCCGAGCGAATTCCAAGTCGGCACGATGCGCACAGCCGCCTGACGCGCCACCAGAAAGCGCCCTGCTTGTGGCGTGCCGTCCTCAGCTGTGAAAGCCGCCGTGATGATGAAGTAATCCAGCTCAGGCGCAAGGCTGGCGAACGTCTTGTGCCCATGAATGATCCATTCGTCGCCTTCGAGCCGCGCCGTCGTCTTCGGCGCGCCGCCGTGGCTCGGACTGCCCAGCTCAGGCTCGGTGGCGCATGAATTGACCAGTGCGCAGCGCGAGACGATCTCTGCGCACAAGCGCGGAAACATCTCGTTTGCCCAAGGACGGCTCTCAGCGGCAGCGCCCACAGTCTGGACGTGCATTCCAATGGCGAGCGCCGTGCTGCCGTCGCCCATCGCCAGCTGCTCTTGCGCCAACACTGCCTCGTAGAGCGACGCGCCCCAGCCGCCGAACGCCGCTGGCACAGTCAGCAGCGGATAGCCGCTGGCGCGTAGATCGGCGTAGTTCTCGTGCGGAAACGAGCCTGCTGCATCGTGCTGTGCAGCGCGTGCAGCAAACTTTTGAGCCAGATCGGACGCCAATTGCAGGATTTGCTCGCGCGTTGGTCGTGTTGTGAACATGCTCCACACTCATCAGCGACGCTAGATATGCTCAGAGCATAGCGTCACTGCGCTACATTGACCAACTCTTCAGCCTAGCTCGGGCAGCACAACCGTGATGAAGCCAAAAATGCCGAGCGCGATGAGCAGCACGCCTGAGAGCCGTGCGATCAGCGCGTGATTCTTAGCCAGCCACTTGGTGAAGCGCCGCTGAATCGGCACTGCCAACAGCGGCAGCACCACCAAGGGCCAGCCGAAGCCTAAGCCGAAGAAAACCACGCTCAGCAGTTCGGTCAGCAGGTCGCTCACGTTGCCAACTCCTAGCACGAACGCGCTCACGATGATAGGTCCTGTGCAAGGCAAGGTCATCGGCGCGAGCAGCACGCCGTACAGATAAGCCGTCAGGTATGGACTGCGCAGCGCAGGCGATTGCGCGCGCGCCAAGCGCGTGAACGGATTGAAGCCGAGCAACATGGCGGCGCCGAGCAGGATCACGATCAGATAGATGATCGGCAGCAGCGCAGGCAGCACGGCGCTGAATTCGCTCTTCAGGACGTAGAGCAACGCGCCCAGACCGATCATCAGCGTCAGGATGCCCATTAAGACCAACACGCCAAGCCAAGCTGCAGCGCGCTTTGGCTCGCCTTCGGTCGTGCTGCCGGCGAGGAACGCGACCAGACCTGGATAGAGCGGCAACATGCACACATTGGTCAAGATGGCGGCATTGCCAAGCACGAACTGCTGAAGCAAGGTTTCCACAGGCATCCGCTCGCTTTACTTCTTGGGTGTGGCGGCGGCTGTCGCTGCGGCTGTCGGCTCAGCAGTAGCCGCCGCTTCCACTTCCACGAACTCGGCTTCCAGCTTGGCAAGAATTTGCTCAGCCGTCTGAATGCCTGTCTCGATTTCAGTGAAAGTGCCATCGGCGCGGATGATGAAGGACGGCGAAGACGGCGGATTGGCGACGCTGCGTCCGAATTGCGCCACGAGCGCGCGCAACATCTCTTCATCCATCACAGCGAAGGTCAGCGCGAAGTTGTTGCGCTCAGCGTATACCTTCAAGTCACTCGGCTTCAGATTTGTCTCGATGCTCAAGCCTAAGAAGACGAATTGCTCAAGGCGCTCGTCTTCTGCTTCGGTCAGCTGCTTGATCAACTTGGTGGTCTCAGTTATTTGGCGGCGGCAATTGCTGCACCATGTCGCCATCGGCTCGACTAGGATCGTCTTGCCGAGAAAATCGGCGATGGTGAACGTCTCGCCTGTCACCACGTCCACCAGCTCGATTTCCATCCACGCAGGCAACTCATCCTGAGCGCCTGTACGCGTCGCGAAGACGCCGATTGCCAAAACAACTGCCAACACAAGTGTCCAAAAGCGCGTTAGTTTACGCATATGGTGATTCCTCCCATTTGTTTGAAGTCGCACGAGGTTGCTGTATTACAGAACGTTGTACAAAACTCATCAAACGCTAATCGAAGATCAAGAGCGGCGCCCATTGCGCCAAGCGCGCCGGACCGACGCCTTTGACGTTGTCCAGATCGCTGAGCGAGCGAAAGCGTCCGTGTTGTTGGCGGTAGGCGATGATCTCGCGTGCGAGCGCCGGACCGACGCCCGGTAATTGCTGCAATTCCTGCTCTGAGGCGCTGTTGATGCGAATCTGGCGGACAGGAGTGCTTTCGGCAGGACGCGTGGCGAGAATGCCTGCCTCGCCACGCCGCCAGACGTAGACCTGATCGCCGTCGCTGAGCAGCCATGCCAAATTGAGCGTAGCGCCTTCAGCTTCTGGCAACAAGCCGCCTGCCGCGCGAATGGCATCTTCGACGCGGCTGCCGTGCGGCAGATCGTAGACGGCAGGACGTTGCACGGCGCCGCCGACGTGGACGCGAATCGGCGGCGTTGTGGCGCTCGGCGGCGGCGGCAAGAGCTTGATAGTGACTGACGGCGGCTGATAGCTGAGCAGGATGACCGCACCGAGCGCGATGCACGCCATCACGCCGATCAGCAGTGCATCGCGGTAGCGCTCGCCCATGCAGCACCTCTCAGATAGAGCGCATGGCGCCGCCATCTATGCGCAAGGTTGCGCCTGTGATATAAGCGGCGGCTGGTGAGAGCAAAAAAGCGGCTGCCGCGCCGAATTCATCAATTGTGCCGAGCCGCTTGAGCGGAATCTTGCTGATCGCTTCGGCGCGCGCCTGCTCAAAGGTGATGCCGCGCGCGTTGGCTGTGTTCTGATCCAACTGCGCAACGCGATCTGTGTCAATCCTGCCCGGAATCAGGTTGTTGACGCGGATGCCGTCGCTCGCCAGCTCGTCGGCGAGCGTTTTGACCAAGCCTGCTACGCCGGCGCGCATGACCGTCGAGAGACCGAGCCGTTCAATCGGCTCTTTGATCGAGGATGAGGTGATCGTCAAAATGGCTGAGCCGTGCGGCATGTGTGGCAACGCCGCGCGAATCAGCCTAACAGCGCTGAGCAAAGTCAGCTCGAAGGCAGCCTGCCAGTGCGCGTCAGTCGTCTCTTTGAAAGTCATGGCTGGCGGACCGCCCGCGTTGACCAACAGCGCGTCAATTTTTCCCCAGCGCGCCACTGTCTGCGCGATCCACGCTTCCACAGTGGCAGCGTCGCGCACATCGCATGGCATCGCCAGCACATGCGCACCTGTCTCAGCGCTGAGCTTCTCGCCTGCTGCGCGCACTTGATCCGCGTCACGGCTGCAAATTGAGAGCTGCGCGCCTTCGCGTCCCATCGCGCGCGCCACGCCATAGCCCAGTCCTTTGCTGGCAGCTGCCAGCAACGCGACCTTATCTTTTAAGCCTAAATCCATTGATGTTGCTCAATTCCAGTTGCGACGTGATCTCAAAGAATGCTCAGCTTGCTTGCGCCAGCAACGCCGCTTGCGCTTGCAGAAACGCATTTATTTTGCCCGTCAATAAGCCAACGCTATCGGCTGCCAGCGCTACGTCCAGCACAGCGATGGCGATGGCGTGATCCTCATCCGTGCCAATGCACATGCCATAGCCATCGGCGCCGTTCGTGGCGTGCACGCACACTTCAGTGACGAGCGCTTCAAAAGTCTCTTGACGACCATCTGAGCCAACTATTGGCAGACGCGCCAAGGCAGTGCGCTTAGAGATGACTTCAATCGTGCCAAGCGACTCGGCGATCTCTGCGGCGAAGGCTTTCACTTCCTCAGGATCGGCGTAGCTGAGCAGACTCAACAGCTCGCCTTGATCTAATCTATCCGTCGGCAAATCGAATGACCGAAACATGGCACACTTCTCCTTGCTTGAGTTAGCTCTAGACAGCGCCGATCTTATCTAGGATGCGCGCCTTTTTGCAACACGGACTCGCGGCAAGTTGCTTAGAGAAAAATGATAGCAGCAAGGCTTGCACAAACGTGCAAAAACGGGCAAAATGTGCAGCATGAGCCACGCGCTTTTTCGCCCTGATTGGCAGATCGTTGGACACGACTGGGCTGTGCGGCACATCACGCATAGCCTGAACGCAGGTCGCTTGCGGCACGCTTATCTGATCAGCGGCGTGGCGCGCATCGGCAAGACGACCTTCGCACGCGCCTTCGCGCAAGCGGTCAATTGCCTGAGCGACGTAGCGCGACCGTGCGGTCAGTGTCGCGCTTGCCGCCTGATTGCACGCGGCAGCCACGCCGATGTCACGCTGATCGAAGCGCAAGGCAACGCGCTGCGCATTGAGCAAATCCGCGAGATGACGCGCACCTTAGCGCTGCGTCCTGTGGAAGGACGTTATCGCGTGCTGATCTTGCGCCGCTTTCATGAAGCGAGCGCGCAAGCGATGGACGCCTTGCTCAAAACGCTGGAAGAGCCGCCGCCGTACGCGCTGCTGCTGCTGACCGCTGACACGACTGAGTCGCTCTTGGCGACCATCAAATCGCGCTGCCAGCCGTTGAACTTGCGTCCACTATCGGCGTCCGTCATTCGCGAGGCGCTCGTCAATCAGCACAAAGTGCAGCCTGAGCGCGCCGCGTTGATCGCGCAGCTGAGCGGCGGACGCATGGGCTGGGCGCTGGACGTGCTGCGCGACGACGCCGTGCTGCAGCAACGCGCCGAATGGCTGGACTTGCTGGAGCGCACGCTGGGCGAAAGCCGCGCCATGCGCTTTGAACGCGCGCGCGCGCTGAGCGAAGATCGAGGCAACTTGCCGACTCTCTTAGCGCTTTGGCAGAGCTACTGGCGCGACGCGCTGCTCTTGGCACATCACACAGCTGTGGCTGCCATCACCAATCGCGACCGCAGCCGGGCGCTAGAGCAAATTGCGCGTTCGGTCAAAACTGAGGAAATCCATGGAGCGCTTCTGGCAGTGCGGCGCACATTGCGCTATCTTCAGGCGAATGTGAATGTGCGCCTTGCGTTAGACGCGCTGATGTTGGACTTGCCGCGCGTGCGCTTGCTCGCCGCGCCGTGAGCGCTACCAGAGCTTGTTCCAGTTCACTGTGCGCAAGGCAGCCTGCGCAGCTTGCGCGCGCGCAGCCTGAGCGCCTGTGCTGAATGTGCTGGCGAGCTGAAAGCTGCTGCCGTCGGCTGCGCTCTCGGTCTGCGCAGCGGCATCGGCGCGGCGAAACGCCTCAGCCGCTTCATCGAGCTGGTCGGCGAATTTGTTCAGCATGGCGGCGAAGTGCGCAAAGCGCTGGTGCGCTGCCTGAAAGCGCGCGCGCAATGCCTCAGCGCGCTGTCCGCTGAATTGATCGGGCGAGAGCCGCGTCATCTCCGCTTCAATCGCTGCGACAGCGCTTTGAATGCGGCTGCTATGCGCTCGCAAGGCGGCTGCAGTGGCTCGCAAGTTTTCGGGATTGACGGCGATGTGCGCCATAGCCGATTCGTCCTGCCTTCAGTCTGTTCTTGATTGAAGCTAATGTTACGAAGAGCGGTCGGAAACGTCAAGGAAATTGACAGAATTTTTTCACTTTTGGTACGGCGTTGCGATGTTCTGCCTAACGCTCAGGCAATGCTTGCCCTACGTTCATCCTACGCTTTTGCGGCTGAGTATAATCAGCAAATTGGTCTGTAGCACGCAGCATCGAAAGAAACGAAGTCTATGAAGGATAGCGCAACACAGGTCATCCAAAGACTCGGTCAGCGCGTGGCGTCCATCGAGCGCCGCCTTATTCTGGCGCAGCACAGCTTGCCTGCGCCGCACTATGCACAGCTGCCAGACGGGCGTCCGCTCTCGGCTATCGCGCTGGAGACGCTGACTTGGCAGCCGCTGAGCTACCACAGTTATTGGGGAACTTGGCAGACTAATTTCCTGATGCGTTTTCAGCTGCGCTTGCCTGCCGATTGGGATACTACACAGCCGAGCTTGCTGCACTTGCCGCTTGGCGAGGCAGCGGATGACTTCCAAGTGCATCCTGAGGCGCTGATCTACGCTGACGGCGAGCCGTTTGCGACCGCCGATGTGCGCCATACGCGCGTGGCGCTGCCGCTGCACTTGTGCGACGGTCAGCCGCACGAACTTTTGCTGCACGGCTGGACAGGTCTTGGCGGCTCGCTCGAAAACGATCAGCGCCAGCGCTATTACCTTCAGCCGTGCGCCGTGCTGCGCCTTGATGCCGATCTCGCGCGCCTGTATGGACTTGCGCGGAATGTCTTGGAAGTCATTCAGCACACGCCGCCTGAATTTCCGCCGCGCGGACAGCTGATCGCTGCCCTTGAGCGCGCGCTGGACGACTTTGAACAGCATAGCACATGCGCTGCGCTCACAGCGCTCGTCGGCGCGCTGCGCACCATGCCAAGCGCACATCCGATGACCTTGTACGCGGTCGGTCACGCGCACATTGACACGGCATGGCTGTGGACGCTCGATCAGACGCGCGGTAAAGCGGCGCGCACGTTTCAAACGGCGCTCACGCTGCTGGAAGAGTATTCGCACTACTACTTTGTCCAGAGTCAGCCGCAGCTTTATGCTTTTGTGCAGCGAGACTATCCCGATCTGTTCGAGCGCATTCGGCGGCATGTGGCAGCAGGACGTTGGGAAGCGCTCGGCGGCATGTGGGTCGAGGCGGATTGCAACATCAGCGGCGCGGAAAGCCTAGTGCGGCAACTTTTGCTGGGCAGGCGTTTTTTCAGCCAACACTTCGGCACAAACGCCGACTCGCCGATCCTGTGGATGCCTGATACATTCGGCTTCCCTGCCAGCTTGCCGCAATTGGCGCGCTCGGCAGGCATTCCTTATTTTTTCACCACCAAACTGCGCTGGAGCGAACACAACCAGATTCCGCACGATAGCTTTTGGTGGGAAGGCTTGGACGGCTCGCGCTTGCTGACGCACTTCACGCCGACGCCGATGCTCTTCTGGCTGCGCATGGCGACCTACAACGCGAATGCCAACGCGCAATCCGTGATCGAATCTTGGACGCGCCTGCACGATAAAGAGCGCGTGCCATTGGCGCTGATGGTCTATGGCTACGGCGATGGCGGCGGCGGACCGACGCCTGAGATGCTTGAGAACATCGCCGCGCTGCAACACATCCCGAACATTCCGCGCCTGCACACGGCGCGCGCGCTCGATTTTTTTGAGGCGCTGGCGCAACACGGCGAGAAACTGGCAGTCTGGCGTGGCGAACTGTACCTTGAGACACATCAAGGCACGCTGACCAGTCAGGCTTGGATCAAGCGCGCCAATCGCAAGGCTGAGATCGCGCTTCACAACGCTGAGTTCCTAGCAGCGCTGGCGCACGCGCGCGCGCAACACACTTATCCTGTGCAAGATTTCACTGCGCTCTGGCAGACGCTCTGCCTGCATCAATTTCACGACATTTTGCCCGGCAGCAGCATCGCTGAAGTTTACGAGCAAGCGCGACCTGAGTACGCACGGCTGCAGGCGGCGTGTGAGTCGATCAGCGGCGCAGCCCTTGCGCGACTGCGCGGCGCGCTCGGCGGCGACTATCTCGCCGTGAACACGATCTACGTCAGCGCGCCGACTCTCGCGCTCTTGAGCGCGCCCTTGCCTGAAGATCGCTGTTTATGGCACGGTGAGACGCCGTTGCCTGCTCAGCGGACGGAAGACGGCACGCTGGTCGCCTTGCCTGCGCTTCCGCCTTATAGCCTGACGCCATTGCGCCTAGCGGAAGGCGTGCCGCCAGAGCTGCCGAGTCTGATCGCGACGCCTGAGCGCCTTGAGAACGAGCATCTCTCGCTCACCTTCGACGCGGCAGGCGATCTCGTGACAATTTACGATAAAGACCATGCGCGGCAGGTGCTGGCAGAAGGCGCTTGCGGCAACCAATTTCAGGCGTTTCAGGATGCGCCGCGCATGTTCGACGCTTGGAACATCGATCCGCTTGACGGCTTGCCGTTCGAGAGCGCCGCGCCTGCCGAGTCGATTCGCGTCTTAGAAGCGGGCAGTTTGCGCGCCACGCTTGAGATCGTGCGGCGCATCAAGAACAGCTTGATCCGTCAGCGCATCAGCCTGAGCGCGCACAGCCGCCGCATAGATT
>DAOTWB010000299.1:0-4018 GCA_034436235.1 Anaerolineae bacterium
CGCAAGCGGCTGTGCTATTGCGCCCGATCCTGAACATCGCGGTTGCCACAGCGGTTGCGGCGCTCATCATCGCCATTTTCGTATCCATCGTTTTCGAGCTGATCTGGAGATGATCGCCATGCCGTTCCGTTAGCTACCCAATGTATTGAGTTGGCTTCACGCCGTGTGTCGGAGTCCGCTGTTCAGTACCGTTCGCAACGTTCGCTTGACTTGACAGGAGAGGTATCATGCCGAGCTTCAATTTCGATTTGTCAGGGATGTTGAATACCGCGGCTCAGTTTTTTAACGGTTTTGGGCCGCTCTTTTTGACCATCGCTGGCATTTCAGTTGGCTTTGGGCTGCTCGCTCGCGTGGTCTCAGAGATTCGCAAGCTCTTCTAACGAGGTGACGCCATGCCGAGCTTCAATTTCGATCTGACAGGGATGTTGAGTACCGCGGCGCAGTTTTTCAACAGCTTCGGCCCGATCCTGCTAACCATTGCCGGTATCAGTGTCGGCTTTGGGCTGTTGGCGCGCATTGTGGCAGAAATCCGCAACTTGTTTTAGCAAGCCGCTAGGCTTCAGAGGTGCTGCATGAGGCGCGCCGCATGGTCACGACCTGCCATACGCGGCGCGTCTCTGCGTCGCGCCATAGCAGTTGCGCTTGCCGCGCTGATGCTCGCCGCGCTCTTCAGCGCGCCAACGGCAAGCGCGCAAACCAATGTTATACAGGTAACATTCGACACGCCGCCGTATACCTATCCAGCATCCTATAGCTTCAGAGATTTTTCCGTTCATCACACGAATACATACTCAGCAGGGTATGTTGGACAAGCGATCACCTCGTCAGGAGATCGGCACACCTACGGCGGCCGTGATACTGGCTTGGCGGCGGCATTTACCATGCGCTTTTGGTCGCCCGTTCCCGTGCATACCATCAGCGCGTGGGTATATCTTGCACCTAGCAGCTCAGCAAACGGTTGCCTGCGCTGGGGTAATCTACAGCTTGTGTGCGTGTCACCTTCACCAAATTGGCAGTATGTGCAGGCGACCTATCCTGCCAATGTCACAACCATTCAACTCAGCTTTTCGGTCTACAGCATGACGACCACAACCGTGGGACTGGATCAAGTCACGATCTGGGCCACGGAGCCATCAACGCCCACGCCGTCGCCCACGCCGTCGCCCACGCCCACGCCCATCGGCGATCAGCCGCCCTTAGGCGTGCCGTGCCGTCTGTTAGGCGCGGATGCAAACTTCACAGGCTTTCCTGGCAGGTGGCAGATCGTGCAAGGCGATCCGATCAAGACCTGGCAAGGGCTTCTGCTGACTGCTGGTAGCCAGATTCGCCTGCGCTTGCCGCTTGCCGAGTCGCGGCGTTACCGCATCACAGGCGTGTACACAGTCGACTTCAGGGAACTGCTGACAGGCGGCGAGAAATTCTATGTTGGCTTAGGCGGCGTAACTATGGAATTCCCGCTAGAAAATGTGACAACGCCGCAAATCATCAGCGTACCGCCTGTGCAATATCCACCAACAGATGACGGCTATTACCTGACCTTGACCGCGCCTGAAGGAACAGAATTCGGTCTCGTCATCAGAGATATTTGCGTCTCTGAAGTGCCAAGCGAAGATCAGCCTGTTACAAGCGGCTCGGCTGAGACCTGCAGCGCCTGCGATCCGCCGCAATCACTCTTCGATATTTTCGGCATCATCGGATGGCTGTTGTGCGGCATCCGAAACTTCTTTGAGTGCCTCTTCATACCATTCCTGCGCGGCTTGCTGCAGGGCTTGCTGAACTTAGTAGCAACGGCGCTTTCGTTCATCCAATGGATCGTCGAGACGGCATTCAACGGCGTGCTGTGGATTGTGCAAATACTTGTCGCGCCGTTCATCTGGATCATTGCGCACATCCGCAATTTCTTCACCAATGTCGCCAATGATCTGCAGGTCGGCACGCTTGCTTCACTGGGCAACATCGGCGTGTCCTATGCAAGGGACTTGCCGACTATGCTGGGCAACGGTCTAGCGAGTCTTGGAAACGAGCTGAGCAACATCCTGCAGAACGCTCGATCCGTGTTCGATCTGATCGGCGGTCTCTTCAATCTTTTCGTGCGCGGCTTAGCCTATCTCATCACACTGACTCCGCTCATCATCGAGACGCTCATCAGCGGTTTCAATGCCAGTGCGTCGGCGATCAGCGGCTCGCCGATCTGCACCAATTCCAGCGATTTCCTTTACGCCGTGTGTCTCGGCTTCTATGTGATAGACAACACGATCCTCAGCGGGCCCGCCTTCTATCTGATACCGCTCGTGATCGGCTTGCTCGTGTTTGACACATTCGTTTGGGCATTCCAAGCCATTCGAAAGGCATTCTCATGAAGCGCGCTTGTTTGCTCCTCTTGACCTTCGCTCTTGTGGGCATAGCGCTCTTGCCGACACGCGCTGCGCAGGCGCAAAGCTATGTCTGTGAGAGGCGAGGTATGGACACACAGATGGCGTTGTTCGTCTTCTATGGCAGTCCAGAGCTGCAATTCCCCTTGCAGCGCTACCCTTTTCAGGCGATTTCGCTCGATTACCACGCGCCGACAAGTGCCTTGCGCGCTGACTATGAACTGCGCTTTTCAAGTCTCGTTTATCCGCGATCAATCACAGTGGAATTGAAAGGCGGACTTGAGGGAACTCGCTTGACAAATGTCGTGGTAGCCGATGGGCAAACACCACGCGCTACCACGTCAATTTTCATGACAAGCGGCAATTCGTACACTATTGATCTGAGTCCTAGCTTCCCGTCGCCTGTGAATGCAGTGCGCTTTATATTCGACCTAACAGCTCAGCAATGGGAATTGATTCGTCTAGGCGCGATTGAGAATATAGAGTTTTGCTACAACCGTGTCGAGGTGGTGACGCGGACGCCTTTGCCGACTATTCCGCCGACTTTCTTGACGCGCACGCCAACGCCGACGCGCACGCCAACGCACACGCGCACGGCTACTGCCACGCGCACGGCTACGCCAACACGCACGGCTACTGCCACGCGCACAGCTACGCCAACACGCACGGCTACTGCCACATACACAGCGTCACCAGTGCCGACAAACACGCCATCAGCGCCGACAAACACGCCATCAGCGCCGACAAACACGCCATCAGCGCCGACAAACACACCATCAGCGCCGACAAACACACCATCAGCGCCGACAAACACACCATCAGCGCCGACAAACACGCCATCAGCGCCGACAAACACACCACTAGCGCCGACAAACACACCGCCAGAGCCGTCCGACACGCCGCTGGAGACGGAGACTCCGTCACCTATCAGCACCTTGCCGAATGCGCCGCTCAACACACCTGATGTGCCGAGCAACGCCTGTGCTGATCCTGACCGCCCATGTGATCGCTTTCCGCAACCTGTATTCCCTACGCTTGCCCTTGACCTGCCGACTCCAGTGCCGCGTGCCAACTACACGCTCACGCCATTGCCGAGCATGACAAGGGCAGCGGACGCGCCTGCTAACACGACTCCGGTCGTGATCGCCGCTGATATCGGCACACAAGTGGCATTGTTGCCTGCGCAGATCGGCTTAGAGGCGACGCACGCGCTGAGAGACGCACGCGGCACGCCCGTTGATACAGGCAACACGGTCTATCAGCTTGGCAGTAGCGTAGGCGCTACATTCGGCTTGTTCAGGCAATTTGCGGCGTATGGCACTGGGATCGGACGTTCAGGCGATATCCTAGTCGTGCTGATCGCCTTGATCGCTTTCAACTTGCTGATCCGCTTCATTCTGTTCATCATCCCGATTGTCAGGATGATCTTGAAGTTAGTCCTGCTATTCGTGAATACCGTATTAAATCTCTTGCCGTTCTGAGAGGTGTGGTATGGCGCTCTTCTATGCTGAATTGACGATCTGCAGCAAGCGCTGCATTCTTGAATTGAGTGATGAGCATGTGTTGATCGGCTTGGATCGGTATGCCAGCACGGATTGGCTTGTCTATCGCATGGCAGCGGCATGTCACACGCCGCCGCGCCTTGC
>DAOTWB010000300.1:0-12223 GCA_034436235.1 Anaerolineae bacterium
CATCTTGAGCGCTTGCTCGAATTTGCGAGCAACCAGCCTTACAGCGGCATTGCGCTTGAGTATCTCGGCTTGCCGCCGACCATGCGCGATGTCTTTAGCGCTTTCATCGGCGACCTAGCCGCTGCCTTGCACGCTGACGGTCGCTTGCTCACGCTTGTGCTGCCGTTTCCTGAGCAGGCAGGCGCGCAATTTGAGACAGGCGCGTACGATTGGCGTGCGCTCGGCGCGCTCGCCGACTCAATCCAAGTCATCTTGCCGCACAATCCGCGCGATTACCTGCCCGAAGGCACGGTACGGCGCGCTTTGGCATGGGCAGTTGGCGAGATCAGCCGTACCAAGCTGCACGCCGTGATCAGCGTGCGCAGCGTGGCGCAGGAAGGCAGCCAGTGGCTGCCGATCAGCTACCGCGAAGCGCTTGAGCCATTGGCTGAGCTGCGCGTGACGCCTGAAGGACTCTTGACGCCGAACGCGCCCGTGCAGCTGCAAATTGCGCCTGAGCGCGCTGCCTTCGGCATCGAGGCGAACATGCCTGTTGTGCGCTATAAATCGCTTGAAGGCAGCTTCACACGCGCTATCTGGTTGATGACAAGCAGCGCCTTGCGCGATAGACTTGGCGCGCTGTTGGTCAGCAACTGGGCAGGCGTCCAAGTGCCAGATTTCGCCGCTGAAGGCGCTTATCTGCAAGGCGCGCAAATTCTTGCGCAGTACAAGACCTATCGCGCAGGACAGACGTGGTTTGTGCCAGTGCCTGCCGATTTAGCTGTGCAATGGCGTGCCAATGCAGGCGAGGTTGTCCTTGCGGAACAGGTGGAAGGCATTGCGCAGCCTTTCATCTTCACGCCTGACGGCACTTATCGCGATATCCAAGTGAGCGCCGTGCTGACGGAGCTGGCGTATCCGCTTGCGCGCACTACGCTGCAAGTGGCGCGCCGCGAGAATTGACGCATTGCGTTCAAGCCAAACATAGGGAGAGACTGGACTTTATGAGCAGTATCCGAGAGACAGTGAGCATCAGTGCGCTGCGACAGCGGCAGCAAATGCACCGCCGCCAAGTGCGCTATTTCGCCATCGCATGGACAGGCATCACGTTGCTGCTGGGCGCGGCGACCTTCGTGGCTGTCTACGCGGCGACGGGCGCGCTCGCCGCTGAGCCGACTGTCGGCAGCGGCAGCCTTCTACCGCTGCCTGCCGCTGAGAGCGGCGTGCTTGTCGCCCAGATCACCGCTACGCCTTTCCCAACTTTTCCGCCGCCTGAGCAGGCGCAGCCGACTCAAGAGCCGCCGCCGCCTGTGATTGTGGTCGCCACGCCTGCCGTCCAGCCGACCGTCCCGCCGATCCGCGATCTGGACTTCGATTTGGGCATTGCCGTGCAGAAGAATCCCGATCCGAACGTCTATAAGTTGTGGGTCGAGATGGCGCGCGATCAGTTGCGCCTGAATTGGGTTAAATCGCAAGTGGTGTGGCGCGATACCGAGCGCGTCAAAGGGCAAATTGACTGGTCTGACCTTGACACCAGCCTGACCTTGCTGAGCGAGGCAGGCGTGAAAGTATTGCTCAGCATCACTAAAGCGCCTGACTGGGCGCGCGATCCGGGCGCGCGGATCGTGGCGGATGTGCATGACGGTCCGCCTGCCAATCCGCAAGATTTTGCCGATTTCCTGAGCGCGCTGCTGCAGCGTCATTCGGGCAAGATTCACGCCATCGAGGTCTGGAATGAGATCAACATTGACCGCGAATGGACGACCAATCCGCCTGCGATTGATGCACGGCGCTATGTGCAATTGCTCCAGGTCGCCTACAACACGATCAAGAGCATCGATCCGAACATCATCGTGATCTCAGCAGGTCTGGCGCCAACAGGCGCCAACATTCCGGGCGCGGTCACGGATGATTTCATCTACATGGATCAGCTGATCGCGGCGGGAATGCTGAATTTTGTGGATTGTGTCGGCGCGCACCACAACGGCTTGAACGTGCCGCCGAATCAGGACTGGAACAACTTGCCTGAGCGCAATCCGCCGGCGCGCTTCCGCGGACCTTGGGCGAATCCACACCACAGCTGGTCGTTCAAAAGCACGCTAGAAGGCTACGCCAATCGTATTCGCGCCGCCGGCAGTGATAAGAAGCTGTGCGTGACCGAGTTCGGGTGGCCCAGCGTGGAAGACCTGCAAGGGCGCGGTCAGCTGCGCGATGGCTTCGGCTTCGCTGCCGATAACACGCTACAAGATCAGGCGAACTTCACAGTGCAGGCAATTGAGCTGATGCAACAGTGGGGCTTTGTGCGGCTTGCCATACTATGGAACTTGAATTACGGCGCGCAAGCCGGCTGGAATATCGGCGGCGCAGTTGGCGATAACGTGCCATGGTCAATACTCGGACCGAACTTTCAGCCGCGTCCTGTCTGGCAGCGTATCGTGGACATGGACTTCCGCAGCCGTCCGCGCCGCGCACAATGAACGATGTGCCGCATCGTAGGGCGGGAATTTTCTCGCCCTTCATCTAAGATTCATCATGCTGAAACAGCTGCAAAAACGTCTTCTGCTCAGCGCGTTGGCGCTGAGCACGCTGATCGTCATCTTGCTCGGCGTCAGTCAGGCGCGCCTGAGCGCGACGCCGCTCGGCGCTGAGCTGATCCATCAGCGCAAGTTCCCGTCAATCGCCTATGGCGTGCATGTCTCGGTCTGGTGGAACGAGACGGCGCGCGCGCGCGACTTTGAATACGTGCGCTTGATGCGCTTCGGCTATGCCAAGCAAATCTTCGGCTGGCGCGATATTCAACCTGTTGAAACGCAACCTGAGGATTGGTCAATTGCGGATGATGTGGTGGCAGAGGCGAATTATCGCGGCGTGAAGCTGATCGCGCGGCTTGGCAAGCCGCCTGATTGGGCAATTCGCCTCGATCGCAACGAATATGAGCCGCCATTCGATGAGCGCGCCTTCGGACGTTTTTGCGGCGCGCTTGCGGCACGCTACAAAGGACAAATCATCGGCTATCAAGTTTGGAACGAGCCGAATCTCGACCGTGAGTGGCTGCACAAGACGCCGAACGCCGCCGCTTATGTGAAAGTTTTGGCAGCCTGCTCAGCGGCTATTCGCGCCGCCGATCCGCAAGCGATCATCATCACGGCAGGTCTCGCGCCAACAGGCACGCTCTCGCCGCACAGCATCCCTGACACACTCTACTTGCAACAAATGTTTGAAGCAGGCGCGGCGCGCCACTACGATGTGCTAGGGCTGAACGCGCCGGGTTACGCGCTGCCGCCTGAGACGTCGCCTGACGATCCGCGCCTTGATGGACACAGCTGGCAGGTCTTTCGGCATGTGGAAGTCATGCGCGCCTTGCAGGTCGCCAACGGCGAAGGTCACAAGCAGGTCGCAATTTTGGAGATGGGCTGGACGACCGACCAGCGCGATACGATCACGGCGCCTGACGGCTCACAGCAGCCGAATCCGTATCGTTGGCACGCCGTCTCTGAGGAACAGCAAGCTGCCTATCTGGTAGGAGCTTTTGAGTACGCCGCTCAGCATTGGCGACCTTGGGTGAGTTTGATGGTCGTCCTTTATCTGGCTGACCTTGAATGGACACCTGAGGATGAAGAATATTGGTGGGCGCTGAACGACGCAGGTTTCGATCAGCGGATGCGGCCTGCTTTTTTCGCGCTGGCAAACGCGCCGCGCTACATTGACGAGACGTACATACCGCCGATCCTCGACGGCATCAATCCGTACACGCCGTTGCCGCCGCGCCCTAAATCGTAGCGAACTGTTCATCGAGCGGATAAGCGATAACAAGTTTGTATTCCATTTGTGAGATGCAGGCAACTTGGCACGTATAGTATCATAATTGGAGTTCAATGAATGCGATGAATTGATAGCATCCATGAAGCCTGAAGACCTGCTGCATCTGTTCGCGCCATACCTTGCCACAGATCGCTTCCGCGCGCTGTTGAAAGGCACAAATCTGCCTGCTGCGGCACAAGGCGCCGTGCTGATCGTGGACATCTCAGGTTTCACGCCGCTGACCACGCAACTGGTGGCAGAGTTCGGCGCGCAGCGCGCCAGCGACGAGCTGAAGCGGCGTTTGAATCCAATGTTTGAGGCGATCGCGGGCTTGGTCTTTCACCATGGCGGCAGCGTGATTCGCTTCATGGGCGATGGTTTCACGGCATGGTTCGACGATCAGCCGATTGGCGCTGAGCAGCCGTTGCCTGCAGGCGTCTTGCGCGCGGTGAGCGCAGCTGTTCAGATGCAAGAGATCATAGGCGCTATGCGCCTGTTCCGCAGCTTTCGGCTGCGCACGTATATCGGCATGGGCAGCGCAGATCGGTGGACGGTCGGCTTGCCCGATTACGGTTACGCAGATGTGCTGTCAGGCGCCGCCGTGCAAGCGGCGCTCAGCTTGCTGGCTGAGTCGCAGCCTGAGCAAGTCATCGTTCATGCCGATTGCGTGCCTGTGCTGCGCGAAGCAGGCGTCGTCCTACAGCTGAGCGAGACAGGCAACGCGCTGGTGGTGAGCGTGCCAGAGGACGTGGCTGAGCGCGCTCGGGCGGCGCGCTGGGCGGCTTGGCAAGCGCAAGGCGATGCAGGGCAAGTGCTTGAGGCAGTCCGTCCATACGTGACGCACTTCGTCCGCGAGCGCCTGACGAACGGCTTGGGCGACTACGTAGGCGACCTGCGCTACGCCATACCGATGTTCGTCAAGCTGGGACTCGGCAACACAGGTCGGCTTGACTACACACGCTACGAGGCGGAGCGCTTCCGCAGCGCACTGGACGCCTATGTGTGCGATGCACAGCGCACGCTCGCCAACTTCGGCGGTCAATTGATGTCGGTTGAGGTGAGCGACAAAGGCTGTGTGCTATTCGCCGTCTTCGGCGCGCCGATCACGTACGGCAACGATGCCGAGCGCGCCTTGCGCACGGCGCTCGCCTTGCGCCAAATTGCGCCACACGGCAGTCCGCTCGGCGTTCACGCCATCGGCATCAGCCGCGGCTTGGTGTACGCAGGCACGGTCGGCGGCGAAGTGCGCCATGAGTACAGCACCATCGGCGATGAGACGAATGTGGCGGCGCGGCTGATGGGCGCTGCCAGCGGCGGACGCATTTTGGCGTCATCGGCGGTCTATAAAGCTGCCGGCGGACGCGTCGTCCTTGAGACGCTGCCAGAAGTCGCCATCAAAGGTCGCGCTGAGCCGATTCCTGTCGCCGAGCCGATCAGCTTTCGCAGCAGCGTCGGACGCCGCACACGGCTGAACGCGTTGATCGGACGCGCTGCCGAGCTGGAGCGTCTTGAGCGCCATTTGAAGGCTGTGCAAGGCGGACATCCGCGCGCGGTGCGCTTGGAAGGCGAAGCGGGCATCGGCAAGAGCCGCCTTGTGGCAGAAGTTGTGCGGCGTGCCGTCGAGCGCGGCTTTCAAGTTGGTCAAGGCGAGAGCTTCAGCAGCGGTCAGTTGACGGCTTACCTGCCTTGGCAGAGCATCTTCGCGACGTTGTTCAGCTTGCCGCTTGAAGACACGCAGGAGACGCTCAGGACGCTCACCTTCGCGTTCAGTCAGGTGATGCCTGAGGATCAAGCGCGTCTACCGTTGCTCGGCGATCTGCTCGGCATCAGCTTGCCTGAGACGCCGCTGACGGCGAATCTTGAGGGACAAAAACGTCAGCAGGCGACCTTCGCTCTGGTCAGCGATTTGCTGCGCAGCCTCGCCGTACGTCAGCCGCTCTTGCTCGTCCTCGAAGATATCCAGTGGATTGACGAAAGCTCAGCCAATCTCGTCCTCGACGTAGTGCATCAGCTAGGCGTCACGCCTTCGCCGATCTTTCTCTTGCTCGCGCATCGCACGCTGCAAAATGAAGTGACTGCCGAGCGCCTTGTGACAGAGCTGCGCAGCAGGCGTCTGCATCACCACATCCCTGTGCGCGAGCTGAGCCAAGCCGAGATCGGCGCGCTGCTCGAAGCGACGCTCAATGAGCGAATCAGCCCTGAGCTGCTAACGTTCATCTGCGAGCGCGTGCAGGGCAATCCGTTTTTTGCGCTGGAGCTGGTCGAGGCGTTGCGCGAGGCGAATCAGCTGCAGCCGACGGCGCAAGGGCTGGCGATCGTCAAAGGCGTCAAAAACCTGAACATACCGCAAACTGTGCAAGGCGTCGTTCAGGCGCGCTTGGATAGCCTGAATCAAGCGGATCAGCTTATTCTGAAACATGCAGCGGTCATCGGGCGCGAATTCTCAGTGGCGATTCTCGCTGAGAGCCTGCCTCACGGCTTGTACACTTTACCAAGCCTGCAGGCGCGGCTGGCGGCGCTTCAAAATGCGGGCTATCTATACGCCGTGAAGCCTGAGCGCGTCTTCGCCTTCAAGCACGCCATTCTGCAGGAAGTCGTCTATCAAGGCATGTTGAGCGAGCAGCGCGCCGAGATTCATCACAGCGTGGCGCTCAGCGTGCAACGGCAGATGCCAGAGGCAATCGAGCTGCTCGCCTATCATTTCGCGCAGAGCAACAGCCGTGAAGAAGCGCTCCATTACACGCTTCAAGCAGGACGCAAAGCCTTCGCTGAGTATGCGAACTTCGCCGCTTTGGAATACTTCGCGCAAGCTGAAGCGCTTGCGCACAGCCCAACAGAGCGCTTTGAGATATGGCGGCGGCAAGCGCGCGTGCTATTGCGCCTAGGCGAGACTGCTGCTGTGGCTGAGAAGTTGCCGCATGGCGCGCAATTGGCTGAGGATGCAGCGCGCGATGATTGGCGAATGATAGTTCACTTGTTGCGCGCCGAGTATTGCGCGCGGACGAGCGCTTGGGCTGAGGCGCAACAAGAAGCGCAAAAAGCAGTCGCGCTTGCGGAGATGCTCAACGAGGATCGTCTGGCTTGGCAGGCATACCTGATCTTGCGCGACGCGATGCTGCACCTGAGCCAACCAAGCGCAGCGGCGCGCGCCGAACTCGACCGCAAAATGCAGGCGTTGGCGAATCGCTTGGGCGATCAGCGCTATGTGATCGAGCTGCTGCTGACATGGTTCGACGAGATGTACATCGAGTCGCCTGAGAACGCGCTGCAAGCGGCGCAAACGACGCTCAGCGGCGCTCGCGAGCTACAGGATCCAGTGCTGGAAGCAGAGTGTCTTTCTGCACTCGCTGAGCTGTATCTGCGCGAGAACAATCTGCCTGCTGCCTTCGAGACTGCACAGCAGCAGTTGGCGCGCCTGCGCCAAATTGGCGACCGCCGCCGCGAAGGCTTGACGCTCAATCGCATCGGCGAGCTGCTCATCAATCTAGGGCGCATTAGCGACGGTCAGCAGCTAGTGATTGACGCCTTTCAAATCCTGAATCAGATCGGCGAGCGCAGCGGCGCGGCAGCGGCACAGCTCGCCATCGGCATTGCGTCGGAATATCTGGGCGTCTACGATGAAGCGCTCAGTCACATGCAGCGCGCGCTCGCCTTGCAAGAGTCGCTCGGCGCGACGTTAGAGATCGCGTTGACGCGCTTTCACATCGGTTGTGTGTACCTGCGGCAGCAGGCTTGGCAAGCTGCTGAAAGCGAGCTGACGGCAGCGCGCGCCATCTTCGCCGCGCGCGTGCGCCAGAAGCCATACGTGCCGCCGTTGGAGATCGATAGCGCGCTGGCGATGGTTGACCTAGGCATGGGACGCTATATGAGCGCTTCAGAGCGCGTCAGCGGCATGGCTATCCGCTTGAATCGCAGGCAGGTTCGCAATCTCTACCGTCCAACGATGGCGGCATGGTTCACAGCGCAGGTCTTGATCGCCAATGGCGAGTCGGCGCGCGCCAAACAGCTTGCCGAGAACGTCCATATAGCGCTCGCTGATACGTTTGCATGGCTACAAGCGCGCAGTTGGCTGAACGATTTTCTGAACGCGGTCTGGTACAACGCTGAGTTGTTCAGCCTAGTGCGCAAGCAGACGCTGCCTGAGGCGTAACCAAACGCGCTGAACGGCGTTTTTTCCTAAAGGTGCGCTGAGAATGCTCACCTGAGCGTTGCACAGCAAGATTGAGTATTCCCGCGAGCATTGGAGCGATAATCGGTCATGGAAAGACGGCGTGTGGTCGTCACAGGCATGGGCATCCTCTGTCCAATTGGTAACACAGTGCCGAGCGCTTGGCAGAACCTAGTGGCAGGCAAGTGCGGCATTCACACCATTCAGCGCTTCGATCCGAGCGATCTCACAGTGCGCATTGCCGGCGAAGTGCGCGATTTTGACGCGAAGGCGCTCTTCGGCAACAAAGAGGCGCGCCGCATGGATCGCGTGACGCAGCTGGCGATGGCTGCCACGCTGCAAGCGCTGGAGCAAGCCAAGCTGGATATGACGGCTGAGGATCCTTACGCGGTCGGCTGTTTGATCGGCTCAGGCGTCGGTGGCATCGAGACGCTGTTGGAAGGCGCGCGGCTTGGCAATGAGAAAGGTTTGAAGTTCGTCAGTCCGCTGCTTGTGCCGATGATGCTGACCGATAGTCCTGTTGGGCGCGTGGCGATTGAGTTCAACTTTCGCGGTCCAAACATGTCCATCTCGACGGCGTGCGCCACAGGCAACAACGCTATTGGCGAGGCGGCTGAGATGATCCGACGCGGCGCTGCTGATGTCATGATCTGCGGTAGCACAGAAGCTGCCATTGTGCCATTGGCGGTAGCGAGCTTCGCCAACATGGGCGCGCTCTCGTCGCGCAACGACGATCCTGCCACAGCGTCGCGACCTTTTGATAAGGATCGCGACGGCTTTGTGATCGCGGAAGGCGCGGCAATTCTGGTCTTAGAGGCGCTTGAACATGCGCAACAGCGCAACGCGACCATCCTTGCTGAGCTGCTCGGTTACGCAACTACAGATGACGCTTATCACATCACAGCACCGATGGAAGACGGCGGCGGCGCGCAAATGGCGATGCGCAAAGCGCTGCGCGACGCCGGCTTGACTGTTGAGGACATTGACTACATCAACGCGCACGGCACAAGCACGCCGCTCAACGACGCTGCTGAGACGCGCGCTGTGAAAGCCGTCTTTGGTGAGCGCGCCTATCAGGTTAAAATCAGCTCTGTGAAAGGCGCTGTAGGTCACATGCTAGGCGCCGCCGGCAGCGTTGAGGCGGTCTTCAGCGTGCAGAGTATCCTGCACAACTTTGTGCCGCCGACCATCAACTATCACACGCCCGATCCTGAGTGCGACCTAGACTACACGCCGAATCACGGCGTGACGCACACTGTCCGCCATGTGATGAGCAATTCGTTCGGTTTTGGCGGACACAATGCCGTGTTGATCTTTGGGAAGTATACGGGCAATGGCAGCCAATGATGGACGACTGAACGGCAATCGCGCTCAGCCGCCTGACCGCAGCGAGCGTCCACATGCGACGCACGCCTGGCAGCCGCGTCACACGCGCTACGCACATCTGACGGGCTGGGGCATCCGCTTGCCTGAGCGCATTGTGACCAACGCCGAGCTTGAGGCGGTCGTCGAGACGACTGACGACTGGATTCGGACGCGCACAGGCATTCAAGAGCGGCGTATCGCCAACGATCGCGAGACGGTCACGCTGATGGGCTTCGAGGCGGCGCGCGCCGCTTTGAATCGCGCCAATGTGCTGCCGAGCGCGATTGACCTGATCATCGTGGCGACATCCACGCCCGAAGATATCTATCCCAGCAGCGCCAGCAAAATTCAGGACTTGCTTGGCGCGACGCAAGCGGGCGCCTTCGATCTGAGCGCCGCTTGCTCAGGCTTCGTCTATGGCTTGAATATGGCGGCGCAAGCCATTCGTAGCGGCAGCATCAACACAGCGCTCGTGATCGGCAGTGAGGTCAACTCGCGCGTGCTGGACTGGACAGATCGTTCCACATGCGTGCTATTCGGCGATGGCGCAGGCGCCGTCCTGCTCGAAGGCAGCGATCAGGCAGGCGGTTTCATGGACGCCGTACTCGGCTCAGACGGCTCAGGCGCAGAGCTGTTAGGTATTCCAACTATCGGCACGACCAACTTGCCCGAAGGTCGCCAGATGCACAAGCTGCACATGGACGGACGCGAAGTCTTTCGTTTTGCCGTGCATATCATCACAGAGAGCGTGCGCCAAGTGTTGGATAAAGCGGGACTCTCGCTGGCGGACGTAGACTTGATCGTGCCACATCAGGCAAATCAGCGCATTTTGAGCGCCGCAGCGCGCAATCTGAACGTGAGCGAGGCGCTTTTTTACAGTAACGTCCATCGCTATGGCAACACATCGGCGGCGTCCATTCCAATCGCGCTTTATGAGGCGGAACGCGAAGGACGGCTGAAGCCGAACGATAATGTGATCGTGGTCGGCTTCGGCGGTGGCTTGACGTGGGCTGCCGCCGCCTTGCAATGGCAATCCGTGCAGGAGCGAGCGCCAAAAGGCTTGGCATATCGCCTGAGTCAGGGACGGCGCGAGCTGCAATACATCACGGCGTTTTGGCGCGCGCGCGCGCTCAAGACGTATCGTCGCTTAGAGGCTGCGCTGCGCGGCTCGCCTGCCAAGCACGCCAATCTGCGCGAGAGCGCGCCTGCCAAAGGCAAAGAAGAGTCAGCGCGCGACAAGCGCTAGTCGCTTTTACCTCTGACGCCTTGCCGCCTGTCCACAGACAAGCGCCTTTACAAAACGCATATCATAGAAGCGCTGATCCTGCGCACAGCGTTATCCATTCGCAAGCCGAATCACAACTTCATAAACTTTTGCCAAGCCGATTGTCGTGTTTATCTGTTTTGCTGTATACTGATATAGCAACATTCTTTCAGAGCGCCTTGCAGCGCTTTACAATAGGAATGAGCAAGCATGACACTCGAGCAAGACTACGAGTTCCTTGAGCGGCTAGGCAGCGGCGGCATGGCTGATGTCTCGAAGGCGCGTCGCATAGCGGACGGTCGGCTAGTTGCGATCAAAATCCTACGAGATGACACTGTGCTTGGGCTGCTTCGCTTCAAACGAGAGATTCAGATTGTTGAGCGAGTTAGTCAACATCCGAACATTGTCAGCGTGCTGGGACACTGGGAAGAGCGCGTCGCGCCTAGCACCACGCACGGCGTCAATAACGCACGTCCGCGCGCTGCGCTGATCATGGAGTACATGTCAGGCGGCAATGCCTCTATCTACACCAAGTCGCCGTTGCTGCCGTTGCATCACTTGAGCTGTCTTGCTAATCAAGTAGCAGCTGCACTCGATTTCCTGCATGAGAACGGCATCGTCCATCGCGATCTGAAGCCTGCTAATCTGCTCCTCGATGAACGCGGCAATGTGTACCTCTCCGACTTTGGCATCTCGCGTAAATCGGACGCGACCGGACTGACGGACACTAATCAAATGGTAGGCACATGGGCATACATCGCGCCTGAGTTGTGGCGAGGCGAAAGCGCGACGCCTGCTGCAGATGTATACGCCTTCGGCGTCCTGCTCTACCAGCTCTTGTGTGGCGAGCTGCCTTTTACAGCCGATCAGCCATATGCGATAGCCAACATGCATCTCACACAGCTGCCAACGCCGCCTAGCCAGCGCCAGCTCAGCTTGAACATTCCACCACAAGTTGAGAGCGCTGTGCTGCGTGCGCTCGCCAAGCAGCCACATCAGCGTCAGGCGACGGCGAGCGCCGTCGCGGATGCCATCAATTTGCTGCCCGAATATCGCTTAGTGCGCGTGCTGCGCTCTGCCTCAGCTTCGCAGCCGCTCACCACTTATCTCGCCGAGCATCGCTCGCGCAACAGTGCAAGCCGTATCGTTACACTCACTCTTGCTGATGTAGTTTACACTGATTCGCCAACCTTGCGCCGTCTCTTCGAACGCGCTGCGTGGAAAGAGCGTCAGCTCGTCCATCCTAACATCCTGCGGACATTGGACTACGATATCTCGCCTTACTACGGCGTCTACTACGTCAGTGAGCCGATAGAAGGCTTCTTGATCGATCAGCTCGACCAGCTCAATTATGTGAGAATCGCGTACATCATGCAGCGGATCGCGCAAGCCGTTCAGCATGGCGCTGATCATGGCATATTCCATGGCGAGCTGCGCGTGGAGAATATCGCCGTCAAGCCTGACGGCAGCTGTGCGCTGACGCCTTTCACCTTTTATGAGCTGCTCGACGATTACGCAGCGCTCTATGTCGGACGTCGCGATTTCTCCACGCGCTTACACTACTTTTCGATCACAGGCAAGCGCAATGCCGCCTACAATGCGCCTGAGTTCTGGCGAGAGAACAATCGGCGCAGCGTGCGCTCGCT
>DAOTWB010000301.1:0-6554 GCA_034436235.1 Anaerolineae bacterium
TTTGGCTGAGCGCACATCGGCACTGAGCGAAAGATGGTTGACCGTACAATGCCACGAGACCTTTATGAAGTGCTGGGCGTCTCGCGCAATGCGACGCCTGAGGAATTGAAGAAAGCCTACCGTCGGCTGGCGAAGCAATACCATCCTGACGCCAACCAAGGCGCTGAGGCGGAAGAGCGCATCCGCGAGATCAACGCTGCCTACGCCATCCTCAGCGATCCTGAGAAGCGCGCGCGCTACGATCGTTACGGCTGGTCGGGCATCGATCCGCAAGCGGGCGGCTTCGGCGGCTTCAATGGCGGCTTCAGCGACCTGAGCGAGATGTTCGAAGAGATTTTCGGCGCGTTCACAGGCGCCACCAGTAGGCGCAGCAGCGCTTCGCGCCGTCAGCCGCGTCCCGGTCGCGATGTCCGCTACGATATGACGCTCACTTTCGAAGAGGCAATCTTTGGCGTGACCAAAGAGATAGAGATCATGCGCCTTGAGCATTGTGAGGCGTGTGGCGGCACAGGCGCGGCTGCCGGCACGTCGCCACGCCGTTGCCCTGAATGCGGCGGCAGCGGCGAAGTGCGCCAAGTGCGCCAGACCTTCTTGGGCAGCATGGTCACTGTGAATGCTTGTCCGCGCTGCAGCGGCACGGGCGAGACCATTGACACGCCTTGCCAGACTTGTCGCGGACAAGGCAAGGTGCGCCGCGCCCGCAAGATCAGCGTGAGCGTGCCGGGCGGCGTGGACGACTCAACGCGCTTGCGCGTCGTCGGCGAAGGCGACGTCGGCGAGAATGGCGGTCCGAACGGCAATGTGCAAGTCTTCTTCCGCGTGCAGCCGCATGAGTTCTTCAAGCGCCGCGAGTTCGATATCATTTTGGAATTCAAGATCAACGTGGCGCAAGCGGCGCTCGGCGCGACGGTCGCTGTGCCAACTGTGGACGGCGAGGAGCAGCTGGTCATTCCGCCCGGCACGCAGAGCGGCAAAATCTTCACGCTGCGCGGCAAGGGCGTGCCGCGCATTCGCAGCGACGGCAGCTCGGCAGGGCGCGGCGATCAGCTGGTGGTCGTCCAGGTCGAAGTGCCAACGCGCCTGACCGCTGAACAGCGTCGTCTCTTCGAGGAATTGGCGCGCACCTTTGGCAACACGGCTGAGCCACAGCGCGGCGGCAAAGGCTTCTTCGATCGGCTCGCCGATCTCTTCGGCGGCGAGGGCAATCGAAGCTAAGCGCCGTCATCCGAAATACTGCACATCGCTATCAAATGAAAAAGCCTCTGCATGCGCGAGAGGCTTTTTCACAAGAATGACGAGGCAGTGTGCGATGAAGTGCGTCCCAGCTGCAATGTAGCTTGTTGTCGCTCAGTGCGTCTTCAACGATTCTGCAATGCGAGTCCGATGATGCTCCAGTGAGTTCACGTTGTCGCTGCGATGTAAGGTCACGATGTCAGTTTGACGAGCCTGCGTTGCGTCCGCTTTGATGCTTCGTTGCGAGTACGGCGTTATTTCCATGTTGCCTCGCCTTCTGCCTACATGATAGCAAGCGAAAATAACGTTGTGCGTTACAAAATAGACGATTGCGTGAATCTTTTGTGAAATTTGGTGAGCGCGCTGAAATTTTGTGTGAGGCGCTCAGCGCGGTACACTGACAGGCACTGAAGAAACGCCTTCTTTTGCAAAGGACGCACAAGCCATGCAATTCTCTCTCACGTTTGGCGCGCCGCATCTCGCGGAAGCCGATGCGCTCATGCTGAGCGCCTATGAAGGCGAGCCGCTCCAAGACTCGCTCGCCGCAGCTGACTCGGCGCTCGGCGGCGCGCTGACCGACTTGATCAGCACGAGCGATTTCATCGGGAAAGCCTCACAGGTCGCCCTGTTGTATCCGCGCGGCGCGTTGCCTGCGCGCCGCTTGATCCTGATCGGTCTGGGCAAGCGCGAGGCGCTCACGCTGGACGTTTTGCGGCGCGCAATCGCCGTCGGCGTCCAGCGCGCCCGCGAGTTGAAGGTCAAGCGCCTTGCTAGCATGTTGCACGGTCACAGCAGCCCGCTGAGCGCAGCGCTCTGCGCACAGGCTTGCACAGAGGCGACGCTGCTCGCCGCCTATCACTATCACGGGCAGAAGAGCGACGCGCCGACGCCTGAGTCGCCTGAAAATTTGACTATCATCGCGCCTGAGGCGCTCGCTGCTGAGCATGAGGCGCTTGAGAGCGGCATGAAAGCTGGGCAGGCGCTTGGCGAGGCAACTCAGCTGGCGCGCACGCTGGTCAATCAGCCGCCGAACATCTGCACGCCGCAACACCTTGCCGAGACGGCGCGCCAGATCGCACAGACCTACGGATTGGCTGTGCAGGTCTTGGATCGGGCAGAGATGGAGGCGCTCAAGATGGGCGCGCTGTTGGGCGTGGCGCGCGGCAGCGCTATTCCACCGCAATTCATCATCTTGGAGCATCAGGTGGAGCGCGCTGCTGAAGGCAAGAGCATTGTGTTGGTCGGCAAGGGCATCACGTTCGATACAGGCGGCTACAACGTCAAATCGTTCGAAGGGATGCTGCCGATGAAGACGGATATGGCGGGCGCGGCTGCTGTGCTGGGCGCGATGCAGGTGATTGGCGCGCTCGGCGTGCCGCGCCATGTGGTCGGCTTGATCCCTGCCACCTTCAACATGATCAGCGGTCAGGCGTACCTGCCGAGCGAAGTGCTGACCGCCAGCAACGGCACGACCATCGAAGTCATCAGCACCGATGCGGAAGGTCGCCTTGTGCTTGCCGATGCGCTGATCTACGCGGCGCGCTACAAGCCTGCCGCAGTGGTGGACATCGCGACGCTGACCGGCTCAGTGGTGGTAGCGCTGGGCAATGCTGCTGCAGGCTTGTACACGATGCACGACGGATTGCGCGACGCGCTCTTGGCGGCAGCTGAAGCGACAGGCGAGCGTCTGTGGGCAATGCCAATGTTCAGCGACTACGAGAAGCAGATCGAATCGAAGGTGGCGGATATTAAGAACGTCGGCGGCAGATCGGGCGGCGCCAGCATCGGCGCGGTCTTCCTGAAGCGCTTCACAGATTATCCCGCTTGGGCGCACATTGATATGGCGGGCATGTCTGAGGACTTGCCGAATAATCCGTTGTATCCGAGCGGCGCATCGGGCTATGGCGTGCGCTTACTTGCGGAATACGTGCGGCGCGCTGCGCAGTGATCGGCTATGGCGGAACAACTGCCGCGCAGGCTCGATCTGATGCCGCTTGCAGCAGCGCTCGCCGCATTCTTGATCGGCGTGGCGAGCGCGCCTTTTTTCGTCAACCTGCCCGACGATCGGCTGATCGTCGCACGGTATGCGGCGCAGCTGCGCGACGTGGGACAGCTCGTCTTCAATCGCGGCGAGCCGTTTTTGCTGATCGCGGCGCCGCTGCCGATCTCGGCGCAGGCACTGCTCGGCGCGGAGCTGCTCTTCGCGCTGAGCATGGCGCTCGGCGCGGCTTGTCTTCACCAATTGGCGGAACACGTCGCGCTCACAAGCGCTTTTCGGCTGTTGGCAGCGGGCATTTTCGCGCTCGCCTATCCGTTGTGGATCGGCGCAGGCAGTCCGTATCCACTGATGACGGCATTGGCGCTGCTCGGCTTGCTTCTGGCGCAGCAAAGGCGCTGGCGTTGGTCAGGCGCCGCATTCGCGCTGACGGCGTTGTGCGGCATTGAAGCGCTGGCGCTGGTCGCGCTGATGGCGCTCTACGCGGCGCAACAAGACAGCGCGTTGCGCTTCACATTGACCTTCGCTGCGCTGTTCGGCACATCTTTCGTGGCGCTATGGCTGCATTACTCGGGCGCGCCGTTCTGGGAAGGCTTGCTGATCTTTCAGCGCAGCGCACCGCCGACTGAGGACTTGCTCTCAGCGCCGATCTTGGCGCTCTTGATCGCAGCGGCGCTGCCGATCTGGTGGATGGCGCGCCGCGAGCCGTTCGTCGCCCTGCTCGGCGCGTGGATCGCGCTGTACAGCGGAATCTGGGGCGGCATTTTCCGCCTTGCAGGCGGCTACACTTACGCGCTGATCGTGCCTGCGGCAGCGCTTCTGGCATCTCGGCTGTGTCAGCGCGCGCCGATCATGAGCGTGTTCGGCATTGGCGTGATAGCCATAGCGTGCATCGCCGCTTTGAGCGGCGCGCTCACGCCATCTGCGACAGCGACGCCATTTCCAACGCCGCTTGAAGCGCACAGCGTCGCCGTGCCAAGCAAAGATGCGCTCTTTCGGCAAGCCTGGCGGCTCGATCAACAGCTGATCGCGTTAGACGGCACGCTACAGCCTGAGCTGCGTCGCTTGATCGAGCGCGGCGACCTGCACTCGGCGTTAGTGCGCTACGCGCCTGATATGCTCAATCTCGCCTTCGCTGATGACGATTGGTGCTACACAGATGCCTTCGCAGCGCTCGGCTATGTGCCTTATCAATCAGATCGGACGTTTCAGCGCACGGCAGACGTCGCGCCGTTCAGCGGACGCTTGTACATGCCTGATCAAGCGCTCAGCGCCGATCTGCATCTGCATACGATTGCGTTGGCTGTGCCGCAACGCGCTGATCAGCCTGTGGTGCGCTTCCGCGTGCGCTGGCGCGTCGCACAGCCTGCCAGCCGTCCGATCGCGGTCGAGATCGCGCTCGGCGCGTCGAGTCGGCGCACAGAATTCCCCGCCGCAGTCTTCGGCGCAGGCACGTTCGATACGTACCATGCCTTGCCGATACCTGCTGAGCTGCTCAAAGGCAGCGCACTGTTGCGCGTGCGCGTCATCGTGAATAACGGCACGCTCGGCGAAGTCCTGCTGCAGAGCGTTGACCTGAGCGGCGTGAGCGACTAAATGAGCGAGCGTCCGCCGTCCACAAAATAGACGGCGCCGGTGGTGAAATCAGCTTCGATCAAGAAAGCGGCTAACTGCGCTACATCGTGCGGCGTGCCAATGCGCTTCAGGGCAGAGTTAGCCTCTGCCCAAGCGCGCTTTTTGGCGAGCGCTTCCGCGTCCAAGCCGTCGGGCAGCAGCACAGTGCCCGGCGCGATAGCGTTCACGCGGATTTTCGGCGCCAGCTCTAGCGCCAAGCTCTTGGTGATCGAGACCAACGCCGCTTTGCTCGCCGCGTGATGCGCATTTTCCTTCCAGACCTGAAAGGCGGATAGATCGGTGATGTTCAGGATCACGCCGCCTTCAGGCTGCGCCAACATATGCCGCGCGGCGTACTGCGCCGCAAAAAATGGCGCTCTCGCGTTCACCTCTAGCGCCAAATTCCACTCTGACTCGGCGATCTCCAGCGCAGGCTTGTTCAGCCAGACCGACGCATTGTTGATCAGCACATCCAACTTGCCAAAGTGCGCAGCGGCGCCATCCACCAGCGCGCGCACCTGCGCCAGATCGCGCACGTCGCAGCGCTGCACAAAGGTCTGGATGCCGAGCGCTTCCAGCTCAGCGCGCGTCTGCAGATACGGCTCATCATCGAAGTGCCAACTGAACGCGATGTGCGCGCCGCGCCGCGCCAACTCAAGCGCGATGACGCGACCGACGCGCTGCGCCGCGCCTGTGATCAGAACAACGCTGCCTTGAATCTGCATAGACTGTTTGCGATGCCTTTCTCAAACTAGCTCAGCGCGGCGCAAAAGCGAGCGCGCTGCTTGTGTGCATTCCGCGATGAGCGCCGATACATCCACACCTTGCACAGCGCGATCGCGCACGAAAATGCGCTCGCCGATCACGACGTGCCGCACGTCGGCGCCGCTTGTATTGTAGACCAGCGCTGAGAATGGATCGTGGACGGGCGCGCTGCGCGGCGTCTCGATCTCGACACAAATCAAGCGCGCTGCCGCGCCAATTGCCAACTGCGGCGCCGATAAACCGACCGCCGCTGCGCCGTCTGCGCACGCCATGCTCAGGATATTGCGCGGCAGAAGCGCTGTGGCGTCCATCGTCTCGACCTTCGCCAAAAGCGCCGCGATCTTGAGCAACTCCAGCATGTCTTGACTGTTGTTGCTGCCCGATCCGTCAGCGCCTAGCGCGATCGGCACGCCGCGCCAATAGAGCGGCGCGACCTTCGCCATGCCGCTCGCCAGATACATATTGCTGGTCGGGCAGTGAATCAGGCGCGCGCCGCTGCGCTGCAATAAGCGCAGCTCGTCATCCGAGAGCCACACGCCGTGTACCACTTGCGTCCGCGCGCTCAGCACGCCAAGCTGCGCCAACCACTCGATGTGACGCATTCCGTTGCGCGCGATCATCAGCGCGACCTCGTCTTGCGTCTCGGCAGCGTGCAGATGGAACGGCACATCCCATTGCTCAGCGAGCGCAAACGTGCGCTGCATCGCCTCGTCAGAGCAGCGCCATGGCACCATCGGTCCGACGCAAACCTGCACATGCGTGCCATCTGCCATGGCGTGCAGCCGTTCCATCTCAGCGACGATTTGATCGAGGTGCAGCGCGCCGTCGCCGATGTCGTTCCAGCCGTAGGCGAATAACGTTGGCAAGCCGAACGCAAGATAAGCGCGCAAGGCTGCCTCTGAGTGCGCAGGTGAGTTCACCAGCTTGTGATGCTCGGTCAGCGCGA
>DAOTWB010000302.1:0-10558 GCA_034436235.1 Anaerolineae bacterium
GACCGAAGATCGGCGGAAACATCATGAGCAGACCGTCTTCAGGCACAACAGCCGCTGTACGCTGCGCTTTGAACGCGATGTGCAGCCTATAGCGCGCGTCCGCCGTGCTGAAGACGTGCTTGCGCAAGTGCCTGAAATGGTGCTGATGTGCGTCCATCGGCGCGATCAGCTCGGCGCAAGCGAGCACTTCGTGCAAAGCGGGCGCATCGGCGTACTGCGCGCTTATCCAATGGCTCTCGCCGATGATGCGAAAGGCGAGCTGCCACGCGCCGATGCACAGGCTATGCTCGCGCAGGGCGCTCAGGCGCTCAGGCGCGGCGCCGCGCCAGACGAACAGCCGCAAATCGCGCGGACTCTGATAGATCGCTCGCAAATCAGACATGCTCAGCGCACTTTTGGCACGTCGCGCAAGGCATAGAACGCGAGGCGCGGTCTGCCTTGCGCATCCAGCAAAGAAAAACCTGCCTCTTCGAGACTATTATCCACCAATTCTGGAATCAAGGCAAAGTTGAGATTCCACAGGATCATCGGCGCCACGAATTCGTTGTACGGCGCGCTCTGCGCAAGGCGGAAGGCGCGCACGATGTAAGCGGCTTGCTGCTCTTGATTGATGAAGGCTTGCCAACCGAAGCTCGGATCGGCTTTGGCGGGCGTGCCGTCGCTGCGCTGCAGACCGTCGTAGGTTGCCCAGCCGAATTCGGTCACCCACAGCTGCGCCGCGCCGTGACCGTTGCGCAGCATGATCTGGCGGTAAGCGTCGAGCGTCTCGCGAAAGTAGAAGGACGGATGCTCATACCAGCCGCTGACGCCGCTGGTCGCTTGGCAGCAGCGCGCCTCAGGCGGATTTGCCCAGCCGAAGCTGTGAACGCCAATGCCGATGTCGCCATCGGCGCTGAGCGTCGCCAAGCCTGCGTTGTAGAGCTGCTGTAACCATTCGCGGTCGCCCAGCGTGCTGCCGTCAGGCATGGTCACGGTCGGCGCCAGACCTGCTGTGATGACCGTGATGCGATGCGTCGGCTTCAGCGCGGAAGGCTGCGCGCGCTGCTCGCGCAGGATCGCCTGATAGGCGGCGCTGAAATAGCGCATGTAGTCCGCGCCGCTGATCAGATTGCCGCGCCACTCACGGATCAAATTCGGCTCGTTCCAAATCTCGATGGCGTCAATGAACTCAGGCTTGACGTCGCGCACGAAGGCGGCGATGAAATCGGCGAGATGCTGCGGATCGGCAGGCGGGCCGTCCTCGACGCCGCGCACGGCAGGCGGTCGCGACCAATCAGGCGCTTTGGCGACGCTGATCAGCGTCTTGAAGCCGCGCAAGCTGGCGCGCTGCACATTCAGCACCATAGCGTGATAAAAATCGCTGAACTGCCCTTGCGCAGGCTCGTAGAGCTTCCACACCACTTGGAACTTCACCCAGCCGACGCCCAGCTCAGCGGCGCGATCCAGCATGGCGGCGAACTCAGCATCATCGAGGAAAGTGTGGATTTGCACGCCCATCAGATCGGCGCGCAAGGTCGTGCCATCGGCAAAAGGCAGCGTGGCAGGCGCAGGCAGCGTGCCGCTCGAGAGAGTTGGGCTAGGCAGCGGCGTGTAGGTCGGCGGCGGCGTGTAATTTGGGTCTACCACCGCGCCGAAGGGCAGCGTGCTGCGCGCCTCGGTCGCTGGTGGCGGACTCGGCGTACGAGTCGGCGGCTGTGGCGAGCTATCCACCACGGCGCCGAAGGTCACTGTGAAAGCATGCGTGCCAAGCTGCGCAATCGGCTGCTCGGGCGAAGGCGAGCGCTGCGCTGCCGAGATCGGCGTGGCGCTCGGATCGTCCACAGCGCCCAGCTGCCCGATCAACGGCGTGCTGAGCGAAGGCGCAGGCGGCGCCGTCTGCGCGTAGTAGGGCGCTTCAGTTGGCACGCGCTCAGCTTGGTACGGCGCGCACGCCGCGAGCAACGCGCTGAGCAGCGCGAGTAAGATAAATCGTAAGCGTTCGCGGTAGTTCATCATGAGCGGCTATCATAACCTATTTTCCCGAAAGCGTGTAGCGTTATACTTACCGCTGATGCTGCACACGGAGAGACGATAGCTGCATGAGACGACGTTTGATCGCGCTACTCGCGCTCATCCTAGCGTTCGCTGCCGCGCCGCGCGCGTCGCTGGGCGCTCAGCGCGCCAAGCCGTTCAGCTTGCCGTTCAACACGCCGCCCGGACCGACCACGTGGCTGCTCAGCCAGCAATTTGGCAACACAATTGGCGCTTTCAACTATGGGCGCTACTGGTACGCCGGCGGACAGAACTTGCACTTCGGGCTGGATTTTTGGGCGCCGTGCGGCACGCCTGTGGTCGCCATTGCGGATGGTATTGTAGATCAGATTGACAACCTGAGCTTCGGTTTAGAGCCGCACAACCTGACGCTTTTCCACCGCGATCTCGGCTACACCTCTGTCTACGGACATCTAAACGCCAAGCCGAGCCTGATGCGCGGTCAGCCGGTGCGGCGCGGCGAGGTGATCGCCGTCGTCGGCGATCCTGACCGCACTTGCCAATCGCGACCGCACCTGCACCTTGAAATTCGCAGCCGCGATTACCAAGTCGCCTATAATCCGATGCTGCTGATTGACGCCGAATGGGAAACGCTCGCCAGCATTGGCTATCATCATTTCGGCGGCTTCGTCAAGGACTTGTATCATCCCAATCGTTGGCAGAGCGCCTACGATCAGCCTGACGTGGACTTCAACGAGCGTCCGCTGAACGATTTTCGGCTCAGCTATCCGCCGCTAACGCGCAACGCGCCGCCGCCGCTGACGCTGCCCAATTTCAACGCGCCGCCGCTCGGCGCAGGTTACGCGACCATGCGCCGCTTGACTCGTCGCGGCTGCTGCGCCTTGCCATTTTGGTCGCCCGATTCAAGCGCCGTCTATTATTACGATGGCGCCGATGGCGCCTTGGCGACGCGCTACGCCGTCAGCGTGCTGGAAGAGCGCGCGCCACAGCCGATTGGCGAGGCGCCGCATCGCCTGTACTCGCCCGACGGACTCTGGGAACTTGTTCAGATAGACGGTCGCACGCGCCTTGTGCGCCGCGCCACAGGCGAATGGCGCGAGATCGCGACCGGCGGCGCCTTGCCGCAATTCTCGCCCAACAGCGCGCGCCTGCTCTGGCATCGGCATCCCGCCGATAATATTCCCGGCGGCATCCCGCCGCTGACCGAAGTCTGGATTGCCGATGTGGACGGCACACGACGCGAGCTGCTCGGCACGCAGCAAGGCGGCGCCGTCTATTGGCTCGATGAGACGCGCCTGCTTGCCGTTGAGCCTATCGGACGCACTCAGACCTTCAAGCTATTCATCTGGTCGCTTGCCACGCGCCAGAAGACGCCGCTCGCGCAGGTGAAAAATTTGCGCGGCTTGCAAGTGGCGCCCGGCGGCGCCATCATCCTGTTCTACGCGCCATTTCAGGACGATCCTGCCCGCAGCGGACTATACGGCATGTTGACTCAGCCCAACGCGCAGCCCGTGCAATTGCCTTTCTTCAGCAGCTACCGCTGGCGCGATAGCAAGACCATTCTCTATCTGCGCTATGGCGCAAACGCTAATCCATTCCTAAGCACAGATGGCGAGCAAATGCTCCTCGCCAGCTATGACGTGACCACTGGCGAACAGCGCATCCTGACCGACCCTGCGCAGCCCTTCCGCATCGCTAACGACGATTGGCACGTCTCGCCTGATGGACGCCACGTCGTCTTTTGGAATGCTGACGACTCTGCCCTATGGCTGATCAGCTTGCCCTAGCCGTGAAATTTAGCGCACTTTATGGCATACTATGCGCCATGTGCCAATTTTTTCGCGCTGAGTTGGCAGCTTGGGACGCTATTTCAGCTTATTGATCGTGCTGCTCGGCGCCGTTGCCCAATCCACTTTGATGCCCGAGCTGCGCGTTGGCGAGAGCGCGCCCGATCTCGTCTTGCTGCTCGCCATTGCATGGACGCTGCTCGCAGGCTTATCCGAAGGCTTGCTCTGGTCAGTTTTTGGCGGCATTTTCCAAGATTGGCTGAGCGGCTTGCCAACTGGCACCACCGCGCTTGCCCTGATCAGCGCCGCCATGACCGTCCATCTGATCGCAGGTCAGATCGCGCGCCGCAACCTGATCGCGCCGCCGCTGCTCGCCGCGCTCGCCACGCCGATCTACCATGCCGTCCTGATCGTCCTGTTGATCGTCATCCGCCGTCCTGTCGAGATCGGCTACACCTTGCGTTATATCACAGCGCCCAACGCGCTCTTCAACGCCGTCAGTATGCTGATCATCTTCTTTGGACTAGGCTTATTGCACGCCACCTTTTATCCAAAGCGCACGCGCTTGTGAGTGAGTGACTATGCGAGAGAAACTTCTGCCTTTCCAAGGCGCACGGCTCGTCTTCTTCAGCGTTCTGATGCTGTGCAGCTTCATCGTGCTGATGTTCCGCCTTTACGAATTCCAATTCTTGCGCGCCGATGCCTTCGAAGCCGCCGCCCGCGAGAACGCTTTCCAAAGCGTGCCGTTGCCCGCCACGCGCGGCATCATTTACGACCGCTATGGCGTGCCTTTAGCCCTGAACGCGCCCGCTTTCAACGTCGCCGTCACGCCCGCTTATGTCCCTGACGACGAAGAAGCCTTCCTGCGAATGCTCAACCGCCTTTCCGCCCTGATTGACGTGCCTGCCACGCGCGCCGCCGCCGAAGCCGCCGGCAAGCGCTTTGTGCGCAGCTTGCAAGAGCAAATTCTGGAAGGCCAAGGCATTGCGCCTTACCGCCCGGTCGTCGTCGCTTCGGATGTGCCGCAAGCCATCGCCCAGACCATCCTTGAAGACCTGCAGAACCTGCCCGGCGTCAGCGTAGATGTTGTGTCCGTCCGTCAGTATCCCAGCGGCAGCCTCACCGCTCAGATCATCGGCTACCTTGGCCCCATTGGCGAAGAAGAAGCCCGCCAACTGCGCGAGCAAGGCTACAATCCCGCCTTTGAGCGCGTTGGCTACGCCGGCGTTGAAGCCTACTTCGAGCGCGATTTGGCAGGCGTGCGCGGCTTGGAAACGCGCATTGTCGACGTCGCGGGCTTGCCCGTGCAAGTTGTCAGCAGGCGCGAGCCGATTGCCGGCAAGAACATCCGCCTGACCATTGACCTCGCCCTGCAGCGCGTCGCCGAGCAAGCGCTGCAAGATCGCATCAACCTGATCAACGCCGCCAAGCAAGCCCAAGTCACCATCTCTGGCACTGTGATCGCCATGGATGTGCGCACAGGCGAAATTTTAGCGCTCGTCAGCCTGCCCACTTACGATAACACGCGCTTCGCCCGCGCCATTGATGGCGAATACTATCTGCGCATTGCCCGCGAGCCGCAGACGCCGCTCGTCAATCACGCCATTCAATCCCTCTATCCGCCCGGCTCTGTTTGGAAGCTCGTCTCTGCCGCCGGCGTTTTAGAAGAGAACGTTGTGCCTTGGGACTACAAACTCTACGACGCTGGCGAGCTTTTTGTTGAGAACAGCTTTGCCACCAACGATATCGGTCAGCGCCAACGTTTCGTCTGTTGGCTGCCCATTGAAGAAGGCGGACACAAATGGGTGAACATGGTCGAAGGCATTGCCTGGAGCTGCGACGTCTATTTCTATCAAGTTGGCGGCGGCAATCCCGATCCGAACGTCTCCATGGTCTTGAAGCCCGGCGGCCTTGGCATTGAGAACCTGAACCGCTACGCCACCGCCCTGAACATTGGCGTGCGCACCGGCATTGAGCTGCCCGCTGAGAACGGCGGCCGAATGCCCGACCGCACTTGGAAGCGCCGCAATTATGGCGAGAGCTGGTCCACTGGCGATACTTACAACGCCGCCTTCGGCCAAGGCTATGTCACCGTCACGCCTTTGCAGTTGCTAGTTGCCAGCGCTGCGCTTGCCAATGGCGGCACCTTATATCAGCCCACCATTTTGCACAGCTTCCTGGACGCTGAAGGCAACGTCGTCATGCCTTTTCAGCCCAAGATTGCCCGCACCATTTTGCCGCCTAAGGAAGGCGAGATCGCCATTTTGAACCTGCGCGAAGACATGCTTGTGCAAGGCAAGCGCAGCCTTGCCTGCATTTGCGAGCCGCGCAGCCCTTACAAAGACCCTAACAATCCCGATTTCTACGACCCCACCTTGCCCGATTGCACGGACGAATTCAAACAGAACTACCGTCGCACGGTAACTTTGGAAGGCCGCGGCGAGATCACCTACACGGTGCATATTCCCTATGGCTATCGTTTTGGCGGCGTGTGCAACCCGCTCTTCATCAACGATGCGATCTATCGCAACTATCAGCCGCCTTTCGTCAGCGCCTCCAACCTCAGCGTGATCCAAGAAGGCATGCGCCAAGCCGTCGTCAATACCTTCGGCACTGCACGCCGCTTCAACCTTGGCTATGTGCAGACCGCCGGCAAGACCGGCACCGCCGAATATTGCGATGACATCGCCGCCGCACGCCAATTGTGCAAGCCAGGTCAGTGGCCCGCGCACGCTTGGTTCTTTGGCTATGCGCCTTTCGAGAAGCCTGAGATCGCCGTCATCGTCTTTGTCTATAATGCTGGCGAAGGCTCTGCCAACGCCTTGCCCGTCGCCAAAGCCGTCGTTGATTGTTACTTCAAGCTCAAAAGCCAGCGCGAGCAAGGCATTCCCAACGATCAAGTCGCTTGCACGCCCGTTCAAGATTGATCACAAAATTGCCCAATGCCTTGCTTTCCCGCGCCGCGCACAGTATAACCTTACTTCAACCTTGTGCCTTGTGAGATTGTGCCATGCCCGCTACGCCTGCCGCCATTGATGAGAATAAGCTCGCCCGCTTCATCCGCGAGTATCGCGCCCAAGTCGCCGACCTGCACGCGCACAGCGCTGAAGGCGAGCTCCGCTTCCGCTCGCCTTTCCAAAGCCTGCTCACGCGCGCCTGCCAATTGCGCGATTGGACGCTCATCCCTGAAGATACCATCACCTTGCGCAACGGCAGGCAGATTCGCCCGGACGCCGTCGCCCGCGACTCCGTCAATTTGCCGCGCGGCTATTGGGAAGCCAAATATCTCTCCGAGACCTTCGAGCGCGATATTCAGCGCAAAATTGACGACGGCTACCCGCTCACCAACACCATCTTTCAAATCCCTGAGCGCGCCGTCCTCTTCCAAGATGGCAGACGCGCCGCCGATTTCGATCTCCGCGATGACGCTCAGCTCGTTCAGCTCCTCAAAGCCTTCCTCACCTACGCTGAGCCCGATATCGCTTCCTTCGAGCGCGCCATTGACGAATTCGGCACTTTCGTCCCCGATCTCGCCAAAGGCTTGCACAGCAAGATCGCCGATGCTCACCTGCACAACCGTGACTTTGCCCGCGCCTTTGCCGAGCTTTTGCGCCAATGCCACCTCGTCATCTCGCCCGACCTGCCCGCCGCACAAGTGGACGAGATGCTCGTCCAGCACCTGCTCACCGAGCGCCTTTTCCGCCGCATCTTCGAAAACCCTGATTTCGTCGCCCGCAACGTCATCGCCCGCAACATCGAGCAGGTCGCCCGTGCGCTGACCAGCGCCAGCTTCAGCCGCGATGAATTCCTCAGAAACTTAGACCGCTTCTACATCGCCATCGAGCGCGCCGCCGCCACCCTCTCCGATTTCTTCGAGAAGCAGCGCTTCTTGAACACCGTCTACGAGCGCTTCTTCCAAGGCCACGACCGCCGCACTGCCGATACGCACGGCATTGTCTACACGCCGCAGCCCATTGTTGATTTCATCTGCCAGAGCGTGATTGACCTGCTCGCTCAGGAATTCGGCTTATCCCTTGAATCGCCCAATGTGATCGTCCTTGACCCTTGCACTGGCACCGGCAATTTTGTCGTCAATCTGCTCAAGCGCGTCAAGCCCAGCGCCCTGCCCGATCTCTATCACAGCCGCCTCTTCGCCAATGAAGTGCTCCTGATGCCCTATTACATCGCCGCCCTGAACATCGAGCGCGCCTATTACGACTTGGTCGGTCGCTACGAGCCTTTTGAAGGCTTGTGCTTTGTGGATACCCTCAACATCGCCAAGCTCTCTCAGCAGCGCCTTGAGCTGTTCAGCGAAGAGAACACGCAGCGCGTCAGGCGCCAGCACGCCGCGCCGATCACCGTCATCGTCGGCAATCCGCCCTATAACGCTTGGCAGCGCGATGAGAACGAGAACAACAAGAATCGGCGCTACCCTGATATAGATAAGCGCATCCGCCAGACCTACGCCCGCGACTCGCGCGCCACGCTCAAGAACAGCCTGTACGATCCGTACGTCCGCTTCTTCCGCTGGGCAACCGACCGCTTGGAGACGCGCGACGGCATCGTCGCCTTCGTCACCAACAATGGCTTCATAGATGGTTACGCGCACGACGGCATGCGCAAACGCCTGCTCCAAGATTTCACGCAGGTCTACCACCTCGATCTCGGCGGCAACGTCCGCAAGCACCCTGAGCTGAGCGGCACGACGCACAACGTCTTCGGCATCCAAGTCGGCGTCGGCATCACCCTCGCCGTCAGCCGTCGGTCGGCGTCCGCGCGGCAGCTCTTCCACTGCGCCCTGCCCGTGCCATGGCGGCGCGAGCAGCGCTACGCCTTTTTGACAGAAAAGCGCTCCGTCCGCGCTGTAGAGTGGCAGCCGCTGACGCCCGACGCGCGCGGCAATTGGCTGCCGACGCCTGAGGCGGATGAATTCGAAGCGCTGCTGCCGCTCGGCGATAAGGAGAGCAAGCGCGGCGGCGCAGGCGCGCCGCCGACCGTCTTCGCCACGTATGCCAACGGCGTCAAGACCAATCGCGACGCGGTCGTCTACGACTTCGATCGGGCGGCGCTGCTGGCGCGCGCCGAGGCCTTTGTGGACGCCTATAACGCCGAGCTGGACCGCTACCGCCGCGCCCTGCGCAGAGGCGCGGTGGACGTTGATCAGTTTGTGGACTACAGCCGCCTGAAGTGGAGCAGCACGCTGAAGCAACACTTGGTGCGCCAATTGGAGATGGATTTCGCAGCTGCCAGAGTACGCATGGCGCTCTACCGTCCGTTCACCAAGATGTTTCTGTACTACGATCAATACATCTTAGATCGTCCAAGCGCTTTTGGGAATTTCTTCCCGACGCCTGAGAGCGAGGCGGAGAATCGCGCCATTTGCGTCTCAGGCATCGCCAGCAACAAGCCGCCGCAAGTCCTGATGGTCGCGATCATCCCGAACTTGGACACTTTGGAGAAGACGCAATGTTTTCCGTTTTATGTCTACGATGCAGACGGCGGGAATCGGCGCGAGAACATCACGGATTGGGCGCTGGAGCGCTTCCGCGCGCACTACGCCGATCCGCGCATAGATAAATGGGCGATCTTCCATTACAGCTACGCCGTCTTGCACCACGCGGAATATCGGCGGCGCTTTGCGGGCGCCCTGCGCAAGGCGTTGCCGCGCCTGCCCTTCGCCGCCGATTTTTGGGCGTATGCGCGGGCAGGGCAGCAGCTGGCTGAATTGCACGTCAATTATGAGCAGGCGGCGCTCTATCCGCTGAGCGAAGTGGAGACTCGGGCAGGGCAGCCGCTTGCCGTGCGCTACCGCGTGACGGATCGCATGAAGCTGATCGGGCAGGGCGCGGAGTGGGCTGTGCAGGTGAACGACGGCTTGCGCCTGACGGGCGTGCCGCGCGCCGCGCTGGAGTACAAGCTGGGCAATAAGGCGGCGCTGGAATGGGTAATCGATCAGTATCAGGTGAAGGCGGGTCGCGATCCGAATCGGGCGGACGATCCGCATTACATCGTGAATTTGGTCAGGCGCGTCTGCACGGTCAGCGTGGAGACGGTCAAGATCGTCAATAGCCTGCCGCCGCTCTTCTAGGCGGCTTGTGCAAGTTGCCAAAGGCGGCAAAAAGGCGCTTTTTTGCCCTACTTGCGGAAATTTTGTTAGAATCTATTAGCTAGAAAGCGTAATTTAAGATTATGGCACGAGCAAAACAAACCTTTCAAGTGCCGTTTGCATCGAATCTATCGAGGTCGAGTCCTTTGCGGAAATCCGGACGAAGTTATGCGGCAAATCGGGCATTCAAGGGACTTGACAAACATTTCGGCTTGTGTTAGAGTATCGGCAGTGCGTTGCAGAAAAGTGTGGCGCAAAAATCGGGCGGGAAGCCATCTGAATCGAATTTCAGGTCATGGAGTAGGCTCGATATGGCGCGCAGGGTCACGGTTGCAACCACCTACGACCCATTGAGGGTACTGAAACTACTGCAAATGAGGCGGGTTGTCAACCCCGCTATTTGTTGCAACCACCTACGACCCATTGAGGGTACTGAAACATACCATGACAACTGTCATGTTGTCAAGGTCGGTTGCAACCACCTACGACCCATTGAGGGTACTGAAACGCGGGATGTACCCTCAGCGGGTCGTGAGTTGATTGCCGCGTTGCAACCACCTACGACCCATTGAGGGTACTGAAACTAGTCAACCCGCGAAAAGCGGTAAATCCAAACGCCGTTGCAACCACCTACGACCCATTGAGGGTACTGAAACGTAGTCCTGGACATCAA
>DAOTWB010000303.1:0-40256 GCA_034436235.1 Anaerolineae bacterium
TTACGCATGATGTCAATTATGGCAAAAGCGAGGCGTCTTTCCAACTACGAGCCGCTGCGGACGCTGAGCTTGTAGCGTTGCGGCGTCGTCGTCTCGAGGATGCTCGCCAGATCGAACGGCTTTTGGGCGAGCGTGACTAGGTACTCAACGTCCGCTGCAAGCGTCAAGGCGAGTGTGGCGGTCGTAAGCGCGCGACCGGAGACGGCGGCTACTTCGCGCGGAAAGCCTTGCTCAAAATCTTCGATGCGCAGCTCAGGGCTGAAAGTGCCGCTCAGTCGCGTGTAGGTGAGCGCAATCTTGAGCGGCTGTGCGCTGCGGATCAGATAGAAGCGGCTGCCGTCCGGGTCAATTTCGCCTTCAGTCTCTGTATCGGGCAGCAGGTTGACCGTCTTGCCAAGCGTCATGATGTAGCCGCCGCTGCCCTTGCCCGTCAGCATGATGGTGTAGCGATCATCGGCGGGCAGCTCTGCCAGCAGCACGGGCTTCAGGCGTTCTCTGTTGTACACCTTGCCAAGCGCAGCGTTGCGGCTATCGGTCAGGCGGATATCGAACTCTAACGTGGAGAATAAGTCCGTGCCTTGCGGGAAGATATAGACGATATCGCCTGCTTTGCCTTCGAAGGTGAAGCGCGCCTGACCGCCTTCCTTGAGATTGCCTGTGACAGGCTCGCCGTAGGTAATAGGCGCGGCATCTTGCGCATGTAGAGTCGGCAAGCCGTAGAGCAACAAGCCCATCATCAGGCTGAGAAGGACGAGTTTTTTCAGCAAGTGAATACTCCTGATCAATCGCAAAGAGACCTTCTCGCTCGCTCTGAGCAGCTATCGGCGTTGCGCGCCTGTGACAGGCATTGTGCAGTGTGAGCTGAGCGAAATGCTCTCGGAGGGATTCGAACCCCCGACATCAGGTTTAGGAAACCCGCGTTCTATCCACTGAACTACGAGAGCTTTCAGCCAACGCTCTTCATTATAGCAAAAAATGCGCCGCTTTGAAGAGTTGCCTGTGTTCGCGCTTCACAAATCGCGCCCGTTCGACTACACTTACGGCATACAAAGCCTTTCAAGCTCACTCTGTTGAGCGCGAGGAGATGTTATCGTGACCGCTCAAAGCTCAGCGGCGCTACAAGCGCGGACGCTACGTATGGAAGACGCTGCGCTCGTGGAAGCCTTCCTCAACCTGTGCAACTACCACGACCTCGGCGAGGCTTGGTCAGAGGCGGGCGAATTGCAGCGCGCATGGCAAGCGCCGAATTTCTCAGTTGCCGAAAGCACCTACGCGCTCTTCGCTGATGACCAGCTGGTTGCCTATGCGGAACTTTGGGATATCGATCCGCCCTATGTGCGTGCCTACGGCAACCTAGCCGTGCATCCTGCATGGCGCGGACGCGGCATCGAAGCGCGCTTGCTGGCATGGCTCATTGAGACGAGCAAGCGCAACCTTGCCCGTGCGCCACAGACGGCGCGCGTTATGCTGCGCGTAGGCGCCGATTCGCGCTTGCGCGAGTTGCTCGCGCTCTATGAGCAGCATGGCTTCCGCCATATTCGCAGCTACTACCAAATGCGCCTCGATATGGACGCGCCGCCGCCTGAGCCAAGCCTGCCCGAAGGCATCGCCTTGCGCACGTTCCGCAAGGGACAAGATGAGCGCGCTACCTTCGAAGCGATCGATGAAGCCTTCAGAGATCATTTCGGTCATATTGGCGGTCAATTTGCGTTGTTCGAACACTACGTGCTCAACGACCCGCTCGCCGATCACAGCATGTGGTATCTGGCGCTGGCAGGTGAGCAGATCGCAGGCGTATGTCTCTGCTTAAAATACATTGCTGAAGACCCAGAGATGGGTTGGGTGGAAGAATTGGCAGTGCGCCGTCCCTACCGCAAGCGCGGCTTAGGTATGGCGTTGCTGCAGACGGCGTTTGGCGAATTCTACAGGCGTGGCTACCGCCGCGTCGGCTTGGCAGTGGACTCGCAGAACTTGACGGGCGCGCTCAGGCTTTATGAGCGGGCAGGAATGCGCCCTGAGCGCACTTGGCTGCGCTATGAATTCGTGCTGCGCGAAGGCGAAGAGCTAAGCACGCGCGCGCTCACAGGCGAATAGCGTACAATGGCGCGCCGTTTTGTCCGAATTGCCGAACGTGGCGCGCCATCAACCTTGCCAAAACCATCGCCTCTGGCAATAATTTTCCCTTGTGAATGCGTGCGCAAAAGCGCTCGCATGTTTTCAATACTTGAGAAAAGGAGAAACGTTCATGCACATCAAGCGTAGTCTGCTTTTGCTGATCGCGGGCTTCGCGTTGCTGGTGACCGCCTGCGGCGCCGCCACGCCCACGCCGACTGCTGTGCCGCCTACCGCGACCGCAACGCCAACTGCAGAAGCGACTGCCGCAGCCACTCAGGAAGCGACTGTGCCGCCCGCGCCGACCGCTGAGGCGACTGCTGAAGTTGTAGTGCCGCCGACGTTGACGCCTGCGCCGACCGCTGAGCCAACCGCTGAGCCGACGGCTGAAGCGACAGCTGTTGCAACTGTCGCCCTTGCGCCGACCGAAGTGCCGACCATTGTGGCAACCGCCGAAGCGACCGCTGAAGCTACCGCCGACGCCGTCGCCCTTGCGCCGACCGAAGTGCCGACTATTGTGGTAACAGCTACTGCTGACGCTGCTGCCCCTACGCCGACCGAAGTGTCGACGGCTGTTGCGACTGTCGCTCTTGCACCAACCGAAGCGCCGACTGCGACTGCAGTGCCACCGACCAACACGCCTATCCCGCCGACTGCGACCGCAGTGCCACCGACCGCGACCGAAGCGCCTGCCGCAACAGTTGAAGCGACCAACACGCCTATCCCGCCAACTGCGACTAGAGTGCCGCCGACCAACACACCTGTGCCGCCGACCGCGACCGAAGCGCCTGCTGCGACGCCTGAGGCTACCGCTGTCGCTGCTGCGCCTGCTTGCCGCGCCACGGGCGAGCTAATCGTCGGCACGGACGCCGCCTATCCGCCTTTTGAGAACGTCAACACTGAGACAGGCGAGATCGAGGGCTTCGATATCGATCTGCTGAACGCCATCGCTGCCAAAGCAGGCTTCACGCCCGTCTATCAGAACGTGCCGTTCGATACCATCTTCACCAATCTGGCAGCCGGTCAGTACGATATTGTGATCAGCGCTACTACCATCACTGAGGAGCGCAAGCAGACCGTGCTGTTCAGCGATCCGTACTTCGCCGCTGCGCAGGTCTTGACCGTGCGCGAGGCTGACAAGGAGACCATCAACAGCGTCGAGGCGCTGGCAGGCAAGAAGGTCGGCGTGCAGAAAGGCACGACTGGCGCTGACTTCGCCAAGTCGCTGGGCGGCTTCGATGTGGTGGAATACGAGACGACGCCTGAGGCGATGCGCGCGCTCGCCAATGGCGATGTGGACGCCGTCATCGCCGACGATGCGCCTTCAAAAGCGATCCTGCTCAACAATCCTGAGCTGAAATTGGCGGTGACGGTCGAAGCGCTGACGGTTGAGTACTACGGCATCAGCGTGCGCCTTGAATGCACTGATCTGATCGCAGCGATCAACAAGGCGCTGGCGGAAGTCATCAAGGAAGGCACGTACGCTGAGATTTACCGCAAGTACTTCGGCGTCGATCCGATCAAAGAGCTGCAAGAAGGCGGCGAAGGCTTGCCCAAAGGCGAGTGACGTAATACGCGCCTGCTCATCACACGACTCGTGCGCCGCTCTTCAGGCGCACGAGTTTTTTGCGGCTCAGCGATGTGTCAGCAAGCGCAGACCGTTCAGCACCACGATGATCGTGCTGCCTTCATGTCCGATCACGCCGAGCGGCAGCGCCAAGTTCAAGCCGAGCGCGCTGATCACCAGAATCACGATCACGCTCAGCGAAAACGCGATGTTCTGGAAGATCACGCGGCGCGCACGGCGACTCAGCCGCATGGCATAGGCGACGCGACTCAAATCGTCCGCCATCAGCACCAGATCAGCCGTCTCAAGCGCCACGTCCGTGCCAGCAGCGCCCATCGCGATGCCGATGGACGCCGAAGCGAGCGCCGGCGCATCGTTCACGCCATCGCCAACCATCGCGACCTTGCCGTAGGTCTGCATCAGCGCCTTGATCGCCGTCACCTTATCGGCAGGCAGCAGTTCAGCGCGCACTTCATCCGCGCCGACTCGTGCGGCGATCGCTTGCGCCACGCGTTGATTATCGCCTGTCAGGATGATCACTTTCTGGACGCCTTCGGCGCGCAAGGCGCTCACAAACTCAGCCGCATTCGGACGCAATGTGTCCGCCACGCCGATCACGCCGAGCCAACCGCGCTCGCTATGATGGACGATCAGCGCGCTCTTGCCTTCCGCTTCCAGCTGGTCGCGCTGCGCGATTATCTCACGTGGCACGCTGAGGCCTTCCGCGTGCATCAGGCGCTCTGTGCCGACCAGCACACGCGCCGAGTCGAGCGCCGCACGCACGCCTTGCCCTGGAATTGCCTCAAAGTCTTGCGGCGCTTGGATCGGCACGCCTTCTGCCTTTGCAGCAGCCAAGACTGCCTGCGCAATCGGATGCTCTGAGTTAACTTCGGCAGCTGCGGCGATGCGCAATAGCTCAGCGCGCGCAATGCCGTTCGGCAGCACATCGGTCAGGCTGAGCTTGCCTGTGGTCAGCGTGCCTGTCTTATCGAAGGCGACCGCTTTGACGGTCGCCATCTGCTCCAGATACGCGCCGCCTTTGAACAAAATGCCGCGCCGCGCCGCGTTCGCAATGGCGGAGAGAATCGCGGCAGGCGTTGAGATCACCAGCGCGCACGGCGAAGCGACCGTGATCAGCACCATGGCGCGATAGAAATTCTCGTTGAAATCTGCGCCGAGCAAGAGCGGCGGCAGGGCGATATAGAGCGCGACCGCCAAAATGACGAAGAGCGCATAGCGCTGCTCAAAAGCGTCCATGAAACTCTGCGTTTTGGCGCGGCTCTCTTGCGCACTTTCCACCATTTTGATGATGCGCGCCAATGTGCTTTCGCTGGCAAGGCGTGTCACGCGCACTTCAAGGCTGCCGTTCTGGTTGACCGTGCCTGCGAAGACTTCATCGCCAATTTGCTTGGTCACTGGCATCGATTCGCCTGTGATCGCCGATTGATCGACTGTGCTGTTGCCGCTGATCACTTCGCCGTCAATTGGCAGGCGCTCGCCAGGCTTGATCAGCACCACATCGCCGATCTGCAGCGCTTCAATCGGCACGACGGCGTCGCTCGCGCCGCGCCGCACAGTCGCTTTGTCAGGGCGCAGCTTGAGCAGAGCGCGAATGGCATTTCGGCTGCGATCCATCGCGTAATTTTGCAGCACGTTGCTGAGCGAGAACAGGAAGAGCAGAATGGCGCCTTCGTGCCATTGGTCAACGATGGCGGCACCAGCGGCTGCCAGCACCATCAGCAAATCCACGTTGATCTCGCGATGTAGCAGGCTCTTCACACCTTCGATCACGCCGAACGTGCCGCCGAAGAAGTAAGAGAGCAAATTGAAGAGCAGGGTCAGGCGCTCAGGCGCGCCTAGCCGCTCGCTGAGCAGGCTGGCTGCGATGTTGAGCGCGGTCAAGATCACAAAAGCGCGCTCTAGGCGCTCTGCGCTCAGAAAGGCGGGCAAGCGCAGTGCAGATGTTTCAGGCGCAGCGGCGACATTCCTCAGGCTTTGCTCGGTCATCAGCAGGGATCGCTTTCATCGCAGGGAACGCGGAATTTTGCTCACTTAAAATCGAGTTTAACACAAGTGAATTCAGCTGACAAGGCGCGCTGCGCAGATGAAGCGCCGTCTCAGTTGCGCAGTCGCTCTTCACAAACGCGTCGCTTGCGCTATGATCGCACTCACCTGAGCGAGTGAGAACAGCCATGCGAACGACTATCCGCGATATTCAACGTCTCAAAACTGAGCAGCGGCGCATCGCCATGCTGACCGCTTACGATGCCACGATGGCGCGCCTTGTGGAAGCGGCGGGCATTCCGATCGTTCTCGTGGGCGATTCGCTCGGCATGGTTGTGCAAGGGCATCAAACAACGCTGCCTGTCACGCTTGAGCAGATGATCTATCACACGCAGATGGTAGTGCGCGGCACGCAGCGCGCGCTGGTTGTGGCGGATATGCCATTTGCAACCTATCAGATCAGCGCAGAGCAAGCCTTTGCCAATGCGGCGCGTCTGCTGCAAGAAGGCGGCGCCGGCGCCGTGAAATTGGAAGGCGGCGAGTCGTTAGCGCCGACTGTGGCGCGCCTGACGGAAAATGGCATTCCTGTCATGGCGCACATCGGTCTGACGCCGCAGCACGTGCATCAGATTGGCGGTTGGCGCGTGCAGGGACGCGCCTTGTCGGCAGCGCGCGCGCTTGTAGCGGCAGCCAAGGCACATGAGTCGAGCGGCGCCTTCGCCATTGTGTTGGAAGGCATTCCAGCCGCATTGGCGGCGCACATCACGGCGCGCTTGAGCATACCGACCATCGGCATTGGTGCAGGCGCAGGCTGCGATGGTCAGGTGCAAGTCTTGCACGATTTGCTGGGCTTGATCGAGGACTTCACGCCGAAACATGCGCGTCGCTACGCTGAACTTGGCGTGGCGATCCGTGAGGCAGTGGCACGCTACATCGCGGACGTGGAAACAGGCGCTTTTCCGAGCGAAGCGCACAGCTTCAGCATGGACGAGCGCATTCTGGCTGAGCTGGACTAGCGTCTGCTCTGTGCGCGCATCTGATCTTGCACCGTGAAGATCATCTGTTTGAGCTGCGCAGGACGCTCTAACGCCTGAAAGTGAATCTCAGGCGCTTGATCGCCGCCCATAGATTGAATCGCGACATCGGCGAAGCCGAGCAGCGTGCCGAGCGGCGGCGTGTGAATGCGCACTTCAGTGATGTTGTGCAAGCTGACCGAGCGCTCTTCGCCGCCGATCAGATAGGCGATGTGCTGCGTGACGCGCCGATTGGTCAGCACGATTTTGTTGCGTTCCCAGTATATCCAGTAATAGAGCGTGAGCGTGAAGATGACGCGCAGCCAGAAGCCTGGCGAAGCCATACTGCGCCGCCACTCGCCGATCACGCGCTCAGGCGCGTTCGGATCGTAGGCAGGCGGCATCTGCGGCGTCGGATAGGACGATTGCATACTTCTCTCCTAAATGAGTGGCACTTGCTGACCTTGCTCTTCAGCGCCGTGATATGGAATGCCGAGATGCTCGTAGGCGCGGCGCGTAGCGACTCTGCCGCGCGGCAGGATGTTCAAAAAGCCGAGCTGCAGCAAGTATGGCTCGTAGACATCGCTGATCGTGCCTGCTTCTTCGCTGATGGACGCCGCGATCACGTCCACGCCGACCGGACCGCCGTTGAATTTCTCAATGATCGTGCGCAGCACGCGCCGATCGATGTCATCCAAGCCGAGATGATCGATATCGAGCAGATCGAGCGCTTCATCGGCGATCTGTTTGGTGATCGTGCCGTCGCCGCGCACTTGAGCGTAGTCGCGCACGCGCTTGAGCAAGCGCAACGCAATGCGCGGCGTGCCGCGCGCACGGCTGGCGATCTCGTGCGCGCCTTCAGAATCGAGTGGCACGTTGAAGAGCGCAGCGGCGCGCGTCACGATCAGCTTCATAGCATCTAAATCGTAGAAATCGAGGCGGAAGATCGCGCCGAAACGCGAGCGCAAGGCTGCCGTGAGCAGATCGAGCCGCGTGGTCGCGCCGATCACAGTGAAGCGCGGCAGGTTCAAGCGCACGTTCTTAGCGGCAGGTCCTTTGCCGACCACGATATCTAGCACGAAATCTTCCATAGCAGGATACAGAATCTCTTCGACTGCCTTGCCAAGACGATGAATCTCATCAATGAACAGCACGTCGCCTTCGCGCAAGTGCGTCAGGATAGCGGCAAGGTCGCCGGCGCGCTCAATCGCCGGTCCGGCTGTGATGCGAATGTTGACGCCCATCTCTTTCGCCATCACGTGCGCGAGCGTTGTCTTGCCAATGCCGGGCGGACCGTAAAACAGGATGTGATCAAGCACTTCCTTGCGTCCTTTGGCAGCTTCCACAAGGATTTGCAAGTTGGCGACCACGCGATCCTGCCCGATGATCTCGCGCAGAAGCTGCGGACGCAAGTTCTGTTCCTGATCTTCGCTGCGGCGCTTGCCCGTGATCAGGCGCTTATCAGCAGGTGAATCGGACATGGCGGCTACACGCTGCGATCAATCAGATATTCTGCCCATTGTTGCAATAGATCGCGGTAAGGCGAAGGCGGCACGTCGTTCAGCGCGTTCAGAGCTGAGCGCACCATGCTCTCTGCCAGCGCTTGCGTGTAGGCAATGCTGCCCAAATCATGCAAAATGCGCGTCGCGCGCTCAATCTGCTCAGGTGTAGCACTGGCGTTGCCGATGACCTGCATCAGCGTCTGGCGCTGCGCTTCATCGGCATGACGCAAGGCGTGAAAGACGATTAGAGTCTTTTTGCCTTCGCGCAAATCTGCGCCAACAGGCTTGCCCGTCTTAGCCGAGTCGCCGATCACGCCCAGCAGATCGTCCTGCAGTTGAAACGCCGTGCCGCACTGACTGCAAAACTGCTCGATCTTCGCCACGAGCGGATGCTCGCCGATCACGTCGCCCAAGCCTATGCGCGCGCCTGCCCTGCCCGCATAGGCGTACAGCACGCCTGTCTTCTTGCGCAGCATCTCCAGCACATCATTTTCGCTCAGATGGATCGTATCGCGCCGCGCGGCGAATTGCACATCGAGCGTCTCGCCTTCCACCAGCGTCAATTGCACATCGGTCGCCAGTTCAGCGATTAGGCTCAGCACCAGCGCAGGCTCAACGCCATAGCGCGTGTACATATCGTGAAAGAGCATGTAAGACCAAGATTGCTGCACATCGCCTGCCAAAATGCCGATCACGCGACCGTAATGCGCTGCTTCTTCGCTGCTGAAGCCGAACTCTGCCGCGCCGCGCTCAGCGAATGCCACGTGGACTGTCGGCGCGCCGCGCCGCGTCTCATCGCGATCGATGATGTCGTCGTGGACAAGCGTCCATGTGTGGTAGAGTTCAACACCTGCCGCCGCCGGCACAGCGTGCGCTTCATCGCCGCCGACTGCAGCGCAGCACAGCATCAGCACGGCAGGTCGCAGCGACTTGCCGCTCAGCCGCAGGTAATGAAACGCTGCCTCTTGAATGTGCGCAGGACGCAAGCGCTGCCCATAGCTGTGATTGAACAGATAGTCATAGACGCGCTGACGGCGCTGCGCAAGCGCCTCGAACAACTGAGCGTAACGCGCGTTGGATGTGACAGTCACGCAGGATATCCTTCTAAACAGCTAACGGATTGGACGCTGAAACGCTGAGTCGAGCGCGAACGGCTGCGCCAGACGTATGGCGATGAACTCTGTCGCGTCTGCTTCCAGAGTGCTGCGTCCCAAGCCATATGGCAAGCGATTGTTATTGGCGATCAAGAGCGTCTGCTCGTCAATTGGATAGAGTGCCGTGATCGCCGCGAACGGAAAGCTGAACGGATCGCCTAGACCGAACGCATTGGGCGGCGGCGTGAAGACGTCGCTGGTCGAGATGCCGTTTGGATCGGCGATGTTGAGCAAATCGGCGACTTGCGTTTTACCGCCGCTCGTCAAGTTTATCAAAAATACGCGCTTGAAGGCAGCCGCGCGATTCTCGTTTTGATCAGCTTCGATCACAAACGCCTCTTGACCGTTGATCATGGCGAAGCCGCCAAGAGTGTGATTGGCGCTTTCCAATCTGTAGCTGATCGGCAGGTCGGAGAACGTGCGCGTGGTCAGATCGTAGGCGCGGAAGACGACCTGCTGGCGATCGGCAGGGCTGCGCTGCGCGACGATCAGCGCCGAGCCATTAGGAAAAATGCTCATGCCTTGCAATGCGCCGCCTTCCAGCAACACAGGCGGCTCCAACAGCTTGCCGAAGGCATCGAAGCGCAAGAGCGATGGCAAGCGCGCCTCAGCCACCCAAAAAGCGCCGCCGACTCTCTGGAAGGCGCGCGGCGCGAAATCAGCGCCGCTCAGATAGCGCAAAGGCGTTTCGGCGTTCACAATCGGTCGCTCAATGCGCCGATCAGGATCGCCCAAGTGTTGCCAATTTAAGAGCGAGACATCGCCTGCGCCGCTCTGCGCACGCCGAAATGCCAGCTCAGCCGTGTAGAAGCGCAACAGGTAATCGCTGCTCTGCGCAGGCGTGCCGAGCTGTGCATCGAAGAGCAGCAGCCATGTGTTGGGATACTCGCCGGGCAGCACGGCGCTGATCGTGCCAACAGGCTGGCTATCGAACGGAAACTTCACGCCGTTGATCAGCGCGCCTGCTGCCAACGCGGCGCCCGCCGATTGTCCGTCAACCTGCGTGTTGGCAGGCATCACTGCGCGCCCGACCAGCTGCGCCGCGCCATTCTGCGCCGATGCTTGTCTTGTGCCGAAGAGCGCGCCACTGAGCAATAGAAGTCCTAGAAACGCACATCGCGTGCTGAATCCGCGCATTGCCTCACATGCCTCCGCTGCCGAAGCTCATGCAGGCAATTGTATGCCGTGCTGAAAATTTATGCCAACAATCGGCGAGGAATTTTTGAGGCTGCCTGACGCGGCTAGGCACGTCAGGCAACGCTTGTGGCTAGTGAAAGTTACGGCATCCGAACAGGCACGTCAAAGGTGACCTTCTTGCCTGATTTGAAGATCAAGGTGAGCGTGATGTTCTCGCCTGCCTTCAGCTCGCGCTTCAGCTGCATCAGCATGATGTGCAAACCGCCCGGCTTCAGCTCGGTCACGCTGCCCAGCGGCAAGCTGATGCCTTCGGCGAGCGGCTTCATCATCGCCATGTTGTTCTCGACGACCGTCTCGTGCAGCTCGACCAAGCCTGCTACGTCCGTCTCAGCCGCGATCAACACGTCTGATTGGCTGCCCTTGTTCTCGATCTTCATGTAGGCTGCGCTGACGCCAAAGCCGCCCTGTCCCATCTGACCGTGACCACCATGACCATGACCGCCGTGACCATGGCTGCCTGCCATGCCCGTCGGACGCGCGAAGGCGCCCGTGATCACGATATCGCCTACGCGCGCCTCGCCTTTAGCAGCGCTCTTCATCGCCGCCATGCCGTGCGCAGGATTATCGTTCAGCAGCACCACCTCGAATGTGTTATCTGCCAACGAGCCGACCGCAGCAGCCGTATAGTAGCCGTTGTCATGCTCATCGAAGGTTAGCTTGATCGGCTCAGCAGTTACCGAATCTTCGATCTTGCCGCCGGCAGGCACGATCACCACTTCGAAGGTTGTGCCTTCCAGCGCGAGGTAATCGGTCACGCCTTTGAAGGCGAGATTCTCAACGACTTTCTTGCCGTTCAAGAACACATCCACAGCAGGCGAAGTTGGCGAGAGATGCGCCACGCGCAGATGCGCGCCGTGATCGTGAGCGACGGCGAAGCTCAACGGCAACAGGGCGAACGCCAAAGCGGCGACCCACAACAGGCTCAACAGATGCTTACGCATTGTGTCTTTCCTCTCAGTCTTGACTTGATTTCGATAGAACTCATCAGGTTGAACAGCGACGAACAGAACCAAATTGCGATCAAGCGGCTGAGAGGCATCGCGGCGGCGGCGAGAGCGGCTCAAAGGCGAACGAGACGATATTTTCGTCCTCAAGAGCGATTGATAGCATGAACGGCGCGGTCTCAACGGCGAGCATCGGCTCAGGCATCACGAAGACGAGCAACACGCTGCTCTGAAGCACGCGCGCTGTGTGATGTTGAGCGTCGGCGCGCTGCTCTGAAGGCGCACTCGAATCGCCGCACATGAAGTCATCTGCCCAAGCAGGTGAGGATTCGGGCGCAGCAGCGTGGAAATATAGCAAGCCATGTCGCTGGCACATGGCAGGCGTCATGAGCGCCAACCATAGCGCTATCCAAGCTATGAAAGATAGGTAGCTTGCACGTCTGCCAAGCGTTTGACGACACATGCTTATTGAGACCCACTATTATGAGTATAGCGCAGATCGCCTGTGCTGCCAACTCTGGAATTGACAAGCCCTATGTGTTGCGCCACAATCTTGAAGGCGCCGATCAGTCGGCAGCACTACTTAGACAACTGTGATAGGGACAACCTGCCATGATCAACGATGTTTTGAAAGATGCTGAAGGGCGGATGAAAAGCGCCATTGTCGCCCTTGAGGACGATTTGAACGGCATCCGCACAGGACGCGCCAGCCCTGCGCTTGTGGAGAAGCTGCAAGTGGAATATTACGGCACGCCGACTCCGCTTTACCAAATGGCGAACATCAGCGTGCCTGAGGCGCTGCTGATCGTGATTAAGCCGTTCGATAAAAGCACTATCAAAGATATTGAAAAGGCGATCCGTGCCAGCGAGCTGGGCTTGAATCCGTCCAACGACGGCACGCTCATCCGCTTGCCGCTGCCGCCATTGACCACTGAACGCCGCAAAGAGCTGGTGAAGGTCGTCCAGCATCGCCTTGAAGAAGCGCGAGTCGCCGTGCGCAACGTGCGCCGTCACGCCATTGAAGAATTGCGCGAGTACGAGAAAGAGAGCCTGATCTCAGAAGATGAGTCGCGCAGCGGTCAAGAGAGCGTTCAAAAGCTGACCGACCGCTACATTGGGCAGATCGATGAGATCGGCAAGCGCAAGGAACAAGAGATCATGGCGGTCTGAGCGCCGTTGCGCGTATCTTTGCTCAAACGTACAGGATAGGTGATGTTGCTTTATGAGCGAGAGTCCTGCGCCATTGCCGGAGCGTATTCCTTACCACGTCGCGATCATCATGGATGGCAACGGACGTTGGGCAAAGGCGCGCGGCTTGCCGCGCCACGCAGGACATCGCGCAGGCGTGGAGAACTTGCGCCGCATTTTGCGCGCTTGCGCTGAGGTCGGCATTCGCGTGCTGACGGTCTACGCTTTCTCGACCGAGAACTGGGGCAGACCTGCCGATGAAGTGCGCGGCTTGCTGAACATCCTGCGCACAGTCATTGACCGCGAATTTGACACGCTCAACGCGAACGGCGTCCAGTTACGGCACATCGGCAACTTGGAAGGACTCTCGCCTGAGCTGCAACAAAAAGTGCGCGACGCCATCGAGAAGACGCGCAACAACGATCAGTTGATCCTCAATCTGGCTTTCAACTACGGCGGACGCGATGAGATCATCCGTGCCATGCGCCGCATCGTGCGCGACGGCATTCCGCCTGAGCAGATTGACGAGACGCTCTTCAATTTTTACCTCGATACAGCCGGCGTGCCTGATCCTGATCTGATCATCCGCACAGGCGGCGAGATGCGCATCAGCAATTTCCTCGTCTGGCAGAGCGTTTACGCTGAATATTACACGACGCCTAAGTTTTGGCCTGACTTCGATAAAGAGGAGCTGCTGCAAGCCATTCGCCACTACAATCAGCGTGAGCGGCGTTTTGGCTTGGTGGTGAATCCTTAAGCGCAACCATGCTCCGCACACGGCTTCTGAGCGCCGCTGTTTTCATCCCGATCGCTGTTGGGCTGATGTGGCTTGGCGGCGCGCTCTACACAGCGGCGCTGATGATCGCGCTCGCCGTGTGTGGCTGGGAATTCGCTCGGCTGCCGTTGCGCGCCGAGCTGCGCTTGAACGCTGTGCTGATCATCGGCGGCATTCTGGCGCTGATGAGCGTTCAGGCGTTTCAGCTGCACAGGCTGCTCATGCTGACTCTCAGTTTGATCCTGTTCAGCAACTTGCTGGTGATGATCGGGCGCTATGGCGCTGAAGAATATGCCGCGCTGCGCTTCGGGCTGAACGTGGCAGCTGCGCTCTACATCGGCGGGCTAGGGATGCACTTATTGGCGCTGCGCCAGCTTGAGCATGGCAACTACTGGCTGATCCTGACGGTCGTCAGTACGGGCATGGGCGACGTCGGCGCTTATTTCATCGGTAGCTGGTGTGGCAAGCACAAGTTAGCGCCGAGGCTCTCGCCAAATAAAACGTGGGAAGGCTACTTTGGCGGTCTCCTGTTCGCTGCGCTGACAGGCGTGTTGTTGGCGCTGCTCTTCGCGCCTGTGGTGCGCCTGCGCGACGGCGCGCTGATCGGCATTTTGGTCGGCGCGCTCTCGCCGCTCGGCGATCTGGCGATGTCCGCTTTCAAGCGCAGCGCAGCCGTCAAGGATTTCAGCGGTATTGTGCCAGGACACGGCGGCGCGCTCGACCGCTTTGATACGCTCCTGATCGGCGGCACGCTCGGCTACTATTGCGCTGCGTGGTTCATCATCGGCACGTTTTAGCTGAAAAATTGTGCAGTAAAGTTATAAGAAACAATGAAGCTCAGGTTAAGGCTCGGCAAGTAGCGGCGCTGACCATTGTTTTAGCCTGCGTTGGATGCTATGATGTGAAGCATTGACGCCTGAATGAGCAGAGCCTGAGCTATGCCGCCGCGCCCTGTCTTGGAACGTAGCTTAATTGATCTAACCGATAACGTGCTGCGGCTCGCCAGCATGGTAGATCAGGCATTGGCGCTGGCAATGCGCGCTCTGGTTGAGCGCAACGCCGCGCTCGCCGCGCAGGTCAGCGCGAACGACCAACAGCTCAACCGTCTGCGCTACGCCATCGAGGAAGAGTGCTACCGTCTTTTGGCGATGCAACATCCAAACGCCACTGATCTGCGCCATTTGGTCGGCACGGTCAGCGTCGCCACTAATCTTGAGCGGATCGGCGATCACGCGGCAGGCGTGGCGCGGCTTGCGCTGCGCATGATTGATGCGCCGCCGCCGCGTCCGCTGGTGGATATTCCGCAGATGGCGGTCATCGGTCGCGAGATGGTGCGCGGCGCTGTGCAGGCTTTCGTGACGCATAACGTGCCGTTAGCAGAGGCGATCATTCGGCGCGACGAAGAGATCGGTCAGCTTCAGAAGCGCACCTTCCGCGAGATGATCGACCTGATGACTGAGCTACCATATCTCGTCGAGCGCGCCACGTTCTTGCTGTGGATATCGCACAACTTGGAGCGCGTTGGCGACCGCGCTACCAACATCTGCGAGCGCGCCATTTACGTCGTGACGGGCGAGATACGCGAGCATTCTGAGTCCTAGATGCCGAGCTTTTGCAAGGCTGTGCGCGCCAACCTGTGATTCGGATTGATCTGCAGCGCTTTCTGGTATGCCTCGCGCTGCTTGAACGGATCGGTTTGCAGCAGACCGACCAAATACCACACATCGGCATCTTCAGGATACTGCTGCGCCAATTGTTTCACCAGAGCGGCTGCTTCGTGCCGCTTATTCTGCTGGACGAGCTGCGCAGCGCGTTTCACCTCTTCAAGAGGTGCGGTCGCGCCGAAGACTTCCTCAAGCACGCTGGACGGCGGCGCGCTGCGGCGCTCGGTCGGCATGGCGCTTGGCACGGCGGCAGCCTGCGCAAGAATGTGATCGCGCAAGGCGCGCGCGCGGCGCACCATTGTGAAGTAGTGCGCTGTGCCGCCAGTGCCTGTCACGACCAGCGTCTTGTAGCCGAGCAGGCGTCCGAGCAGGCTCTCGGCAATTTCGCACGCTTCAAACTTGCTCAGCGAGACTTCTGTGATGCGTCGTATCAGCCAGCCGCGCTTGCTGACGATGCGCAGCGTCGTCACGCTTATCTCATCGGTCAGCCAGCGGATGAAGCCGCCGAGCGTGTTCAGCGCGCCTGCTATGATAATGGCGATGCCGCCAAATGCCAGATAAGAGACTGTCTCGTTCGTCACGTTCGGCAGACGGCGCAGCTGCTCTGTCAGGATCGGCAGCACCGCCTGAAAAATGACCAGCAGCAGGCTCGTTGTCAGCAATGGCGCGATCCACAGCCACGAATGCGAGCCTGTCTTGTACACAACGCGCTCGCCTGCGATCAAGTTCCGCTCGATATAGCCCATGTCTTCACCTGCCCATGCCTTGCCTCAGCTAAAGCATAGCGCAAAACAGCGCAGCACGCTCAGCGCCGCTTGAGAAAACACTATAAAAATCGGATTTCACTGCTCCCACAGCCATGAAATCCATGTTAAAATGAGCGCATGAAAACAGGAGAAAAAGCTCTGGAAACGATAGAGATTGCTCGACTGATTGTTGACTTCATCGCGGATCGCAAGGGCGAAGATATCGTCCTGCTCGATCTGCGCAAGGTGAGCGTGATCACTGACTATTTTGTGATCGCCAGCGCCAGCAGCGACCGTCAGCTGAACGCTATCACGGATCATGTGCGCGATGAGCTGAAGCGAAATTATCAAACCGTGCCGTTGCACGTGGAAGGTCGCGGCGAGGATGGCTGGGTGCTGATGGATTATGGCGATGTGATCGTCCACCTGTTCTCGCCTGCAGCACGCGCCTACTACGACCTTGAAGGCTTGTGGCGCGAAGGCAACGTGCTGCTGCGAATGCAGTGAGCCTATTCAAAAATCCAGCGGTCAGTGTCGCGCTGCCATGCGACTAGCTCTTCAGGCTTGAACCAGAGCGCGATCTCAGCCGCGCCGTTCTCAGGGCTATCTGAGCCGTGAACGAGATTGCGTCCGATCTCTAGCGCAAAGTCGCCGCGAATGCTGCCGGCTGCCGCTTCGCTCGGTCGCGTGGCGCCAATGGTGTTACGCGCGTTCAGCACGGCGTTCGTGCCTTCCAGTGCCATCACCACGACAGGACTCGCCGTGATGTATTCGACCAAGCCGTTGAAGAACGGCTTCTCGCGATGAATGGCGTAGTGCTGCTCTGCCAGTTCACGGCTGACCTGCATGAATTTCATGCCTACGATGCGCAGTCCGCGCTGCTCGAAGCGGCGGATGATCTCGCCGACCAAGCCGCGCTGCACGCCGTCAGGTTTGATGATGATCAAAGTGCGTTCCACAGAGATGTCGTCCTTATCTGTTTCAGTGGCTTGTGAAAAAGACCGCGCTGATTATAGCGCGCTCAGCGTTGTGCGCCTAGCCTTGCTGAGCGGCGCGCCGCTGAGGTAAAACGTGCCACAACGTCCGCTAGGATGAGATGATGAAGATGCAGCGTGCGCGCCTTGCGCTTCTGTTCGGTCTGATTTGCTCGCTGAGCTTGCCGCAGCTGTTCAGCGCGGCACAAGCTGACCTAGATTGCGGCGTGGTCGAGCGCTTCGACTATCCAATTGACGGCATCAGCCTTGTACATGATGATTTCGGCATGTATCGGGCAGGCTTTGGCGGCTATCACAGCGGCGTGGATATGGCGTTCGAGCGGCTCGGCGAGCCTGTGCGCGCTGCAGCGCGCGGCAGAGTCACCTTCAGCGATCCTGAAGGCTGGGATACCGAAAAAGGCGTGGTGGTCATCGAACACACCATGCCTGATCGCAGCGTAGTCTTCTCGCTATACGGACACATGGAGTCGCGCGAGCCGTACGTCTTCCCGCGCGTCGGTCAGTGCGTGCTGCGCGGCGATATCATCGGCGTGATAGGCAATCCGCGCAACAGCGCGCCGCACTTGCACTACGAAATTCGGCGGATGCGCGCCAGCACAGGCGGACCGGGCTACTGGAACACCGATCCGCTTGAAGGCGGCTGGTTGCATCCGATTGAGTTCACTGAGCAATGGCGCTTGCGCTTGAGTCCAGCTTTCCGCGCCATCGTGACTGCGAGCAGCCTGCCCGCAGCGCCGCCGATCTGGATGGCTGACGGCAACGCCGTCTACGCCACGCGCTTTCAGCTGGAAGCGCGCAGGCTCGCTACGAACAGCACTGCGCACACTACGCCGCTCTGGACGTTGCGCGTGGAAGGTTTGCGTGGCATCGCGCTGCTGCCCGATGGACGTATTCTGAGCGCCACAGCGGACGGTCAGATGTTCATCGTTGAGAATGGACGTTTTGTCGGCGCTTGGCGCGCCGATCGCGTTTTACAAACTCCGCCGCTGCGCGTCGGCGACGTGATCGCCTTTCTCGACGCGCACAATCGCGCCGTCGCCTACACAGCTGACGGTCGCGCGCTTTGGCAGAGTGAGCCGCTCGGTCAGCGCGTAGAGCGTTACGCCGTGAGCGGCGCATTGCTGGCAGCCGCCGTTCAAGATGAGAATGGCTACGAGCTGCTCGTGCTGAACAGCGCAGGACAGTTGCTGTACGCTGCGCGCGCGCCGTCGCCGATCGCGCCGTCAGCTGTGCAAGGCGGCGGCTTCTTGATCGCGGTCGGCTCGCAGGTCAGCTTGTTGAGTCCTGATGCTGTGTTGACGCCATTGCTGGATACAGGCGTAGCGCTCGGCAGAGCGGCGCAAGTGGCAGCCGACGGTCTAGGCAACTTGTACGTCTATCCCGGCCATGGCAGTCAGGTGTATGCTTACGCGGCAGGCGGCGGCTTGCGCTGGACGATCCGCTTGCCTGCGCTGCCAACTCAGGCGCCGTTATTGGCAGTTGGCGATGGCTGCCTGCTTTACGTCCTGACTGCCGATGGCGCGCTGCTCGCCTATCGGACTGCGGATGGCACGTTGCGCGGTATGCTCTCGCTATATGCAGGCGGCAGGCAGCATCGTCCTGAGGCGCGCTTATTGAACGTCCTGCCTGATGAGCTGGTGCAGTTCTCGGCAGGCTATCTCTCAACAGCGCTGGTGGACGGCTTGCAATTGGCAGGGCTGACCGAGTGTGCCGCGCCGCAGTAGCTATTCCATCTTGACATTTGCGCAGGTGCGTGTAGAATGTCAGATCAAATGGCGACGTAGCTCAGCGGTAGAGCAGGGGACTCATAAGCCCTTGGTCGCAGGTTCGAATCCCGCCGTCGCCACAGCTGTCGTTCCTAAGAAAGCGTGTTGCGCCCGTGCTTTCCAATGCGCGCCACTAAGATTTTGTTAGTTCCATCCGCGGCGCGCACAACTTGGAAGTTAATTCGGAAACGATAGCCTATCTTGATGTGGCGACCGCAAAAAACATCCTCGCCCTCGAAAGAAACAGTGTAGTCACTGGCAAATCTGTTTCTCGCAGTCTCAGATTCATCTAAGGCGCAGTGCCTGCGTGTAGCGGCTCGATACTTCTCATCGTGGTCACCGCCGCCTGCCTCGTAAGCAGAAAGCCAGACTGTGACCAGCTTCTCAAGCAACTCCTTCAACTCTCTAGGCTCAATGTCTCGCGGCGCCTCAGAAGCCAGTCTTCGGGCTTTCTCGGAAATGACAATGTGCCGAGAATAATTCGCCTCAACCCACGCTACTGCCTCTAGAAAATTCCGAAATGAAGGCTCTGTTCGCTCAATTTGATCGTGCGTGATCACGCGGAAGGTATCTCGGATGTGCTCTGTGCGCTCTTCTGATGCTTCACCTGCTTGATGGACGAAAAAGGCTTCTACTTCCAGCGTTTCATCTACATCGCGAGAGCCGATAGAAATTTCGCTTAATGCGCTAATCGGCAGGATGCTATTCTTGCGAGCGAAAGCGACTTCGGCTAACGTCTCTTGAAACGCTTGTGCCAAGTTGCCGTCGAGCGGTTGAAGGCGCGCCACAATCTTCTCAGGTCGCACACCTAGCCTTTTGAACTGCCATTCTAGACTTTTCAGCGCTTCCTCAATCCGCTCGACCATTTCCCGATTTGCCCACAGACTCTCGAAAAATCTCCTACAGCTTGCCAGAAAATCTCGACTGTCTAGTGGAATGTTGTGAAATTCGAGTAAGTCTCTGAGGCGTACTTGGGATGGCTCAGGATAACCTGAAGATTGCGCCAGAGCCTCTGAACATTTCTCAGAGATGCTGAAAGTGATCCTATTTTCACAGCGCTCAAGCGCTTTTGACCAGCCGTGCAGCGTCTGCAAGTAACATTCCGCTTCTTCTCTGGTCAGCCGCCTTGGTTCAGGGAGATAAAGTAGAAATGGATCGATCAAGACGTATTGCATTGCCACACCTCACTCTGCAAGCGCTGTCTTGACCAGCTCGCGCGCCAGTTTCTCCGCTTCGGAGAGGAAATCTTTGGGCCAATTCTCAATGGCGCCGGTTTCCTTCATGCGCACTTCTTCGAACTTAGTGCCTTCCGCTGGGCTGCGCGAGGCGAAGTAAATTCTCACGTCTTGGCGCAGCCGTGGAATTTTCGCCACGAGGACGCGCAGCTGATTGACGATGTGATCGCTGTGCGTTTCGACGATACATTGCACGTTGCGGCGCGCCAATGAGTAGAAGAAGTAGGCGAGGTGCGATTGCAATTTAGGATGTAGATGCACTTCGGGCTGTTCCACGATGAACAGACCGCCTTCAGGCGTCAGCAAGCCTTGAACTAGGATTGGCAGAACTTGGCTTGTGCCAAAGCCAACCGAGGATAGATCGAGCGGTCGTGAGACGCCTTCTACAAAAACCTGCAGGAGCAGCCCTAACTTGTTGTAATCCACCAGCTCATAGCGTTGAATCAGTCCCATGTATTGCAGCCAATCCGCAACTGCCGCTTGAAGCGACGCCTGAATGTCTTCTTTGCGCGTCGGACTCCAGTACACAAGCTGCGCCTGACCATATTGCCTCAGCGCCTCAGCCAGATTCTGCCCGTTGATGCCGACTTCAGAGATTGGATCAGCCTCTGAGAGCCTGAACAGCGCCGTCGGTCCTGCACGGTTGGCGCTCAGATATCTGATGCGTGCAGTGAAAAGTTCTTGCGCCGTCTCTTCGAAAACTGTCAGCGCTCTCGGCTTGAAATCTCTGAAAGACAATTCAACAGACAATTCACCTGACTCGGTTTGGCGCTTTTGTGCTTCCTCGAATTCTCTCTCTAGCGCTACAGTGAATGTGTCGAGATCGCCTGCTGTGAGTTGTCTCGCCCATCTGACGTAGTTCTCGAATTTAGGCAATCGTTGCTGCCGAGAGAAAAGTCCTCCTGATCTGACTCTGCTCTCAAACTTGCGCAGCTTTAAGTCAGCAGCTAGGCGAGCAATTTGATCGGCGTACTTCTCAGGGATTTCTTTGTCGCTGGCTTCTTCTTCGTACGCAAACGGTTTCAAGAAGCGATTTTGCCATGCGTCCATCTCTGCCTTCTCGATGAACTGGCGAAAGGCTGACGGCAGAAACGCGCGCATCTTGAGCGGATCGTCCTCGTCAATTTTTCCTGCACCGAGAGCGGATCTCACCTTTTCCTCAAACTCAGGGTCAAGCTGAGGCAATTGCCCGTGTATGTATCTGATTCCGCTGTATTCATCTTGATCGAGCGGCGAGGTCGCGTAATAGCCTTCTCGCAGCCGAACGACGGGCGTGCTTTCAGTCCGCGCGCCATCTTGAGTCGTTTCAAACGCCATCTCGTACAGGACATCTTCCTGATCAGCTTTTCTGAGCGAAAATGTGATTCCAAGCGGCTCTCCAAGCTGACCGTTGTGCCAAACATCGCTTGGCGTGCCGAGCGCGATGAGCGGACCGTTGAAGACAAGCGGCTGCCGCTCGTCATCGCTGAGCAAGGTTTGCGCAATCAGCAAAATGGATTGGACGAGCGTGCTTTTCCCTGAGCTATTCGTGCCGCTCAAGATGTTCAGCTTGCCAAGCTCAAGAACTGTTGACTCTCGAATCGACTTGAAGTTGCGCAGCTGCAGCGAGCGAAGCATTTCAAACTCCTTCAAAATTTCTAGCTAACCTGAAATACATGCTAGCATCTTCGGTCGAGCTTCGCAATAGCGCTATCCAGCAAGTTGAACACTTTCACAGACAAAAAACTGCAACCTATCGCGTTGATAGATTGCAGCACTTCAGATACTCAGATGCATTGTAGAAGTTGCGTCACTGTCCGCTCAGTTCGCGCACATCCTGCGGACCGGCGCGCGCCACTAAGTGACATGCCACACACGCCGTGTTGCGCAGCGTCTCGTCCATGAAGAACTTATCGGCAGTCAGCGGCTGCGCCTTGTGCGCCTGATGACAATCTGAACAGAACAGCTGCACTGCTATCGTCTCAAGATCAGTTGGCAGCGCGCTGCCGCGCTCAGCGAGCGCCTGCTGCAAGCCTGCGCCGATGCTCAGCGCGCCGCCGCGCAAAAATGCCTCGCGCGCTTGCGGCAGGTAGGTGTGAAAATGATTGTTGATGCCGTCCAGCTTGAGCAACGTCTCGCTGTGGCACGCGGCGCAGGAAGCGTTCGCCAGCCAGCCTGTCTTGGTGCGCTGCTTCTCAATGGTCGGATCGTCCTGTCCGAGCAGGTAGATCACGGCGTCATAAGCGCCAAGCGCGACTGTAGTCACGCGATGTGGCAAGCTGCCATCGCCGCGATGACAGTCAATGCACTTGAACGGCGCTGAGCCGGCAGCTTGCGCAGCGTGATAGTGCAAGGTGGACAGATCGGGAATCGCTTCGGCAGGATGATCGAGCGCGTAATAGGCGCGATTGTAGTATGTGATCTCAGGCGCAGTGTGACAGCTGATGCAAAATGGATCGTGTTCTTCAAGCGCAGAAGCGACGACAAAACTCAAACTGCCCAGCGCAAAAAGCGCAAAGCCTAGCGCAAGCAACAAAACAAGCCCACGCCGTCGGCGCGGCATATTCGCCTCAGACATATTGTGTGTGCGCATGATCAAATAGCGCGTATGGCGCGCCGATGAATAGCGTCCGTGCCGTTTGGAAAAGCGCCGCCGAACAAGCCACGCGCTTCAGCGTGCTGCACAAAGCCTGTCTCGTCTGTGGCGCGCACGCCAAGCCGATACGCGCCGGGCGCAGGCAACGTCCAGGTTAGATGCCATTGCGTCCATGCCATCGCCGTATCGCCGCTCGGCACGAGCGTCGCAGGCATCCATTCGCCGTCGTCAATCTGCACCTCAACGCTGAGAATGCGGCGCGCGCCTGCCACTGCCACGCCTTGCAAGACAATTTGCGCGCCTGCTGTCACTTCAGCGCCTTCGCTCGGCGTGTGAATGATGGACTTGGTGCGCATCGCCGCCACATTCGACCAGCCGCGCGATTCCCAGTAGCCGATGAAATCATAGTCAATGAATTCGATGCGCGTCAGCCAGCGCGGCATCTTCTGTCCATACAGACCGGAAATGTGGACGCGCAACGGAAAGCCGTGCGGCACGGTCAGCGGCGCGTCGTTCATCTCGTAGGCGAGCATGGTGTCAGGCTGCAGCATCCACGCCGTAGTGACCGCTGTGGTGTAGCCGTCAGCCGCCTCAAATTTGACGTGAGTCGCCTGCGCCTTAGGCTGCACGCGCGCCACAAGCTCGCTGAACAGCACGCCGCGCCACTTCAAGTTGCCGATCAGGTTGCCGCCGCTCGGATTGGAAATGCACTCCAAGACGCGCGTATCGGTCACAGACGGCATGGCGCGCAGCGCGTCGAGCGTGAACGACATCGGCGACTCGACCAAGCCGTCTACGCGCAGCGACCAAAACTGCGCGTCCACTTCAGGCGTGTTATTGTAGTCATACTGCGTGATGTAGAGATCGGCGACGTCCGTCAAGATCGGCTTATCGTAGGTGAGCGCGCCAAAAGTGACGTCTGGCGCGGCAGGCGGCAAGGTCAGCGCAGGCAACGGCGTGTGCGTCGGCGGACTAGCGCTCGAATCAGGCGCGTAAATCGTCGGGACGATTCGCTCAGCAGGACGGCAAGCAGCAGCCAGCGCTGAACCTGTGATGGCGACCAAAAATCCGCGCCGCGAAAAGCGTTTTGGCGGTTGCGCTTGAGACATACATACATCCTCAAAAAACTCAGCTTACGGCAAATCGCGCTTCAGCGTGTGCTTTCACGTCAGGCGTGGCGCCATTATAAACTATTCGGCGCGCAACGGCACAAAAAAGAGCGTCTGACCGTCTGGCAGCGCTAAGCGCGCGCCATTTTGATCGTACCAGCCAATGTACAGACGATACATGCCGCTCGGCAGCTCGATTGGCAACTTCAAATGGCGCGTCTCGGCGAAGCGCACACCGCGCTGCCAAAGTGAGGTCGGATAGCCGCTCGGTTGACCGTCAGCTTGCGCCACGATCTGATCGCGCTCATCCAACACGCCAAAGGCAAGCCGATAGTCTTCTCTAGGCGATGCGAGCGCTTCCCAGCTGAGCGTGACGGCAAGTTCTGCGCCGCTGCGCAACACGGCTGGATCGAGCGTATAGCCGACCAAGCGCAGTGCATCGCCAAAACGCACATCGGTCGTCTGCTCAGTGCGCGACGGCTGCCATGTGCCGTCCATCAGGACGGCGCCATCTACCACAAGGCTCTCGATTGGCGCGCCATCGGCGCGCTGCAGCGGCAGGACGCGCTCAGTGCGCGGCACGCGCCAGCCGAGCTGAAGGCGCACTTGCATCGGCGGCTCAGGCGGTAGGTCGGCGCGCATTGGTATGGTCAGCACAGCGCGATAGCGTGCGTCAGGATCGAGCGCAGCGGTCGGCGCCATGCCTAGGTAAGTATCCACGCCGCCGATTCGCTCGCCCGTGCGCGGATTGATCGCGACCGCGTAAAAGTGCGCGTTCTCAGCATGATTACCTGAGAAGTAAAGGCTGAGGCGCAATGGCTCGCCGCGCGCGATGCTCGGCTTGTGCAGCGCATAGGCGTGCAAGGTGAGCGTCTCAGCGCGCACCTCAAGCTGAATTGCCTCAGCTGGCACGCGCTCAACAACTTCCAAGCCCGCATAGGCGCGCGGCAAGTGAACATACGGCGCCAACAGCGCTGCCACTGCTATCGGCACGACCAACAGCGGCGCCATTCTACCGAGCAGCGCGCGCAAGCCGATCACCAGCAAGAGCGCGAAGACGCCCGCGATTGGAAAATACACGCGTCCTTGCCCTGAAGCTGCGCGCAGCATCACTACGAACATCACGGCGTTCAGGCTCAGGAAGCAAGCTGCTAGAAAAATCAGGCGCACTCGGTCTGCGCGCGCGCGTAAGAAGTGCCACGCAAGCGCTGTGATGCCTAGCAAGGTCAGCGCGTTCACGTAAGGATAGAGCCACTCTGCGCCGCGCACGTTCATGTAGCCCAAGATCATCCAGAACGAGACCCAGATGCCTTCAAACTCAGCCAATAGCAGAGGATTGTCGCCGCGTCCCCACAAACTGATCGGTGCGTTTGCTGCCAAAGGATCGCCGTACAGCATCAGGTTGCGCACAAACCACCAACTGCTCAGCAGCGCTGCCGCGCCGAACGCACTCAACGTCCAGCGCACGGCAAATTGCCAAGTCCACAAGCGCTGCCACAGACCGATCAGCGCTGTGAAAGCGACATAGCCGAACAGCGCGAAGCCGTTCTGCTTGCTCAAAATGCCCGCGCCTACGCTCACGCCGATGAGCAGCGCGTTCCGCAGGCTCTGATCGCCCGTCAGCGCGCGCCCGCACAGATAGATGCAGAGTGCGCTCATCAGCGTGACCAAATTGTCGTCGTTGATGCTGCTGCTGATGTGGATGAACGTCGGAATGCTGGCGACCAAGAACATCGCTGCCAAGCCGAGCGACGCGTTGAACAGGCGTTTGCCCGTTAGATAGGTCAGCCACAGCGTGCCGCACGCCAAGACGATGCTGTACAGGCGCAGCCGCCAAAAAGCGACGGCTGAGTCGCCGCCATAGCGCAAGCGATGCAGATGGACATTCTGATTGGCGTAGCCGACCACGCCGATAGAAGCGAACGGATTGTGCGCCATGTATTCAGCGAAATCGGCACGTTGCGTGTCCGCCACCAAAAGCGCGCCGATCAGGTAATACAACGGCGGATGCGAACGCTGTGTATCGCCGCGCGCGAAGACGGTCGCTCTATCTTCGACGACAGGCAGACCTTCCTGCAACAGATAGTGGACGTACAGGAAGTGCGGCACTTCATCAGGCGCTTCGCCTAGCGGCACAGCGCTTGCGTAGCTGAGCGCCAAAGCGCAAAACCATGCGACGATCAGCGCCGCCACGAAGTCAGGCGTGCGCAGAAAGCGCTTATAGACCGTAGACATTCGGACGGCGGTCATTCAGCACAGGCAAGCGCTGCTGCACTTCGCTGACCAGATCAGTGTTGATGCGCACCGTGATCAGCATTTCTTCGCCGCCTGCCTCTGCCACCAATTCGCCCCACGGATCGACGATCATCGAGTGTCCGCCGAAGCGCGTGCCGTTGTACTCGCCGATGCGATTGCAGCCGATCACGAACGCCTGATTCTCGATGGCGCGCGCCTGCAAAAGCGCTCGCCAATGCTCGATGCGCGCTTGAGGCCACTCGGCAGGCACGACGATCAGCTTGGCGCCGTCAATGAAGTAGCGTCGGAACAGCTCAGGGAAGCGCAGATCGTAGCAAATGGCACAGCCGAGCGTTCCCCAAGGCAAATCTACGCTCAGTAGCGCCTCGCCTGGCGAGAGATATTGCGGCTCGCCCATCGGCTCGAACAGATGCACTTTGCGATAGACGCCCAAGACGCCCGCCTGTGGCGAGAAGACCGCCATGCTGTTATAGACGCCGACGCCGCGCTTCTCCAGCATCGAGCCGAGGATGAACAGCTTTTGCGTGCGCGCCAGAGCCGCCACTTGCGCGAACAGTCCGCCTGCCAGCGGACTGGCGAATTCCTTCGCCTTTTCCAGCATATAGCCGTTATCCCACAGCTCAGGGAAGACGACCAGCTCGGCGCCGCGCCGCGCCGCCTCTTCCGTCAGCGCTTGCATGGTCGCCCAATTTTTGCGCGGATCGCCGTCTTTGATGTTCATCTGTGCTACGCATATGGTGAACGCAGGCATAGGAAGTCCTTTCTGTGTTGTCTAGAGTATCGCGCCTTGATTGTAGCAAAAGCGCCGTACGCAACAACCGTCGCCGCGCTCACTGAACGAGCAGCTTCTGCCAATCGCCTTGCACTTCCAGCCCTGCATTGCGCCCAACGCCGCTGAAGATCGGCGCGCCGCCGCGCAACGGCGTCAGGCAGACTTCCACGCGCGCGCGCAATGTCTCTTGCACGCGCTGATGCATCTCAGTGCGCGTTGGCTCGTGCAGCAAGCCGCCTTCAGCGCGCTGCGCCAGCATCTCTAGACGGTAACGTCTATCGCGCACGACCCATGTGACGTGATCGTCGCTCACAGTCAGCGCCTCAAGTTTGGCGCCTGTGTATGTAGCAAAACGGTAGAGCGTCCCTGCCTGCCACAGCCCGATGATGAAGCCGCCGAACGTGCGCCGTACGAATGGCACGGTAGCAATCGAAGCGGTCAGGCACGTGCGCGGCTGCTCAAAATGGTTGGTCTGCAGCCAAATCCAAGCTGATGGGAAAGATTTTCCCCAGTCTTTTTCGATGTAGCCGCGTCCGCCTTCGAATGGTATCGCCTTGCCGTCAATGGTCAGTGCGCCGTGAATGGTGTGATCGAAGCTGCACACGCCGTGATTGCACTCCAAGAATGGCAACCAGCCGAACCAGCCCATGATGCCAGGCGATGCAAGCGTGACCTGCCAGCCGCTGCCGCCTTCGAAGTGCAGCGCGCCTTGCAAGCTGATCGCGCCGCCCGTCAGTTGCAGGCGCATCTCAGTCAGCGAGAAGAAGTTCTTGCCAATGTGCAACGCAAACTGATCTGAGGCAGCCTGAAAGGCGTCCACAGGGAAGCGATAGTAATGCGAGCGCCCGTGCAGACCGTCTAGGACTTGGATGAAGGCGTGCGCTTTGTTCGGATCAGCGTTCAGGAAGATGCCGGGAATGACGGCGTAGCGATGCTGTTCGGTCGGATCGATCAGCTTGAAATACCAGCCTTCGAAGAACGGCGGCTTTTTGCCTGCACCGTGATAGCGCTCAGGATGCAGCGTCAGGTCGAGATAGCCCATAATAAAAAATTGCCTCAGCTCATCAGTAACATAGCTTAGGCGATTATAAGCGCAGGGCTATCGGCATGCCCAAGCTGCATTTTGAGCTTGAGCGATCAACCCTCTTCGCCGTCTTGCGCAGCGCGCTTAGCGCCTTCAAAGTTGATGTAGAGCCGCGCATTGGCGCTGCGGCTCAGCTCGCGCAGCGTCTCAAGCTCGCTCAGGCGCAACAGCGCAGGATGCTGTGCATAGATCGCCGCTGCCTGCGCGCGCTCGCGCAAGGCGCGAATTTCCGCCTCAGTGGCAATGCGCTGCACTTCAGCTTGCGCTTGTGCGGCAGCGCGCTGCGCCTCTGCCTGCGCTTCGGCTTCCAAGCGACGGCTGGCTGCCTTTGCCTGCGCTTCGATCTGCTGCACTTCTGCCTTTGTGCGCGCTTCCACAAGCTGCGCTTGGCTCATCCGCTCAGCGGCGAGGACGCGATTCATGATGTCCTGCAGGTTGCCGGGAAAGATGATGTCCTTCACATCGGCGCGGCGAATTTCCACGCCATATTCAGCGGCGGCGCCTTTCACATCGCGCAGGATGTCTTCGCTCAGCTGGTTGCGATTGGTCAGGATCGTCTCTAAGGTCATCGAGGCGAGCGAGCGACGCGCCGCCAGCTGCACATCGCTGTACAGCCGATCTTCATAGTTGGCGACCGCGTGCAAAGCAGCGCGCGGATCGACCACGCGGAACTGGACGATCACGCTCACGCGCAATGCCACTTTGTCCGCCGTCAGAATCTCTTGCCCTTTGAGCAGCAGGTCGCGCTCGCGCATGTCTACAACGACGATCTCTTTGTTGGGCAGCCGTCCGAACAGCCGTTCCATCAACCATGAGCGCTTGGCAGGCAGCTCGTAGCGCCCTGCTTCCAAGACGCGCACCAACACGCCATCTTCATAGAGCAAGCCGCGATGTGTATCTTTGATGATGACTTCTCGTTTGCGATTCGCCATCAGTCACGTACCTCTCGCGCATGAATAAAAAATGTGACATTCCGTAACGAGGTCAATGTGAGGGACGGACGCACTTGATCGGATTCGAACCGAATGCTGTTCCTGCAAGGCAGCCAGCACGTCAACCAGAAAGCAGCCCGCCTCTTACCTGTCGGAATGTCACGCTAAGCTCTAGCGTAGCACAACTCTTAACAATTGTCAAGAGCGATTTGCTGATCGGAGAATCTCAGAAGCTCGGACAAGCCGTTGCAACTTGTCCGAGCGTTGATCAATTCAATTGCGGCGGCACGAGCAGATAGTTGATCGCGATCTCAGAAGCGCCTTCAGCGGCGACGCGCAAGGGCAGCTCAAAGCGTATGAAGGCAGGGAAGCACAACGTCTCATTGACGGCTTCGCAGTAGAAAATAGCAGCATCAAGCGTGATGAGCGCTTCACCTTCGCTGAGCGTCACAGGCATCCTGACAGGCATCGGCGGTGTGATCAGACTCAAGTTGTTATCAGCGGCTGCCACGCGCGCCACAGGCGTGTTGTTGTAGAAGCGCAGCGTGAAAGGCGCTTGGTCGTTTTGCTTGTAGCCTTCAGGCAACGCGATGTTCAGCACAATTTGACTGTTGCCGCGCGCTGCTACCAGCGAAGGCAGGCGCACAATTGTGCCGAAGAAATCTTCAGGCGGCGTCTCATCGGCAGGTTCGGCAGGTGCAGTCATCGCCAAGCGCTCAGGATTGGGAAAGATGACCGTGCTGACCGTCTTGGTCGCTAAATCTATGACGCGAATCGCGTCGTTGTTAGTATCAGCGACGTAGAGCTTGCCATTCGCATAGCTGATGCCGCCCGGCTCCCAGAATTGCGGCGCCGCGCCATCGCGGAAGCCTGCGCCGTCGCCGAGCAGCGTCCGACTCTCGCGCCTGGCAGGATCGATCACCTTGATCTTATGATTGTAAGTGTCTGCGACGTACAGCTCGCCGTTCGCGCCGAGCGTCAAGCCGAGCGCGTGCTGCAGACGGACTGCGTCGCCAATTCCGTCCACATCGCCGAAATCGAACAGTCCTGTGCCAACAATCGTCTGGACGCGCTCAGCGCGCAGGTCAACCTTGCGAATGGCGCTCGACTCAGCATCGGCGAAGTACAGGACGCCTTCTGCGCCGACAATGCCGCTCGGCTGCGCCAATTCGCTCTCCAAAAGCGCGCCGTCCACAATGCCTTCGCGTCCGCTGCCGACAAATGGCGCGACCTGCCCTGTCGCAAGATCGAGCCGCCACAACTGGTGCGGACCTGCCATGGCGATGTAAACCACACCATCTTGGTAGTGGACGTCCCAAGGCGAGTTGAGCGCCGTCTCGAGCGCTGCGCCGCCGCGCAAGCGATTGCGCCAATCGCGATTCTGCTGACCAGTGCCTGCTATCGTCCTGACCGTGCCATTGCGCAGGTCAACGGCGCGCACAGCGTGATTGCCTGTATCTGCCACGTAGAGCGTCTCGCCGTCCGCGCTGAGCGACATGCCGTGTACCCAATTGAAAGCCGCCTCTGCAAACGCGCCGTCGCGCAGCCCTGCTGCGCCGCTGCCGATGACCTGCTGCACAGCGTACGTCTCTAGATCGGCTACGATCACGCGATTGTGGCTAGTATCAGCGATGAAGAGCCGTCCGCCGCGCGCATCCGCCAGCACCTTGCTCGGAAACGCCAACAGCGAAGGCGCGCGCCGCGCTTCTTCAGGCGTCAGGCGCAATGGCGTGCGGTCAATCATGCCTTTCGCGTCAAATTCAGCGATCATGCCTGCAATCACAGGCTGCATCGCTTCATAGACGCCTTCGCCGCTATAGTAGCCTAAAACTTTGCCCTGTGGATCAATCAGCATGAAGGTTGGCCACGCGCGCACGCCATACATCTGCCATATCACGAAATTTCGGTCGTTCACCACAGGATGCACGACGCCATAGCGCTTGACGATGTAGCGGATGTTTTCAGTCTCGCCTTCGTTGGCGAACTTGGCGCTATGCACGCCGATCACCACTAGCTCGTCGGGAAATTCTGCCTCAAGTCGCTTCAGATCAGGGATGACGTGAATGCAATTGATGCAGCCGTATGTCCAGAAGTCCAGCAGCACAACCTTGCCGCGCAATTGAGTCATGCTCAGCGGCTCAGGCACGTTCAGCCAATCCAGACCGACGGGAAAATCAGGCGCACGGACTTTGCCGGCGTAACTCTGCATCGGCGTGGCAGTCATCGTCGCTTCTCCTTGCGCTAAGCCGCTCTGCAATGGCACGAAAGTGCTTGCCAGCGATAGCAGCGCGCCTGCCGCCAGCAAGCTGATCAAGATCACACCAACACGACGCATGTTCGCCTCAGTTAACTTCACAGCGCACCAACATTTGAGTATGTTAGAGGAACTGCTCAGGCTTGGCAAGCGACGCTCACCGAAAGTTTAGATTTGGAAGATGCTTTTCATAGAAAAACGATGCGCCTTGCGTTTTTTACGCAAGGCGCGTTCTGAACGTTTTGCGAGGATTGCCGCTAGGTCGCTCAGCCCATGCTATCGGCGAAGACGACCTCGCGTTGCGGCGCTTCGCGTTCGAACTCAGCTAAGCTGATACGCGCCAAGATGAACAACGTCCCTATGAAGCCGATGCTCTGCAGCAAGAAGACACTGCCGTAGGCGACCGCCTTATCGCCGCCGACCAAGACCAGCGCCACATCGAAGATCACGCCGCCCAGCGCCACGCCCGAGCCGCGCGCCAACGTCGAGGCGACCGTCCACAAGGCAAGGTACAGTCCTGCGCCCCAGGCGCGCGTCATCGCCATCATCAAGCCGAGCGTGCCAACCGTCCACATGCCCAAGCCCAAGCCCATCGTCACCAAGCCAATGGTGACCAACGGACGGATTTGCAACATAGCGGAAAACGTGAACATGACGAAAGTCGCCACCAGCAAGATGACGCCCCAGCGCGAGAGCGTCATGTTATTGACGCGCTGTGGGAAGCGCCGCGCCGCGATCAGGCTCAACACGATGGCGAGCAAGGTCATGCTGCCCCAGTACGCCGAGAAACGATTGGTCGTCGAGAGCGGCATCCCAAAGACTTGCCCTGCAAATGGCTCCAACACCACGTCCTGCGTGTAGAACAAGCCGTTGGTCAGCGCGAGGAACAGGAAGAACAAGCGCGTCTGGCGGCTTGCCCAGACCTGCTTCATAGTCTGCCAGAACGACTCAGTCGGCTGCTCGGCGCTGCGCACGGCGTGACGCTTGATCGGCACTTCCTCGCCGATCAGCGAAAAGACCCACAAGCCCAGCATGACCGCCGGCGCGATCAGCATCAACGACAAGAAGCCGTCGCGCGAATACTCAGGCAACAGACGGCTGTACAGCACACCTGCCACCGCAAAGCCGAGGATCAAAAAGAACCAAATCACGCTGATCGCTCGCGTCCGCTGATGCGCAGGCGTCCGATCATGCACGAGCGAGAGAAATGTGGTGCTGCTGAAGGTTGAGCCAACGCTGAACATCACTAGCGCTGTCACCACGCCCAGCCAGCCTAAGACACTGCCTTGATTGGTCGTGACCGTGATGTTCATCTGGTCAAATGAAAAGTCGCGCGTCCAAGGATTGTAGCTGCCGGCAAGCTCAAGTGTCGCCACGCCGAGCAGCACATAGCTGAGCGCCATGACCAATCTGCCGCCCCAGACGTAAGGCAACCGCCGATAACCGCGCCAATTGGTCACATCTGAGCGCCGCCCGACCCAGATCGAGAGCGGCGCTAGAAAGTAGCGCAGCGCCAACAGCAGGGCGATCGGCGTCGCGGCGAAGCCCAGCTCCTTGATCATGATGCGATTCCAGACGCCTGAGGCGAGGATATCCGCCAGTGACGAGCCGATGTGGAATGTGCCGATCTTGATATTGCGCAGCACACTCAAGTTGCGCGCAGCGCTTTCAGCGCGCTCTTGCGGCACTGCCGCCATACCAAGTCCAGCGGAACGACTGTCAAGTTCTGCTTGCATTGCGCGAATCCTATAAAATCTACCAAAACCTGAAGGATGCTGAGATTTTAGAAAATTTCTGAGCGTCTTGCCAAGTGCAATTTATCACAAAGCTCGGACTAGTTTGTCACATAGTCTATACAATTGCCAAAATGCCTGCCCACGATTCGCGCCCTTTGCGTTAAACTATAGTTTAATGATGCGCTGCGTGCGTTCTATTTTTCGCACGCCTTGATCGCACACAATCGCTATTTTTGTGGCACAGCGAGGCATTTATTCACATGGTCAGAATTGGGCAGAAATTGAACGATCGCTATTTGGTGGAAGAATTGATTGGCGAAGGCGCCACCTCAGCTGTCTATCGCGGCGCAGATTTGCTGCTCAAACGTCCTGTGGCGATCAAAGTGCTGCATCCGCACGTCCACGCCACCACGCGCCAGCGTTTCGAGCAGGAAGCTCAGGCATCGGCGCGCTTGAATCATCCCAGCATCATGCTGATCTTCGATCGCGGTCGCGACCGCGATGATTATTACTTAGTTGTCGAGCTAGTGCACGGCAAGCCGCTCTACGAGTACATTCCGTGCAGCCCTGAGCTGGCGGCGCGGCTGGGCAGCCAAATTTGTCTGGCGCTCGACTACGCCCATCGGGCAGGTCTCATCCATCGCGATATCAAGCCTGCCAATATTTACGTCACGCACGAGGACACTATCAAAATCATGGACTTCGGACTCGCCATTCCGCTTGACGGCAGCCAAAAGCGCCTGACCGCGCACGGCTCGATCATCGGCACGCCTGCCTATCTCTCGCCTGAGCAAGCGCAAGGCAAGCCGCTCGATCAGCGCACCGACCTGTACTCGCTCGGCATTGTGCTATACGAGATGGTGACAGGTCAGCTGCCGTTTGATGCCGATGACATCACGTCAATCTTGATTCAGCAAGTGAACAAAGCGCCGCAGCCGCCCAGTCAGCTGGTCAGAGATTTGCCGCGCGGCTTGGAAGCGGTCATTTTGAAAGCGCTCGCCAAGCAGCCTGAGCAGCGCTTTGCAACTGCGCTTGAGATGGCAGCTGCGCTAGATGCCGCTCTAGGCGCGCCTACAGCAAGCGCAGCCGCAACTACCGAAGTTTCCACCAAGCCGCGCATCCGCGCCGTGCTTGCCGACGATCATCCGAGTTTGCGCACGCCGCTGGCAGCTTACCTTGAACTCTCAGGCGATATCGTGGTGGTCGGTGAGGCGAGCGACGGACTAGAGGCGATTGAGATGTGCCGTCAGCATCAGCCTGACGTGCTGCTGCTGGACTTGAACATGCCGAATCTGAGCGGCTTGGACGCGCTGCCGCAGATCAAGCACATGAATCCGAACATCCGAGTGCTGGTGTTGACGGCGCGCGACGAGACGCCTTACATCATGCGCGCGCTACGCGGCGGCGCCAATGGCTACATCCTGAAGACTGCCACTGAGCAAGAAGTGGTGAACGCTGTGAAAGATGTCTACGCAGGCACGACCGTGCTTGGGCAAGGCGTGGCAGAGCGCATTGTGGAAGGCTTGCGCACGATGAATCAAGTCGATCCGCTGAACGAGGATGAACATGCTGTGTTGCGCTGCGTGGCGGCAGGCTTTGAAGAGAACGATCAGATCGCGCAGCGGCTGGGCATTGATGAGAGCAGCGTGCCGCGCTTGCTGAAGAACACGATTGACAAGCTGGGCGTGAAGAATCGCTCTGAGGCAGCGCTGATGGCGCTGCGCGCCGGCTGGATCACAATGGAAGATATCCGCAGCATGACGGGCTGAGAGCGATGGCGTACAACGTCCTGTTTCTGACGGATCGCGGCGCGCGTCATCAAGTGGCGGCGTTGCGCGCTGCGCCTTCTCAGCTGCGCGTGACCATTTTGCGCACACCGAGATTCGCTGAGATGCTGCCTGCGCTTGCGCAAGCGCACTTCATCATCTCAGAGCGCAATCAACCTGTCACAGCTGAGATGGTCGACGCTGCGCCGCACCTGAAGCTGATCGTGCGGCTTGGCTCGCTCGATTACGACATAGATCGTGCAGCGGCTGAAGCGCGCGGCATTCAGGTTGTGGTGCAGCCTGTGCTTGGCACGCTCTACTGCGCTGAACACGCGCTGATGATGATGCTCGCCTGTTTGAAGCGCTTGGGACGCTCGTTGCACGCCGCGTTGTACACGCCTGCGCCGTTCTCGCCACAGCGCGGCGACGAAGACACATTCTCGTTCAACTGGCTCAATCTTTCCGATATCGGCTCGCTGTTCGGCAAGACGGTCAGCATCGTCGGCATGGGCGAGATCGGCGTTGAATTGGCGCGCCTGCTCAAGCCGTTCCGTCTCAGCGCGCTGCTCTACAATAAGCGCAAGCCGTATCCAAGCGACGTCGAGGCGGAGCTTGGCGTCAGATTCGCCGCGTTCGAAGATTGCTTGCGCCATGCCGATGTGTTGGTCAGCCTGTTGCCTTACGCGCCAACGACTGACTACGCGCTTGGCGGCGGCTTGACGGCAGAACGGCTGCGTCTGCTGAAGCCGAGCGCTTGTCTGGTGCATCTGGGCAGCGGCAGCGTGTTGGATGAGACAGAAGTCTTGCATCTGCTGCAGACAGAAAAACTGGCAGGCGCAGCGATCGATACCTTCGAGTTCGAGCCGCTGACCGATGAGTATCCGCTCGTGCTGTACGCGCGCGATCCGAGACGCAATCTGCTGTTGACGCCGCACACAGCGGCAGCCTCAGCGCCTGAGAGCCGCGCTGACGACTACGCCGCGATCATGGCGTATCTCGCCGCTACTCAACCGTGATCGTGCCGCCTGCTTCCAACGTGAGCTGCGCTTGCGTCTCAGCTGCGCCGCTCGGCACTAGCACGTTGTCAATGCGCCGCGTGTAGATCGCTTCATCGAAGCGCGGCGCGTTGGCGCCGTTGCCGCGCAACGCGATCTCAGCCGCCAGCTCAGCAGGAATGCGCACAGCGATCGCGCCGCTCGCTTTCAAGTCTGCCAGCAAGCCGACCGATCTGCCGAATTGTGCGCTCAAATCGCCGCCGCTCAACCTGATCTGCACGTTGCGCAACGTCAAGCGCTCTGCTTCTAGCGTCAAATTGCCTTCCGCTGCGCTGATCGTCAAGTCTTCCACAGTCACTGCGGCAGGCAAATTCAACGTCAAGCGTCCGCGTCCGACTTGCTCAAGCGTCAGCAAACCTTCGCGGCGCGTCTCTTGAATTGTCAGCACGGCGATGTCGCCTTCTACGCGATAGCTTGGCGTCAGCAAGCTCTCGAAGCTGCCGCGAAATTCGCCGCTCAGCGTGCGTCCTTCAGCCGCGCGCACGGCGATCGCCGTGCGGCGCAGCTCAGCGCTCAGGCGAACGGCTACCACATTCGGCGGCAGCGTGTAATCTAGCGTCTCGACGTAATCTTCGCGGAAAGCGTCTGCTTCGCGATTGAAGCTGATCACAGCCACGCCGCTCACCAGCGCCAACGTCGTGCCAAGCGCTATCAAATTGCCATAGCGCGCGCGCCTGCCTAAGAGCAGCGCCAAGCCGAGCGCGATCAGCAGCGCAGGCGCAGCGCGACCCAGCAAATCGCTGAGCGCGGATGGAATTAAATTCAGCAAGTGCGCGATCCATAGCGCAGCTGCCAACAGCACGATCACAGGTAGACTCAAGCGATCCAGCGCAGTCATGGCGCGTTCCTCAGCGCTTTCAGCAATAGACTCAAGCCGATCAGTGCCAGCATCAGCGGCGCCAACAGATCGCCGCCGCCGCTCAGCCGCAGCACGCCGCTCGTCTCTGCCAACACCACCACGCCGACCGCGACCGCCAAGCTGCCTAACGTCAGCACGCCTTCAGGACTGCTGTATAAGCGCGGCATCGGCTCATCAGGACGTACGATAGGCGGCAGATCGACCATGCGTTGCGGCGGAACGTTCAGCCAGAGCAGCGCGTACAGCAGCAGCGCGAACGAATAATCGGTCAGCAGCAGAATGGCGAACACAGCGCGTATCCACCAGCTGCTGATGCCCAGACAAGCGCCTGCGCCGCCGCAAACGCCACCGAAGACGCGATCCTGTGCGCTGCGCCTGAAGCGAATGCGATACATGCGCATTTCATCCGATCTCCTCAACCGACTTAGCTTTTAAGCATACCAGAGCGCGCGCAGCAGCGCCACTCTTGCGCCTTTTGGCGCACACAGGCAGAATCAGCGTTGTATCCGTCTCAATCGTGAGAGAGATCGCTGAGCATGTATCACATTCTCGTCCCTGATAATCTCGATAAGGCAGGTTTGCGTTTGCTGGAAGCTGCTGAAGGCATCACTGTGCAGGCAGCCGCCAAGATGAGCCGCGAAGAAGTGCTTGCCGCCATCCCGAATGCCGATGCGCTCATCATTCGCAGCGCGACCAAAGTTGACCGCGCCATGTTGGACGCCGCGCCGAAACTCAAGCTGATCGGACGCGCCGGCGTCGGCGTGGATAACGTTGACCTAGCTGCCGCGACCGAGCGCGGCGTGATCGTGATGAACGCGCCCGACGGCAACACAGTCGCCACAGCTGAGCTGACGCTCGGCTTGATGTTGGCGCTCGCGCGGCATATCCCTGCTGCTGATGGCAGCCTGAAGGCAGGTCAGTGGGAACGCAAAGCCTACCTTGGCATTGAGCTGCGCGGCAAGACGCTCGGCTTGATTGGCTTCGGACGCGTCGGACGCGCCGTGGCGAAGCGCGCCGCCGCTTTTGAGATGACCATCATCGCCTACGATCCGTACATCAGCCAAGAAGCGGCAGCGCCCTATGGCGTGCAGATGGTCGCGCTGGACGAACTCTACGCGCGCGCTGATTTCATATCGCTCCATGCCTTGGTCACGCAAGAAAACTATCACATGATCAACGCTGAGAGCATTGCAAAGATGAAAAACGGCGTGCGAATTATCAACGATTCGCGCGGTGCGCTAATTGACGAGCAAGCGCTCGCTGATGCGATCAGGAGCGGAAAAGTTGCAGGCGCTGCGCTTGACGTTTACGAAGAAGAGCCGCCTAAACCTGATAATCCATTGATCGGCTTGCCAGGCGTGATTCACACGCCGCACTTAGGCGCCAGCACGCTTGAAGCGCAGGACGAAGTCGCTGTGCAGATTGCGCAACAGACGCTTGACGCGCTCTTCAAAGGCGAATATCGCAACGTCGTCAATCCTGACGTCCTGAAGCGCTCATAAGCGCTGCGCGCACAGCCTGAGCAATGTGCTGATGAGCAGGTCGCCCTGACCTGCTCATTTGTTACGCGCGACGTTAGCTTTCAGGCAAATTTGTTGCAAGCGCAGCGTTTTGCAGTGCTTGCGCGACGTGAAGGCATGTTATAATTTATAATTGAGCCAACTCGCCATGTGCTGTGAAAGGACACACGCCGTGAGCTTAACACCTGCCCAGTACCGCCAAATTATTGACTTGTGCGCGCCGCATATGCAGACTACTTCTACGCGCCAGAGCTGCTTCGACAATGCGTTCACTCGGAATGCCGCCTTCCGCAACGATGTTAATTGGGAAGGCGCCACAAACACCTTCTTGACGCATTTCGTGAACCTTTTGCTGGAAGTGCATCGCCACAATGGCGCCCATCCGTTGCGGACGCTGCTCGAGACGCTCAAGGCTGAGTATGGCGAAGACGCCCAGCGGCAGATTGACGCCCTGCTGCCGCTGATTGACGCCCTGCCGCCCGATGCGCGCTTGCCCGAGCTGCCCTTCACGATCTTCTTGAGCTACGCGCGCGCCGATGACAGGACGTTCGTGCGCCTGCTGTACAAAGAGCTGACGCAGCACGGCTTGAACGTCTGGCTGGATGAGAAGAACATGCCGAACCGCGGACTCGGCTTTGAGCAAGAGATCGCCTACGCCATTGAGCAAGCCGATTATCTTCTGCTGATCTGCGGACCGAAGGCGTACGAATCGGAATATGTGCGCGCTGAATGGCAGCACGCCCTGCAGCACTGCAAACCGATCATCCCGATTGTGCGCCTTGGCGACTTCCCGCCGCCGATCCTCGGCGAGATCGGCGCCAAGCCTGTGGACGCGGTTGACATGCGCGACGACGACAAATTCGAATTAGAGCTTAAGCACGTCGTCAGGCAGCTTAAAGAGCAGCCGCGACCGCTCGGCGCGTTGACTCGCGTGCCGCAGCCGAAGCGCTGGTATATCGAGCGCCCTGCGCTGAGAAATAAGATCGCGAGCGCCTTGCTCTCGCGCGACCGCGATAACACCTTCGCCATCAGCGCGATCAGAGGATTGCCCGGCGTCGGCAAAAGTGCGATGGCATCTATTGTCGCACACGATTGTCAAGTGCGCCGAACCTTCTCTGACGGCATCATCTTGATCGAAGCAGGCGTCAAGGCTAAGCCGTTTGAGCTGCAGACGCGACTTGGCATGTTCTTAGGCATTGAAGCGAAGGAATTCAAAGAAGATATTGAGTTCAATAAGGCGCTTCTGATCGCGCGCCTGCGCGATAAGCGCATGTTACTCATCCTCGATAACGTCTGGCGCAAAGATCAGGTGGATGCGCTGCAATGCGGCGTCAGCACGCTGCGCATTCTGTTCACCACGCGCCGCGTCGAGCTTGCCGAGCAGCTTGCCGAGCAGAACAACGTGAACATCAGCCTGCTGGAGCCTGACGAAGGCGCGGACTTGATCCAAAGGCGCGCAGGACTGGCGGACGACCAGCGCAGCGTCTGCCGCGATATCTCGCGCCAGCTGAACGGCTTGACGCTCGCCGTCAGCATCGCCGCCGCCAAAATCAGAGCGAGCGGCATGCAGCCCAGCGACTATCTGGCTAGTCTGAAGGACGATCCTAATCCGTTCAGCCAGCTGACGCTGGTGCGGAACGAATTCGACGATCCGAACGATCCTGAGCAGCACTTCGCCGCTTCGCTCAATCTGAGCTACCGCGACCTTGACGCGCAAGACCAGAGTCGCTTCCGCGCGCTGAGCGTCTTCGCGCCTGACGGCACTTTCGATGCCGAAGCCGCGGCGGCGGTCTGGGCTGTGCCGCTCGAGGCTGCGCAGGCGACGTTGAACGCGCTTGTAGATTTAGAGCTGGTGCAGGTTGAAGACGGGCGCTACAGCCAACACAGCTTGCTGCGCGCCTATGCACGCGCTTTGAGCGCCGCGGACGAGCTGCAAGCTGCCGCCGCCCGCCACGCTGAGCATTACCTTGCGCGGATGCGCGCCGCCCAACAGACCTACTACACCATGCGCGATGAGCTGCCGCAGCTGCGCGCCGCCTTCGCTTGGGCGGAACAGACCGAACAGCCCGACCTTGCACAAGACATTTTGAGCAACACTGAGAACTTGCTGCAGATGCTCAACTTGGGCGAGGAATACCTGAATTGGGCGAACCGCTTAGTGGCGCTGGTGGAACGGCGCGGCGGCGATTTGGGCGCGGCGCTGACCAGTCGCGGGATTGCCTGCCGAGTGGCGGCGAGGGTGGTCATTGGCGAAGACCGCCGGGCGCGCTTGCTGGCGGCGCTTGCCGACTACACGACCGCGCTCGCGCTGAGACGCGACGTGCCGCTCGATTACGCGAAGACCCTCAACAACCGTGCGGTACTGCTGAGTGACTTGGCGGGGCTTGAGGGCGAAGACCGCCGGGCGCGCTTGCTGGCGGCGCTTGCCGACTCCACGACCGCGCTCGAGCTGGAACGCGACGCCCCGCTCGATTAC
>DAOTWB010000304.1:0-2880 GCA_034436235.1 Anaerolineae bacterium
GTGACCGTCGCCACGATGCACGCTGCCAAAGGCTTGGAATGGGACTGCGTCTATTTGCTCTCCGTGAACGACTACAGCTTCCCTTCAGGCTTGCCCAGCGACCGCTATCTCGATGAGAAGTACTTCATCCGCGACTCGCTGAATCTGAACGCCGAAGTGCGCGCGCAGCTGGACGCGCTGCTCATGGACGCCGCGTACAGCGAAGGCGAAGCCTCAGCCCAGGCGCGCTTGGATTACGCCGCTGAGCGCCTGCGCCTGCTCTACGTCGGCATCACGCGCGCCAAACGCAAGCTGATCATCACTTGGAACATCGGTCGCTTCCATCAGCAAGGTTACGTGCAGCAACCTGCGCAGCCGTTGCTCGCCTTGTACTCATTCTGGCGCCAGCAAGCGGACGACCTCACGTCTTGAGCGCGTTGGCGATCGCCTTCGCCGCGCCGCTCAGCAAGTTGGTATCGTTGCCGAGCGTGACGAAGCGGAAGCCTTTGCCCAGCATCTTTTGCGCGTACTCAGGCGTGCGCGCGTGCAGGCAGACGATCTTGCCGTGCGTCTCAGCTGCCGCTAGGATGCGATCGACTGCCTCGAAAAACTTTGGATCGCTTGGCTCAGTGGCAGGTGGCAAGCCGAGCGCGACGCTCAGATCGGCAGGACCGATGTACAAGCCATCTAGGTCAGGCGTCGCGGCGATCTCGTCCACATTCGCCAGACCTTGCGCCGTCTCGATCATGGCGAAGGTCAAGATTTGACTGTTGGCGCTCTCGAAGTAGCCATCGCCGTAACGTAAGGCAACGCGCATCGGACCGTGGCTGCGGAAACCTTGCGGCGGATAGCGACACGCGCCGACAAAAGCAGCCGCTTGGTCGCGATTGTTGATGAGCGGACAGATCACGCCGAGCGCGCCTGCATCCAGCATCCGTCCGATCAAGGCAGGATCGTTCCACCAGACGCGCACCAACGGTACGGCGCGCGTATTGCCAATCGCCTGCAGCATGGCGAACGCGGTCTCAAAGTCCATATAGCCGTGCTGCATATCTATGGTCACAGCGTCGTAGCCGCTGCTCGCCATGATCTCAGCCGTCCATGCGCTTGGAATGCTCAACCAGCCGTTGATCGGCACTTTGCCGCGTTCCCAGAGCGTCCTCAGCGGATTGCTAAACATCTTCTCTGCCTTTCTGACTTGGCATATGCCAACTTTTGCCCTATCTTTGTAACAGATATCTGAAGCATGGAGTTGACTTGTGACCACTTTGAACGCTGAGCCGATCGTCGGCACTGCTGTTGGCAACCGCGCGCCTGATTTCACGCTGCGCGACCAGAACGAAAATCCTATCCGCCTTGCCGAGCTGCTTGGCAAAGGACCGATCGTCTTGTTCTTCTATCCTAAAGCGAACTCGCCTGTCTGCACGACGGAAGCCTGCGCCTTTCGCGATGCCTACACTGCTTTCAGCCAGTACGGCGCGACCGTGATCGGCATCAGCGACGATCCGCCTGCTGTGCAGCGCCAATTCGCGCAGCGCTACCGCCTGCCTTACATCCTGCTCAGCGATGAGCGCGGCAAAGTTCACAAGCTCTACGACGCGCGCACAGCCTTCGGCTTGCTGAACAATCGCGTCACTTTCATTTTAGACCGCGACGGCATCATTCGCCATCGCTTCGCCGACATGCTCAACGGCACCAAGCACGTGCAAGAAGCGCTGGAAATTCTTAAACAGCTCTAAACGCGCGTTTAAGCGCCGTGCTTTGACAAGCGCGCCTAGCCGTGCCACAATGTGCGAAAGTTGACAGGACGGCTAGGCGTGTGGCATGGTCACGGATTGGCTGCTAACGATCAGCCTTTTTTTACATCTGATAGCGACTGTGGCGTGGTTAGGCGGCTTGCTGCTGCTCTCGCTGATCATCATGCCGAATGCGCGCGCGTTGCTGGCGCGCACCGAAGGCACGGCAGCGCTGCTCAGCCTGCTGGATAAGCTGCGCAAGCGCTTTCAAGTCATCGCCAACCTGAGTCTGCTGGTGCTGCTGACCACAGGCTTGTATCAGATGAGCGCGAGTCCGTATTACAGCGGCTTGTTGCAAATTGATAACGACTGGTCGCGCGCCATGTTGATCAAGCACATTGCCGTGGTTGGCATGATCGGCGTAGGCGCGCTGATGCAATTCGGCGTGTTGCCTGCGCTTGAGCGCGCTGCGCTTTTGGCGGCGCGCGGCAAGGATCAAGGCGAGCTGGAGCGCTTGCGGCTGCGCGAGCAGCGTCTGACGGCGCTCAATTTGTCGCTCGGCGTGGTGACCTTGGCGTGTACAGCGGTGGCTACTGCCATTCGGTGAGGAATTCCACATGCGTCGTCTTTTGTTCACACTGGTCGCGCTTGCGCTGATGCTCGCGGCGCTACCAAGGGCGAGCCATGCTTCAGGCTTGCCATCGCTGCCCGATGAAGCGCTCTTGACCGATCCGATCTGGGCGCGCAACGGCTTCGCAAACCTAGCCTACGCTTTCACTAATCGGACGCGCTATCTGATCGCGCTGAATGTGGATCACAAGCGCGGCGTTCTGAGCGGCAAGGCGCGCGTGCTGTACGTGAACAACGACGGCGTGCCGCACAACGAGGTCATTTTTCGGCTGTATCCTAACCATCCTGTCCATCAGGGACGGCGGATGCAGATTGCAGCGCTCAGCGTGAACGGCGTGCCGAGCGCAGGTCAGTTGCGCGATGCCAGCGGCACTGTCTTCGCTGTGCCGCTCGCCGCGCCAATTCCGCCGAACGGCGCGCTCACCTTCGAATTCGATTATACGATCACTGTGCCAGCAGGCAGCACTTTCTTCTACGTCAGCGAGCCGCTGCCGATGGTCGCCATCTACGATCAGACAGGCTGGCGGCAAGATGT
>DAOTWB010000305.1:0-2003 GCA_034436235.1 Anaerolineae bacterium
GGAGCGCGCCGCGCCTGCAATGACGAGGAGCAGAAGCGCCACGCCGATCAGAGCGATGGCGACAAGCGGACGGCGCGCTCGGGCGTGCTTGCGCGTGGTAGCGGCGTTCTGCGAGTTGATCGGCTCTAGCATTGTGGCAGGCGCCGTCTGCGCTAATGGCATCGCTCTGGGCAGGACTTTGCCTTCGGCGGCAGCTTGTAAAGCCTGCGCCATCTCGCGCGCGCTGCTGAAGCGCGCTTCGCGGCGTTTAGCGAGCGCGACGTGCAGCACGTCGCCCAGCGCAGACGGCAGATCGGCGAGCGGCGGCGGCGCGACGTTGAAGTGCTGATACATCATCTGCAGCGGCGTCTCGGCGCGATAAGGCGTTTGCCCTGAAAGCATCTCGTAGAGCAAGATGCCGAGCGCGTAGATATCTGTGCGCGCATCGGCGCGCGCGCCTTCCCACAGCTCAGGCGCCATGTACGCCGCCGTTCCCATGACCATGCCTGTGCGCGTCAGCGCAGTGCTACCCACAAGGCGCGCAATGCCGAAATCGGCGATGAAAGCGTTCTGCGCGCTATCGAGCAGCACATTGGCAGGCTTCAGATCGCGATGGACAACGCCGCGCTGATGCGCATGATCGAGCGCATCGGCGATCTGGCTGAACAGACGGACGCTCAGGCTGAGCGGCAATTTGCCGCGCGCGGCGATCAGGCGCGCCAAGCTGCCGCCTGTCAGCAGTTCCATCACGATGTAGCTCAGCGCGTCGTGCTGACCGTAATCGAAGACTTTGACAATGTGCGGATGGCTGAGCGACGCCGCAATTTTCACCTCAGCGCGGAAGCGCGCCAGCGACTCAGGATTGTCGGTCAAGCGCGCCAGCAGCACTTTGAACGCCACTTCTCGATCCACAGTCAGTTGCCGCGCGCGGTAGACAGTTGCCATGCCGCCTTCGCCGAGCTTGGCGAGGATTTCGTAGTGTCCAAAGCGCTGTCCGATCAGCGCGTCGTCCAACATCGCTATAGAGCGCTCCTCAAAGCGCGCAGCCAATTGCCATGTGCGATAGCATCTATATCGCTTCGATTATAACCGCGTTTTTGCAGCGCTTCGATCACTTTTGGCAGATCGGCGATGGTATCCATGCCTTGCGGCGCGTGCTGCGCGCCGAAGCCGCCGTCAAGATCAGAGCCGAGCGCCGCGTGCGCACAAGTGCCAAAGCGCTGACAGATGTGATCGATTGCATCTGCCACATCTTCCACTGTGAAGCCGACACCGCGCCGCCGCTGATAGAAGCCGCTGTACAAGCCGATGCCGATCACGCCGTCGCGCTCGACCAGCGCCGCCATTTGGTCGTCTGAGAGCGCGCGTTGACTCGCTAAGAAGCGGCGCGGCACGCCATGTGAGTAGATGAGCGCGCCTTGCCAATGCTGCAGACAATCCCAGAAGGCTTGTTCTGCCAAGTGCGCCGTATCCAACAACACGCGGTAGTGGCTCATCTCGCGCAGCAGCGCCACGCCTTGTGCGCTCAAGCCGCTCGGCTCTGCGTTACCGCCTGCGTAGCGCGTGCGCAGCCATGCTAAGCCAAGGCAGCGCAAGCCGCGCGCATACCACGCGCCGAAGGCATCAGGCGTGCGGATCGGATCGGCGCCTTCCATCGCCAATAGAATGCCGATCTGGCGCGCTTCAGGCGGCACGCTTGGATGCCAAGTCGTCAGCACGTTCTCTAGATCGGCGGCGTCGCGAATCAGCACGGCGCGTCCGCTGCTGACGGCGAAACGCTCGATATCCGCCGCCATGCGCAGCGCCCAAGCCTGCGCTTCATCCGCCGTGCTGTAGTTGGCGACCTGCAAAGCAGCGCTGACGGCGCGGCGCGGCATCACGAAGATGACGCCGAACAAGATCGCGACGCGCGCGGCGAGCAGCTCAGGCAAGCCGAGCATCGCCTTGCCGCCGATCCGCTCCACAGCACGACCTGCTTCAAGCGCGCGCGTCAAGTAAGCGCTGCGCGTGTAATCGCGACCGTA
>DAOTWB010000306.1:0-3145 GCA_034436235.1 Anaerolineae bacterium
AGCGCTTCGCGCACTTCTAAGAAGCGTTCCTGCGCGATGACGCCGATCTCATAGGCGAAGTCGCGCCCTGTGTTGCCGCCGAAAAGTCGCGCGAGCGTCTCAGCCGAGCGCGCAGGGAAGATGCGCGCCAGCTCGGCAAAGCAAGCGGCAGGATCGTCAGTTGGATAGCTGCGCGTGAGCAGCGTCACAGCAAGGCTGACGCCGTTCATATCGGCGATCACCTCGCCGTCGCGATCGTAGATATTGCCGCGTGTCAGGCGCGATTGAATCACCTCAAGCGTCGCGCCGTCCACCATCTCAGCGAACAAGTCGCCGCGCGACCATGCCACGCGCCAGCCTTCATCAGTGTTCACAAGGCGCAGCAGCCGTCCGTTATCTTCAAAGCTGCCGAAGAAGCGCGTCTCAAAGCGCAGATCGTAGGCGATCGCCGCTTCTGCGCCGCGCAAGATGGCGTTCGCAAAGCTGTAGCGCAGTCCTTCAGGCTTCAAGGTCAGCCGTGCGTGCGCAGCGCGATAAAATGTCTCGAATTCAGGCAGAGGATACGCATCGCGGCTGTTCACTGCCAGCAGCGCGTGCATCGCGCTGAAATTCTCAAGCCGCCAAGCGTTCAAAAAATCAGCGGCGACGCGCTGTGCATCGCGCAAGGCGCCGCTGTTGGCGAGCGGCGTAGCGGTCGCTGTTTCCAAGACAGTCGCTGCACCTGTGCCGCGACAGGCGCTGAGCAATAGGCACAGCCAAACGACCGAGAGCAGGCGTTTCATGGCGCTTCTCGTCAATGGACATTGAGCAGATTATAGCGCGTTCACAGCGTTTTGGTCTGCAAGCGCCATGCCAATGCCGTGTAGCGCCGCGCTACTTGATCGTTGTTGACCGCCATCGCCACAGCGCGCTTCATGCCGACTAGCACAACCAGATGGCGCGCGCGCGTGACCGCTGTGTAGAGCAGATTCCGCTGCAGCAGCATATAATGTTGTGGCATGATCGGCATGACGACGGCAGGATACTCTGAGCCTTGGCTGCGATGCACGCTCACTGCGTAAGCGTGCAACAGATCGCCGGCTTCGTCCCAGTCGTACTCTACTACGCGATCATCGAAGGCGACGCGCAACTTCTGCGCGGTGAAATCAATGGCTTGGATGATGCCGATATCGCCATTGAAAACTTCTTTATCGTAGTTGTTACGAGTCTGCAGCACTTTATCGCCGACGCGATAGACCGTGTTGCCCAGCTTTTTCTCGGCTCTGTTGCGCTGCGGATTGAGCGCCGCTTGCAGGCGCTCATTCAACATCTGAATGCCGACCGCTCCGCGATACATCGGCGATAGCACCTGAATCTCGGTCATCGGATCGAAGCCGAACTTGCTAGGAATGCGCTTTTGCACAATCTCTACGACCAGATCAGCCGCTGTCTCAGGCGTCTCGGCGTAGAACATGAAAAAATCGCTGCTGGCGTTATCCAGCTGTGGCATCTCGCCTTGATTGATGCGATGCGCGTTCGGGATGATCTGGCTATCGCCGCTCTGGCGGAAAATTGCCTCTAGGCGCGTGACGTGCGCGATATTGCCGTTGATCAGGTCGCGCAGCACGTCGCCTGCGCCAACGCTGGGCAGCTGATCCACGTCGCCGACGAGTAGCAGGTGCGCTTCAGGCGGCAGCGCTTTCATCACGTTGTAGATCAAGATTTGGTCGAGCATTGAGGCTTCATCAATGATCAACATGTCCACGTCGAGCGGCTCATGCTCGCCGCGCATGAAGCCTTCCTCAGGCGTGTAGCCGAGCAGACGATGAATGGTCTGCGCCGGGCGACCTGTCGCTTCGCTCAGGCGCTTGGCGGCTCGTCCTGTGGGACTAGCCAGCGCGTAACGCGCACCATTCGACTCCAAAGCGCGGATGACAGCGCGTAGCGTGGTCGTTTTACCGGTGCCCGGTCCGCCTGTCAGGATGCTGATCTTGTGCGTGAGCGCAGCGCGCACTGCCGCTTGCTGCTGCGCCGTCAAAATGACGCGATCTTCGCGCTGCAAGGCGCTGAAGAACTGTGTCCACGCCATGTTCTGCGCGCGCCGCAAACGCGAGAGCGGCAGGTCGCGCATTTCGAGCAGACGCTTGGCAGTGCCGCGCTCGCTCAGGAGCAGCGGACGCGCGTAGATCGCTTCGATCAGCTCGCCATCGTTGTTTGGCACGCGCTGCAGGATGATCTCGCTCTCGCTGGCAAGCGCGCGGATCGCTTCATCAATCTTCGCGTTGATGTTGCCTTGCGCATCTTGCGCTGAGTCGGGTAGCGCGAGCAATTGCTTGACCGTCTCAGAGAGCAAGGCGCGCGGCGCGTAAACGTGACCTTCGTTGGTCAGCGTCTCCAGCGCATAGAGAATGCCTGCCTGAATGCGGTAGGGCGAGTCAGGCACGACGCCGAGTCCGCGCGCGATTTGATCGGCTGTGCGGAAGCCGATGCCTTGAATATCGCGCGCTAGTTGGTAAGGATTGACGCGCACAGTGGCGACCGTGTGCGGACCGTACATCTTGTGGATTTTGACGGCAAGGCGATTGCCTATGCCAAGACCTTGCAGGAAGATCATCACTTCGCGCTCGGCAGTATGCTCTTGCCAAGCCTGCGCGATCAGCTCGGCGCGATGCTCAGCGATGCCTGGCACTTCTTTCACGCGGTGCGGCGCCTTGCTGAGGATTTCGAAGGTCTTCTCGCCAAAGTGATCGATGATCCTTTTAGCGGTCGCCTTGCCAATGCCGCGAATAGCGCCGCTGCTGAGGTAGCGCAGCAAGCCTTCCAGCGATTCAGGCACGGTCTCTTCGGCGCTCTCCGCCTTGAATTGCTTGCCATACTCACTGTGAATCACCCAAGTGCCGCTGAAGCGCACTTCAGCGCCTTCGCGCAGGCTGCTTGGGAAAACGCCGACGACCGTAGCCAAGCCATCGCGCCCGACTTGACCGGGCAAGACTTTGTGCGGCTTCAGGCGCAAGACTGTGTAGCCGCTCTCTTCGTTATAGTAGGTGATGCGCTCGATGATGCCTTCGAATGTCTCAGGAGCCATGCGCACTCAGCTGGCAAGCACTTGTGCCACACTTTTCGCCGTCACAGAAGCGGCGTACAGCACCGGACCGATTTTATGCTCCTTGCCGATCATGACTGCCAA
>DAOTWB010000307.1:0-13132 GCA_034436235.1 Anaerolineae bacterium
CATCATTGATGAAGGCGCGTTCTGCAAAGATACGCTCTTGGCGCAGAGCTTGGTCGGGCGCAACGCGCGCGTAGAAGGACGCTTTCGCGCCGTCAACGTCGGCGATTCATCCGTGTTAGGCTTCGCATGAGAAGGTAGAGAGCATGAGAGATTTCATCGCGCAGCGCGTGCGCGCCATTCCGCCTTCAGGCATTCGGCGCTTCTTCGATATCGCCGCCACGATGGACGACGTGATCTCGCTCGGCATTGGCGAGCCTGACTTTGTCACGCCGTCAGGCTTGCTGCAGGCAGGCATTCAATCCTTGCAGCGCGGCAGCACGCACTACACCAGCAACTCAGGCATTTACGAGCTGCGCGTCGCGCTCTCGCGCTACATCGCGCGGCTGTACGGCATTGAGTATCATCCTGAGCGCGAGCTTTTGATCACGGTCGGCGTCAGCGAGGCGCTGTATCTCGCGCTGACCGCGATTCTCAATCCTGAAGACGAAGTCATCGTGCCAGAGCCGTGCTTCGTCGCCTATATGCCTGAAGTGACGCTCGCCGGCGGTGTGCCTGTGCCAATTCCAACCTACGCTGCCGATGCGTTTCAAGTGACGGCAGAGCGAGTCGCGGAGAAGATCACGCCGCGCACCAAAGCGCTCTTGATCGGCTATCCGAACAATCCAACAGGCGCAGTGATGAGCCGCGAGCGCCTGCTGGAGATCGCGCAGCTCGCCGAGCGGCACGACTTGCTGGTCATCTCGGATGAAATCTATGACCGCTTGGTCTACGGCGTGCCGCACACGCAATTCGCGACCTTGCCGAACATGCGCGAGCGCACGATTGTGCTGAGCGGCTTCAGCAAGAGTCACGCCATGACGGGCTGGCGAATCGGCTATGCGGCAGGCGACGCTGAGCTGATCGGCATGATGCGCAAAATCCATCAATATACGATCATGTCTGCACCGACCACAGCGCAGGAAGCGTTATTAGCGGCGCTTGAGACGAGCGAGCCTGAGGTCGAGGCGATGCGCGAGGAGTACGATCGGCGGCGCAAGCTGATCGTGAGCGGCTTCAACGCGCTCGGCTTGCCTTGTTTTGAGCCGCGCGGCGCCTTCTACGCCTTTCCGAACATCGCGGCGAGCGGCATGGACGAGCATACCTTCGCCGAGCGTCTGTTGGCAGAAGAGCGCGTGGCGATGGTGCCGGGCAGCGCTTTCGGACCGAGCGGCGCAGGCTTCGTGCGCGCCAGCTACGCCACTGCCTACGAGAAGATCGAAGAAGCGCTTGAGCGCTTGGCGCGCTTCATGGAGCGGCACGGTTAGCCGCGCTTGCCTTCCACGCTGATCACATAGCGAATGGCGGCGCCGCCCAGCTCAGGGAAGATCACTTCGAAGCGCGCCGCCTCGCCGGGCAGCAAGACGGGACGGTTCAAAAAAGTGCTATCCGCCGCGACCACGCGCCCTTGATCGTCCAGCACGGCGATGATGATCTTCACAAAGCGCGCCGCGCCTTGCGTCTGATTGACGATATCGCCGCTGACCGTCAGGAAGCCGTTCGCGTTGTAGCGCGCGATTTCATTGCCGCGAATGAAAGCATCTTCATCCAGATGAGTCTGTAAGGCGAATTCGGCATGGCGCGCTGCGCTGCGCAGCTCATAGCGGACGGCGCGGCTGGGCTTGCCGCCGCGAAAACGAATCGAGAACGGCGCGCTGGCGCTCGGCGCCAGAATCTCTTTGCTGACCACGTTCGATTGTTCGCTCAGGACGGCGTCGTTTGCGTCGTAGAGCAGCGCGGTCACGCGCAGCGCCTCAAGCGGCGCGCCTGCCGCATTCGTGACCATGCCGTTGATCACGAAATCGCCGTTCGGCGCCGTCCAAGCGTGCAAGCCGCTGAAGGTGAGCGAGCCGACTTCCGCCACAGGCGCTTCAGGCGCTTGGCTCAGATCGTTGATGCGCAGCGCTGCGCTCGGATCGACGCGCAGCGTGTTGATCACGGCGCGCAGCGTATCAAGCGCCGCCTCGTCCAGATCGGTCACATCGGCTTCAATCGCGCTCAGGAAAGTGCCGTCCGCTTGCAGAAACGTATTCAGGACGCGCTCGCCGATGCCTGTGCGCCGCACGCCGACCACGCGCCAGCTGCCGTCGCCTTGCGCCGTGCGGCTGTACTCGCGGTAGGCGGCGCCGTGAACAGTCTGCAGGTAGCGATCAATGTGTTCGATCAACGCGGTCGCGCTCAGCGACACGCCGCTGTTCACCACATAGACGCTCAGCGGCAGACTGTTGGTGTTCGGCGCTGAGAACTCAGCGCGCACGGCTGTGGAGTCGCTCACGTCGCGCACTGACCAACTCGGCGGCAGGCGCAGCGTGAAGACGCCGCTGGGATGCCGATAAGTGCGAAAGTCGGCATCGGGCGGCAACGGCGTGGCGATCAGGACGCTCGGCGCGCTATTGCAAGCGCTCAACACCATGAGCAGCGTCAAAAGGCGGGCGAATCTGCGCATCATGGCGCTATCCTACGCAATTCTACGATCAAGCCGTCGCTCCAGCCGTATTTGGCGTCCATCAGCGCGCGCACCTGCGCCGCAATTGGTTCGTCATCGGCGACCAGACGCGCCTGCGCCGCGCTGAGCGGCAAGACTGCGCCTCGATCGTCGCGCCTGCCCACGCTGAACTGCACGCGCGGTGCCTGCTGAATATTTTGCACCCAGTGCGCCTGCTCGCGCCGCTCAGCCACCACGTAATAGCGCTCAGCGTGCTGCACAAACCAGATTTCGATCTGGCGCGGCAGTCCGCTCTTGCGTCCGACGGTCGTCAGGTACAGGAAAATTTCCTCAGCTTCGCTCATATGGCGCGCCTCGCTCAAGCGCGCATTGTAGCGCGTCCTGCGCAAGGCGGCAATTTCTGAACAAGTGTTTCAGGCGCTGCAAAACGTGCTATACTTCTCATATCCTGCTCGATGAGGTACATGGCGATGAACGCGCTCTACTATGGCGATAATCTGTTTGTGCTGCGCCGCTACATCCCTGATGAGAGCGTAGACCTGATCTATCTCGATCCGCCGTTCAACAGCAACCGCAGCTACAACGTCCTCTTCAAAGATGAGAGCAACCGCGACTCTGTGGCGCAGATCACTGCTTTTGAAGATACTTGGCATTGGGATCGCACAGCGCAGGCGACCTACCAAGAGTTGGTGACAAACGCGCCGAGCGGGCAGATCAGCACAGTGGTCGCGTCGTTGCGGCAAGTGCTTGGCGCCAATCAGATGATGGCGTACTTGGTGATGATGGCGGCGCGCTTGATCGAGTTGCATCGCGTGCTGAAGCCGACCGGCAGCCTGTACTTACACTGCGATACCACTGCCAGCGCCTACCTGCAGCTGCTGCTGAGCGCTATCTTCGGCGCTCAGAACTTCCGCAATCAGATCATCTGGAAGCGCTCGCAGCCTAAGTCGCATGTCACCAAGCGCATGTCGCGCTCTTACGATATCATCTTCTACTACGCCAAGAGCGACGCAACGCCATTCTACATGCCGTACGCTGAATACGATCCTGAATACGTGCGCAGATTCTACAAATATGTTGAGCCTGAGACAGGACGCCGCTATTGGCTTGCTGATTTAACCAATCCGAATAAAAAGCGTCCGAACCTGACCTACGAATTTCCGCCAGGCAGTGGCATTGTGCGCGTCTGGCGCTGGACGAAAGAGCGGATGATGCAGGCTTGGCAGGAAGGTCGGGTCGTGATCACTGAAGGCAGCAATGTGCCGCGCCTGAAGCGCTATCTTGACGAGCAGGAAGGCATGCCCGTGACCGATCTGTGGACGGATATCGAGCATCTGCACGGTCAGAACAAGGAAAATCTCGGCTATCCGACGCAGAAGCCAATCGCTTTGCTGGAACGCATCATCCGAGCGTCCAGCCGACCGGGCGACGTCGTCCTCGATCCGTTCTGCGGCTGCGGCACAGCCATCGCCGCCGCGCAAAAGCTGGGACGGCAATGGATAGGCATTGATATCACGCATTTGGCGATCTCGCTCATCAAAAGTCGCCTGAGCGAGATGTTCCCTGAGCTGGGCGATATCAAGACAATCGGCGAGCCTGTTGACGAAGCAGGCGCGCGCACGTTAGCGCAAGCGGATCGCTACCAATTCCAATGGTGGGCGCTCTCATTGGTCAAAGCGCGACCTGTGCAAAGCACGGGCAAGCGCGGCGCCGATCAAGGCATAGACGGCGTGATCAATTTCTTCGACGATAATAGCGGCAAGCCGAAGCGCGTCCTAGTGCAGGTGAAATCGGGCAAGGTGAGCGTGACGACCGTGCGCGATCTGCGCGGCGCGCTGGAGCGCGAAGGAGCGCAAATGGCGCTGTTGATCACGTTAGAGCCGCCGACAGCCGCTATGCGCCGCGAGGCAGCTATCGCAGGCGAATATCAGCACGCCTTCGCCGATGAGCGCTATCCGCGCCTGCAAATTTTGACCATCAAAGCGTTGGTGGAGGAGGGTGCGCGTCCGCACATGCCGCTCCCTTTCGGCACATTTAAGCAAGCGGCGCGCGAGAAGCCGCGCCACGCCGATCAAGTGCCGCTTGTGTGAAGCGCTCACAGCAGCGCCACGGCGCCTGTGGCGAGATCGTAGTGCGCAGGCACAATTTTGAGCCGATCCGATGTTTGCGCGTCGCCTAAGATCGCGCTCTCAGCGGCGAGCGCTGCCGCTGTGAAGCGCGCGTTCTGACGCACGGCGCTATCGAGCGCGTCGTCAGCGTCCGATGGCAGCTCAGCGAGCGCAGGGCGCAGGCGCGCCGCTAAATGCGGCAGATGTCCTGCCTGGGCTTGATCGTTCATCACCGCTTTGACCGCGCCGCACTGCGCGTGACCTAAGACCATGATCAGCTGCACTGCCAACGCCAAGACGGCGTACTCAAGGCTGGCAAGCACTAGCGCGTCTGCGGCGTGACCGGCTGTGCGCACGATGAACAGGTCGCCCAAGCCTTGATCGAAGATGATCTCCGAAGGCACGCGCGAATCTGAGCAGCTCAAAATGGCGGCGAACGGATGCTGTCCTTCCACAAGAGTCTGGCGGTGCAATTCAGTTTGGCGCGGATGCACTTGACGCATGGCAATGTAGCGTCGGTTGCCGATCAGCAGGCGCTCTAAAGCCTGTTCAGCTGCATTCATGGTCGCGTCTTTCGTCCGTGTGGCTCAAAACGCCGTCAGTGTAACGCGAGAAGATACTTTTCGGCAATGGCGGCTGCGTCATGTACAAGAATTTCATTTGCGCTATAATTGTGCATAAAATTCGTAAAGGCGGCTGCGTATGAAGCACTATATCCTGACGGTAGATGATGAAGAAGACGTGCTAGGGACGCTCAAGCGTGCGCTGCAGCGCGACGACTACGAAGTTGGGCAGGCGCGCTCAGCGCAAGAGGCATTGCAGAAGATCGCGGAGCGCCGTCCTGACGCGCTGATCCTCGATATCAACATGCCGCCCGGCATGGACGGTCTGGAGCTTTGCAAGCGGCTGCGCACCGATCCGCGCTACACCGACCTGCCGATCCTATTCCTGACTGCGCACGCGCAAACGGAAGAGATTGTGGCAGGCTTGGATGCCGGCGGCGACGATTATGTGACCAAGCCTTTTGTGCTGACCGAGCTGAGCGCGCGCGTGCGCGCGCTGCTGCGCCGCCTGCAGCCGATCAGTCAAGAGAAAAGCATCTTGCAGCTGGGCAAAGTGTGCCTTGATTCTTCGACCTACCGCGTGCGCATTGACCAAAATGAAGTGCAACTGACCGCCACAGAGCATCGCTTGCTGCGCTACTTGATGGAACATCCGAATCAGACTCACTCAGCGCAACACTTGCTAGAGGCAGTCTGGGATTATCCTGCCAACACAGGCGATCCTGACCTTGTGCGCGCGCACATCCGCAATTTGCGCCTCAAGCTGGGCGATAAAGCCGACACTGATCGCTTCATCCGAACGATCCACGGCATTGGCTACATGGTCTCGCCGATCTATTGAGCATCACGCCAGCAAGCGCGCAATTGCCTCAGGCGATTCGGCAAGGCGCGCGCCTGCTTGCCGCAGCGCTTCAGCTTTCTCAGCGTAGCCGCCGATCTCGCCTTCGATGATGGCGCCGGCGTGACCCATGCGTTGATTCTTGGGCGAATACTTGCCGACGATATAGGCGACGACAGGCTTGGTCATGCGCTCGCGGATGAAGCGCGCCGCTTGCTCTTCGCCGACGCCGCCGATCTCGCCGATCAGCACCACGCGCTCAGTGTACGGATCGTCTTCAAAGAACTCCAGCACGTCTACGAAGTGCGTGCCTGAGACTGTGTCGCCGCCCAAGCCGATGCAGGCGCGCTGCCCGATGCCGCGTGCGCTCAGCGCCTCGGCGACCTCGTAGAGCAAGGTGCTGCTGCGCGAGACGATGCCAACACTGCCCGACGTGACAATTTGGCTAGGAATGATGCCCAGCTTGATTTGATCAGGCACGATCAGCCCTGGCGAACTCGGTCCGAGCAGGCGCGTACGGCTGAGCGCTAACAACCGCTTCACGTACAGCATATCGCGCACAGGGATATTCTCAGTGATGCACACGACCAGATCGAGCTGCGCGCTGATCGCCTCATAGAGCGCATCCACGGCGGCGCGCGGCGGCACAAACATGACCGAGACGGTCGCGCCTGTGGCGTGGCGCGCCTCGCGCACTGAGTCGAAGATCGGGATGCGCGCGAAGAGCCACTCGCCGCCTTTGCCAGGCGTGACACCTGCCACGATCTGCGTGCCGTAAGCGAGCATCTGCTCAGTGTGATACGCGCCTTCGCGTCCGCTGATGCCTTGCACTAAAACGCGCGTCTCACGCTTGGGCAGCCACGCCATTTTGAGCGTTCTCCTGCACAGCGCGCACGGCGCTTTCGGTAGCTTCGGTGAGCGACGTGACGCTCTGCACGTTCGGCAAGTCGGCAGCGGCGAGCAACGCGCGTCCTTGCTCGGCGCGCGTGCCTGCCAAGCGCACGACGATCGGCATGTGCAAGTGGAGCGCGTTGATCGCTTGCAGCACGCCGTGCGCAACTTCATCGCAGCGCGTGATGCCGCCAAAAATGCTGACCAAGAGCGCGCGCACGCCCACTTGGCTGGTCACGATTTGCGCGGCGGCGATCACTTTGTCAGCGCGCGCGCCGCCGCCGATATCTATGAAGTTGGCGAGGCTGACCGATGGCGCGCCCAGGCGGACTGCGGCAGCGCGCAGCATATCCATGACCGCCATGCCGAGCCCTGCGCCGTTCACCACACAGCCGATCTCGCCGTCAAGCGGCACATAGCTCAAGCCGAGCGCACGTGCGCGCATCTCTTGCGGCGTCTCAGCGTGCAGGTCGCGCATATCGGCAAGCTCAGGATGACGGAAGAGCGCGCTATCGTCAACGATCAGCGTGCCGTCAAGCGCCACAAACTGTCCGCTGCGCGTGAGCGCCAGCGGATCGATCTCAGCGCGCAGCGCGTCATTTTCGTCAAAGCAACGGTAGAGCTGATGCGCGATCTGTCCGAAAGGCTTCCACAAAGGGCGCGGCAGCTCAAGGCTCACCAGCAAGTGGCGCACTTGATAGTCTTGCAAGCCGAGCAGCGGATCGATCACTTCGCGCGCTAGTTTGCCCGTCTGCCGACTGGCAGAGATGCTCATGCCGATGCCGCCAGTGGCAGCTGTGATGACAGGTTGCTCGACGGCGCGGTCGTTGTGAATGCCGAGGTAGAACTCTTGATGGATATCGGCGCTCTGCTCGACCAACACTTTGTGAACGGGCAAGCCGTTGATGGTCAGGGCAAGCACAGCTTCGGTCATCTGGCGCACTTGGTCGGCGGTGCGCGCCAGGCGAATGCCGCCTGCCTTGCCGCGACCTTTGCACAGCACTTGCGCCTTGATGACGACTTCGCGCTCAAGCTCGCGCGCTGTGTCGTAGGCATCTTGCGGCGAGGTGACGACCATGCCGCTGGGCGTGGGAATGCCATAGCGCGCGAAGATGGCTTTGGCTTGATATTCGTGTAGATTCACGGCGGCTAGGCGTCACGGATAGGCTCAGCGCGGCGCAACGCCTCAGGATCGACGACCAAGAGGACGGCGCCGCAATCGCGGCAGGCGATGGCTTCCAGCTTTAGCAGACGCCGCCATGGGCGCAGGTTGAACAGCGAGTTGAGCCAGCGCAGCGAGAGACGGCGCGGCGCAAAGCGCACTTGCTCAAAACGCTGACCGCTGTAATCCACGATCATGCCGCGCGCAAGGTTCGTCGAGCCGCAACGCACACAGGCGAAGCGCTCAGGCTGATAAAAATGCGCGACGTGCGGCTGTGGCGGCGGCGGCGCAGGCGCGGTATCCACCTGATCGAGCAGCTCGATCTCAGGCGGCTCGGGCGGCAACGTGCTAGTGAGATTGTTCGGCTCGGTAGCCATAGGCAGCGTATCCTTTCTCAGGTTAAGATGGGCAGCCAAAAGCCGAAGGTGCTGCCCTGCCCTTCCTTGCTGACGAACCAGACTTGTCCGCCGTGCCGCTCGATCACTTCTTTGACCAAGCTCAAGCCGATGCCGCTGCCGCTGATATGTCGCGTAGCGGCTTGTGTGGCGCGGAAGTGCGGCTGGAAGATCGCAGCTTGCTGATCGGCAGGAATGCCATAGCCGTTGTCTTTGACGCTAAAGGTGAAGCGCTCATCTTCGCTATAGGCGCTGACCACGATCTCGCCGCCTTCAGGCGTGTACTTGCTGGCGTTATCCAACAAGTTGTTGATCGCCTCGCGCAGGCGGCTGAAATCGCCTTTGAGCGGACGCAGATTCGGCTGCAGGTTCTGGATGAGAGTCTGTTGGCGCACGTGCAAAGAAGGCAGCATATCTTCTAGCGCCGCGTTGATCAGTTCGTAGGGATCGAACAGCTCGCGGCTGAGCGGCTCGGTCTCTTCGGCGCGCTGAACGTTCAGCAAATTGACCACTAAGGCTTCCATGCGCGCGAGCGCCTTGTACATATTCTCCAAAAAGCGCCGATCGGGCAAGAGTCCGCTATCTACATCGGCGCGGATCACGTCTAGATAGTTGCGCAGCACGCCGATTGGATTCTTCAAATCGTGCGATGCCATTTGGATCATATGCGTCTTCAGGCGAGTCAGGTCTTTCAAAGAGCTAACATCGCTCAAGGCAAGCACGTAGCCGCTCTCAGCGGCGCGCCGCGCGTCAATGCTCGCCACGTTCACCACGAAGTCGCGCTTGGCGCGCTCGTCGCGCAGCTCAAAACGACTTTGAGCGTCTTGCAGGGCAGCGGTCAGTTTCTGGGCGAGCTGCGCCAAGAACGGATTATCGAGCCGCGCTGCCAGCGCTTCCAGATTGAAGCCCAGCACGTCCGATTCTTGCGCGCCGAGCAACGCCAGCGCGGCAGGATTGGCGAGCCGCACGCAAAAGAGCCGATCAAGCACCAGCAAGCTCTCTGAGACGCTATCGAGGATCGCTTGAAGCTCGCGTTGCTGCGCTTGCACGCGGTCGAAGAGCTGTGCGTTGCGCAGCGAAGCGGCGGCTTGATTGGCTGCTGCTTCCACCAAGCGCAAGTGCGCCTGCGTGAAGTGATACGGTTGCGGATGCTCAAGCGTCATCACGCCGCGCAGCTCGCCTTCCACAAAGAACGGCACGCACAGCACTGAGCGCACGCGCGCGCGCTCTTTTTCGGCGTCCAAGACTACCCAGCGCGGATCAGTCAGCGTGTCCTCGATCAGCGCGGATTGTTGATTCATCATCACCCAGCCTGCCAAGCCTTGCTCCAAAACGCGCCGCGAGACGATCTCGCGCGTCTCAGCGTCGTAGGCTTGTGCTGAGATGAAACGCTGTAGCGATTCGCCTTGCGCATCTAGCAGAAAGAAGGTGCCGCGCGCCGCGCCGACCGTCTGCGTGGTCAGCTGGATAGTCTGCTGCAATACGTCGTCTAGGTCGAGCGTCGCCAGAAGACGCGCGATCTGCACCAACATCTCAACGTGCGATCTATCGGAAACATCCATAAAACGACCCAGTCGTCCGCTTTTTCGGGCAGTCTGGTTAGAGTCTACCACACTTCGCATTGTACATGGATCGGCGCGTTTTGTCAGCGCAAACTATCGCGTCTGTTCACTGAGGCTAATGGCTCATAGCGTAAGGCTGCCTGCGCTGAGCGCGTCTCTACTGCGTGAGACAATACATGATCTGTGAAGGAAGAACCTTATGCCGCTCATCCAAGCGCGCGACCGCGAGTACCTTGCGCACGAGTTCGATCAGCTCAGCCACGCCGTGAAGCTGGTGCTGTTCACCAGTCAGCAAGGCTGTGAGTACTGCACTGAGATACGCCAAATTGTGACGGAAGTGGCGGAGCTCTCGCCGAAGCTCAGCTTCGAAGAATATGATGTGCAGCAAGCGCCTGAGCTTGCCGCGCAATACAAGGTGGATAAGACGCCGGCGTTGGTGGTGATGCGCGGCGGCGAGTCGCCGAGGGATTATGGCATTCGCTACTATGGCATTCCATCAGGCTATGAGTTCAGCTCGCTCGTCCACAGCATTTTGATGGTCGGCAAGGGCGAGTCGGGCTTATCGGCAGAAGTGAAGGCATGGGCAGCCGCGCTGACACAGCCTGTGCATATCCAAGTGTTCGTCACGCCGAGCTGTCCGTACTGTCCGCAAGCCGTTCTGCTGGCGCATCGCTTCGCCCTTGAGAGCGATCTGATCCGCGCCGATATGGTCGAGGCGATAGAGTTCCCTGAGCTGGCGGAGCAGTATCAGGTGATGGGCGTGCCGCGCACAGTCATCAATGAGCGCGTGCATATCGAAGGCGCGGCGCCTGAGCATATCCTGCACGCCAAACTGCAGGAAGCGCTGGCTTAAAGCACGCCGCTCAGCTCAATTAAATAGAGCGTGATATCGGCGAGGCGCGCTTGAAAGGCGCTGCCGAAAGCAGGCGGCGTATCCGCTTGCCAGATCACGAGCGTGTTCAAGCGCTGGCGCAGCAGGTCGCCATCTTCAAAGCTCAGCCCGACGATATCCGCCGCACGGAATGCCACGTATTGCGCGTCATCTATGCTCAGCCGCCAGCCGTGCCGTCCGTCCCACATGATCAAGCTGACCAACGGATGGAACGGATAGGCGCTGAGCAGATCGCGCAGTGCTGCGACGTGATCTTCGGTCACGCGCACGCGCCGCGCACTGACGCGCAAGGCGTCTATATCCGCCAGCACGCGCTGATAGACCTCGTTCGAGCTGCTGCCCAGCGACATCAAATGCGCGTGCAGCGCGCCCGGCGCCAAGCGGTACAGCTTGAGCAAGTCGCGCGCGATCAAGCCCAGCTCGTTGCTGATGTGTTGTTCAACCCAGTTTGGATCAACTGCCATAGTCACGCGGCAATGCCGTCTCCAATTGTTGCGCACGTCTCACAAGATTATGACACAACACGCCTTCGCCAAAAACTATCAACTTGTCAGATGATGTATTTCGGCGAGGCGAGCGTGGCTTCGTCGGTGATGATCGTGTAATCGCGACCGCGAATGTGCGTGACAGGATAATCGTCGCCTGCCGTGCCGAAGAGCGCCAAGCGCAGCACAGTATTCGCCCAATCCAGCGCGCCATCATTGCGGCAGTACAGCCGCAGACGTTGCGCGCTCAGAATCTCGCGCATGCCGAGCGTGTAGGCATAGCGCGGAAAACAGGCGATGTTGCCGCCGATGTTGGCGCGAATCGCGTTCATGGTCACTGTGAAATCGTTCAGACGCACGCGCCGCACCGAAAGCGACGCCACGCCGCGCTCAGGCTCGTTGAAGGCGAGATGTCCGTGAATGCCGACGCCGCCATAGCAAGTCTGAATGCCGCCTAAGCGCTCGATCAGCTCAGGAATGCGCGCGTAGTTGGTCTGATCAGGAAAGATGACCTGCTCTGGCACAAGGTCGCTGCCTTGCGCGCGCAACGGCGCGAAGAACAGCTGCTCCATCGTGCCGCGAAAGCTCAACGGATGCTCAGGCGGCAGCACGTCGCCATCGGCATCGCAATATTCGTCCATGAAGAACAGCCAACAGCGCGCTAACGACAGCCGACGCGCCGCGATCAGCTCCACAAGATACGGATAGCCGCCAATTGGACCGACGGGCAGGATCAGGCGCAACGGCGCGCCTTGCGCGTTAGCGGCAGCGATCTCAGCGGCAAGGTCTTCCGCCATGCGCCGATGCAGCGCGTCTACATCAGCGCAGACAATCAAGCGCTCAGCGGCGCGTCGCCGCACTTCATCAGGCGAGAGGCTGAGCAGATGGCGCACCTCGGCTTGGCGCCACGGCAGCGGATCGGTCATCGGCTGTCGCTTGCTAGGCGTGAGGGAAATTCAAGTGTTTCAATGACGTGCTTGTCTGCGCGCATGGCTTTTTCCGTCGCTGCTGAGGCATTCGCGCCGCACAGCGTAGCACAGCGCGACAGCCTTGTCAAGGCGGCGCGACCGTTACATAAAATGCGCGGACAAGGTCAGCGACCTTGTCCGCAGCGTGCTGTGCGATGCTCAGAGCGCCGTGCTGGAGCGCGGCTCGAACAGCGTGCCTGTCACGATGTAGATGATCCGCTCGCAGATGTTCGAAACGCGGTCGGCGAAGCGCTCAATATCGTGCGAGACCCAGAGCAGCAGCGTAGCGTACTCAACAGCTGCCGAATTCTCCATCATCGTCTTGATCAGATAATCGTACACGCGCTTGTGCAGCGCATCCACCTCTTCATCGCGCTGAACCACTTGCCGCGCCAGCTGCGCGTCGCTCTTCTCAAAAGCGATCATCGCCTGATGCAAGTTTTCGGCGGCAAGGCGCGCCATATCGGTGAAGAGCGGCAGATGGACAGCTGCCGCAAGCGCCTCTGTGCGCAGCGCAATGCGCGCAATGCCTGCCGCATGATCGCCCATGCGCTCCAAATTCGTGGCAATGCTGACCGCCGCCACAATGCGCCGCAGATCGCCGGCGTTTGGCTGTTGCAACGCCAAGAGCGTGTAGCACTGCTCTTCAATCTCATAGCGCAAGCTGTTGATCGTCGCATCGAATGCCTCAACGCGCCGCGCCGCCTGAAAATCGCGCTGCTGCAAGGCACGCACCGCTTCCACCAACTGTGTCTCCACCAATTCTGCCAAGCGCAACAGATCGTT
>DAOTWB010000308.1:0-2321 GCA_034436235.1 Anaerolineae bacterium
CTTTCTGCGCGAAGGCGCCGCACGGGCAGGCTTGCTTTAGCGGCTCTCTCATGGCATGATCGCCTGAAACGCGCTATTCACGGATATTTTTGAATGCAGATGACACAAACGCTGCGCGGCGCGCTGTATGGCATCACGGCGGCGTCGCTCTGGGGCGCCATGTTCGTGGTCAGCGATGCAATGATGCAATTCATTCCGCCGTTCACGCTGTTGAGCATACGCCTAGGCATCGCTGCGCCGCTATTTGCGAGCGTTCTGGCTTTGCAAGGCTGCCTGAAGCTGCCGCGCCGCGACGCTGTGCGCTTGATGGCGCTTGGCGCGCTCGGTTTCGGCGTCAGCGTTGGCTCGCAGTTTGTCGGCACGTCGCTCTCGTCTGCCATCAACGGCTCGGTCATCACAAGCGCTGCGCCTGCCTTCATCGTGCTGTTCGCATGGCTCTTGCTGCGCGAGGCGCTCACGCCGCTCAAATTGATCTCAGGCGCCGTGGCGACGCTAGGCGTCCTCACCATTCTCGATCTAGCGCAGTTCTCGCTCGGCTTGGCAGAGGCAGGACGACTGCTCGGCGATGTGGCGCTCGCCTTCGCTGCGATCAGCTGGGCTGCTTACTCAGTCTTGGTGCGGCGCGCATCCGAGCGCTTCAGCACGTCGGCGATCACGACTTACGCCATGATCGGCGGCTTCATCTTCTGCGCGCCGTTGGCTGCGCTAGAGCTGCGCGAGACGGCGCTGCCTGCTCTGACGCTTGAAATCTTAGCAGGCATTCTCTTCCTGAGCCTGATCGCGATGGGCGTCGCGAATTACCTCTGGAATCGCGCGTTTGCGCTTGTGCAAGCGAGCGTTGCATCGCTGTTTCTGTTTGCGCAGCCGCTAGTCGGCGCGCTGCTCTCCAACTTGCTGCTCGGGCAGGCGATCACGCCGCGCTTGGTGCTTGGCGCGCTGCTGATCGCGATCGGCGTACTGCTGGCGCTACAAAGCGAACGGCAAGCGCACGCAGCTAAGACCTGACTTTTGTAACGGCACTTTGATGCTTTCTTGCATTGCCATTTGGCATGGATTCGCTTATAGTGTACCTTGTGAAAGGCTGCACTTTTTGCGAGTGCCTCGTGAATTTCAGAGTGTGAGGTATTGCTGAACATGCCAGCTATCGGAACGGTCGGTCAGCCGCTGCGCGTTGCCATCGTCGGATCAGGTCCATCGGGCTTCTACGCAGCCGAGCATCTTTTGAAGCAAGCGAACTTAGCAGTTGAGATTGATATGTACGATCGGTTGCCGACGCCATATGGCTTGGTGCGCGGCGGCGTCGCGCCCGATCATCAGAAGATCAAAGGCGTGATCAAGGTCTACGAGCGAATTGCGGCGAGCGCCAACTTCCGCTTCTTCGGAAATGTTGAGATCGGGCGCGATCTGATGCACAGCGACCTGATGGCGCACTACCACGCCGTGATCTACGCCGTCGGCGCGCAGTCGGATCGGCGCATGGGCATACCAGGCGAAGATTTGGCAGGCAGTCATGCTGCCACTGAGTTTGTCGGTTGGTACAACGCGCATCCTGACTATCGCGACCTGCAATTTGACCTTTCGCAAGAGCGCGTGGCTGTCATCGGCAACGGCAACGTGGCGATGGACGTGGTGCGCATCCTCGCCAAGACGCCCGAAGAGCTGATCGGCACGGATATTGCCGACTACGCGCTGGAAGCCTTGCGTCACAGCCGCGTCAAGCACATTTACATGCTGGGACGGCGCGGACCGGCGCAAGCGGCTTACACCAATCCTGAGCTGAAGGAGCTGGGCGAACTCGCTGATGCCGATGTGATCGTCAGCCCTGAAGAAGCTATGCTCGATCCGCTCAGCGCGGAGTGGCTCGATAAATCGGGCGATACAAGCGTCCAGAAGAACGTGCGCTTGTTGCAGGAGTACGCCGCGCGCGGCAGGCGCGGTAAAAGCCGCCAGATTCACATGCACTTTCTCGTCTCGCCTGTCGAGCTGATCGGCACGGAGCGCGTTGAGGCGATCAAACTGGTGCGCAATGTGCTGCAGCCTGCCAGCGATGGCTCGCTGCGTCCAAAGGCGACCGATGAGACGTTCATCATTCCTGTCGGCTTGGTCTTTCGCAGCATTGGCTACAAAGGCGTAGCGTTGCCTGAGCTGCCTTTTGACGAGCGCAACGGCGTGCTGCCGAATGTGGAAGGTCGCGTGGTGGCAGATGGACAGGTCTTGCGCGGCGTCTATTGCGCCGGCTGGATCAAGCGCGGTCCGACGGGCGTGATCGGCACGAACAAGCCTGACTCGGTTGAGACGGTCAACCAATTGCTCAACGATCT
>DAOTWB010000309.1:0-8840 GCA_034436235.1 Anaerolineae bacterium
AAGAGCAGCAGGTCGCTTTCGCAGATCGTGCGATCAGTGCTTGTGCCGTGTGGCTGCGCGGTGTTCTCTCCGCTCAGCACGAGCGGCTCGAAGGCGTACGCCTCAGCGCCTTGCGCGTTGAGCGCCTCGCTCAGCAGACGCGCGATGTAGCGCTCACTCATGCCGACGCGCACCTGTGGCACAACCTGCGCAAGCGCTGCCTCGCTAATGGCGATGGCGCGCCGCATGTGCGCGATCTCATCCGCTGTTTTGTGAATGCGCAGCCACTGCAGCACGTCGTCGGCAGCTTGTAAACGGCTTTCAGGCGCGTAGCGCGCCAAAGTTTCGCCTTCAGCGAAGCGCAGCTTCATGCCTTCCACGCCGATGCGCTTGCCCGCGAGCGCGAGCGCTTCGCAGGCTGCGGCGAAAGCGGTTATGTAGCCTTCAGCGTCGCTATAGCAGAAGTAGCGCAGCGGAAACGGCTCACGTCCTTCGATGCGCGGCAGCTCAAGAGCAGGGATGATCAGCGCAGGCGTGCCGTCAGGCGTGATCAGCAACAAGATCGGTCGCGAGCCTATCTCGAAAGCGATGCCGCTCAAGTAGAAGAAGTTAGCGCCAGGCGTCAGCGCCACGCAATCGTACTGAGCGCGCCGCAGGATGCCGCGTAGTTTATCAAGGCGCGCTTGGGCATGTGGAAAGGTCATTTAAGCCTCGCTTGTCTCGTCTGATAGACACATTAAGGCTTTATGTTACCACATTTGAGCGCTGCGCAATGCGCTACAGACGCGGCACGCGCGCTGCGATGGACGTGACGACTTCGTAAGTGTTGGTATCCAGCCACTCAGCGACCTCGTCAACGCTGATGTACTCATCGCCTTGCTTGCCGATCAGCACCACTTCGTCGCCGATGTTGACGTTTGGCACGTTAGTCACATTGATCGCCGATAAGTCCATGCTGACGCGACCGACAACAGGCACGCGCTGCCCATGAACCAACACTTCGCGCCAGCGTCCGGGCGCACGACGGAAGCCATCTGCATAGCCGACATTGATGATGGCAATGCGCTCTGTGCCGCGCGTGCGATAAGTGTTGCCGTAGCCAACGTACGCGCCTTGTGGCAGCGTCTTGACAATGCCGATGGTCGTCTTCCACGTCAGGGCAGGGCGGAAATCAGGCGGCAGCGGCGCGCCAATGCTCGGCATAATGCCGTAAATGCCGATGCCAGGACGCACCATGTTGTAATGCGTCTCAGGCATGGTGAGCGTAGCAGCCGTGTTGGCAGCGTGAATGTACTTGAATTGCAAGCCGGCAGCGCGCAATGGCGCGAGGCAATTCTCGAAGACCTGCAGCTGAGCACGCGTATATTCCGTGTTGCTATCGGCGGAAGCGAAGTGCGTGTAAATGCCTTCGATCTCAAGGTTGCGCAAGTTGCGCACGCTGCGGAAAAACGGCGTCACTTGCTCAGGCAGCAAGCCCATGCGTCCCAGTCCCGTGTCCACTTTCACATGCACGCGCAAAATGGCGTCCAGCTCGCGCGCGATGCGATTATAGGCGCGCGCCACATCCAGATCGTAGAGCGTCAGCGTCAGGTCGTAGCGCAGCGCCTGACGGACAGCGTTCGGCGGCGTGTAGCCGAAGATCAAGATCGGCGCGTCAATCGCCGCTTCGCGCAGCTCAATTGCTTCGCCAACAGCGCTGACCGCCAAATACGTAGCGCCGTTGTTCAAAGCTGTCGAGGCGACTGCCACAGCGTTATGTCCATAGCCGTTCGCTTTGACAACTGCCACGACCGTCACGTTCTCGCCGACAATCGCTTTGATCCGACGCACATTGTGCGCGATTGCGCTTCGGTCAATCTCGACCCATGTCTGGCGCGGCAGCACCTGCGCCAGATGTTCAACGTCCTGCTCATCGTAGCGCGGCAGCCGTGCCACGTCCTCAGCGTGCGCCAGCAGAGCGCGTGTGGCGCGTTCCATGCGGCTGGCGGCGCTGCCTTTGATCACCACTACGTCATCAGGTTGTAGCCAACTGGCGATGCTGGCTGCCGCGTCCTCAGGCGAGTAAGTGATGCGCACATTGCGCCGATCCATGCCGTGATCGAGCGCAGCGCGCCCTGCCACAGCCGCTAAGTCGCCTTCAGTCACCAAAACGTCTACCACTTCTGCTGCTTGCCTGCCAATTTCGCGATGTGCGCTGATGGTATGCTTGCCCATATCGCCCAAGTTGCCCAGCAAGAAGATCAGCCGTCCGTTCTCGGCAGGCAGGCGCAGGTCGCGCAGCCAATCCAGCAACGCTAGTGTGCTTGGCAGATTGGCGTCATAGCTATCGTCAACCAGCAGGCAGCTGTTCACGCCTTCCAGCGGATTCAAGCGACCGGGCAACGGCTGCAGCGCCTTGATAGCGTTCAAGCCTTCAGCCACTGAGACGCCATACGCGCTGCCGACTGCTAACGCTGCCAGCACGCCGTAGAGCGTGTGCGCGCCCAGCAACGGAATCCAACGTCCCAGATAGCGCTCGCTGCCGTGACGCACATCGAAGCCTGTCTTATCGCGCCCTAAGAGCAGGTTGTAGGCTGTGAAATCCGCGCCAAAGGCGACCTCGCCGCGATCCAAGCCAACGGTCAGCACATTGGCGGCAGTCCGCTGACACATCGCGCGAATCTGATCGTCATCGTAGTTCAGGACGGCTAAGCCGTTGGCAGGCAAGCAAGTCACAAGCGTCGCGTACTCCTGAGCGAGCAGATCGCGCAACTCAAAGCGCGCCATGCCGCCGTGATTCAAGTCGGTCACCACGCCGACCAGCGGCTTGAGGATCGTCATCAGCTCGCTCATGCCGCCGCGCTGCATGAGCGGTATCTCCAGCACCGCGAATTGATCTTCAGCCGCAAGGCGACCGAGCGCAAGCGGCAGGCTCAGCTTGCCGCCGAAGGTATCAACGCCGTTGTAGACGCGATGACGTACGCCCAGCACAGCCGCGATCGCCTCACGCGCGGCAGTTGCGGCTGCGCCGCCTGCAATTGCGATCACCGTCGTGCCGAGCTTTTTGAGCGCGATGCTCGCCCAGTTCAGCAAAGCCGACTCGACGTCGCGCATCACGATCACGGTCAAGCCTTCCGTGTCGAAGTCAGGCGGACGCTGACACATGATGCCTAGCGCGCCATGCTCAACTGCCTCGCGCATGAATTGATGCCCATCGCCTTGCTCGGTCTTGAGCGCGACGAAGAGCTGCCCATGCTGAGCGCGCTGCGCATCGAAGCAGAAATCTGTGAACAGCACAGCGCTCGCCTCGCCAAAAAGTTGCCCGTCCGCCGCTTCGAGGATATCGTATAAGTTGATCATAGCACCTGCTCGTAGCCCGCCGCGTTTGATCGCACAAAATCACTGCACCAGAGACGCCGAAGGCGAGATAGGCAATGCCATGTAGACCGTTGTGCCTTCGCCAAGCGCGCTCTCCAGCCAGACGCGCCCGTTGTGAGCGTCCATCACAGCCTTCACCAAACTCAGCCCTAAGCCTGAGCCGCGCGCGTGCGCCATTTTCGGCTGCTCAGCGCGGAAGAAACGCTCAAACACGCGCGAGAGATCGGCAGGCGCGATGCCGATGCCTGTATCGCTGACCTTGATCACCACGCAGTCTTCGATAACAGAAGCCCGCACGCTCACGCAGCCGCCTTCAGGCGTGAACTTGAGCGCGTTTTCCACCAAATTGGCGAGCGCTTGTGTCAAGAAGTGACGGTCGCCGCGCAATGGCGGCAGCGGCGACTCACAAGCGACGTTGAGCGCAATGTTGCGCTGCTGCGCCTGATGGTTGAAGTCGCGCACTGCTGCCTCGATGAGCGGCTCGATGTTCAGCTCGCTGAAAGCGAGTTTGCCGTTTTGCACGCGCTCCAAGTTCAGGATGTTCGAGACGATGCGCTCCATGCGCTGCAATTCAGCGCGGACGATGTTCAGGCTCTCTTGCAAATCGCTGTTAGCCAAATCGCGCACCTCATGTTGCAAATTTTCTAGCGTAGATAGCGCAGAGAATAACGGATTTTTCAGCTGATGGCTAGTCATTTGTAACATTTGCGTCTTGACTTTGTCCATATCGCGCAGTTGATTGGTCGCTTCGGTCAGCTCATCCGCCAGTTGACGCTGCGCTTCGTAATTGCGGCTGTTCGCGATGGCGATCGCCGCTTGTGGACTGAGCAAGCCGAGCAAGTGCAGGTCGTCGCGATCAAAACGTTTGCTATCCACGCCTGCCACAACCAACAACACGCCTTGCACGTCCTGATCGAGCAGCAACGGCACTGCCACAGCCGCGCCAAAGCCTTCTTTGGCGTATGGCACATCAGGCGCGCCGCGCCAATCGCGCTTGTAATTCTCCACGTGTTGCGTTTGGCGAGTCTTGGCAGCATAGCCGACCAAACCTTCGCCATAGGCAAGGCGCGCGCCGATGAACTTTGGCGAGAGATTGTACTCAGCTGCAAGCTCCAGATAGTCGCCGTGATTGAGGAAGATGAGCGCGCTATCCGCTTGTAGAATCAGCGCGGCGCGCTCGGCGATGGTCGCTAAGACCTGAGAAAGATTCAGACTTTGCGTGATGGACAAGCCGACGGCGCGCACGCTCTCCAGCTGCTGCGCACGTCCGATCAGCGGCGCGATGATCTGAGTCTGCAGCATGGCGTAGCTGATCGCCAAGGTGCCGATAGCGCTCAGGCTGCTGCCCAGACCGCGATAGCGCAGCTCAGGGCTGATCAGCTCGCTCAGCGCGCCTAACGAGAACAAGCTGATGCCGAGCAGCGACCAACGGCTTTTCAGCTTGCGGCGGCGCTGCCATGCCAGTATCAACGTCGCCGCGCTCACCAAACTGTAGGTCAGCACGCCTAGCTCGTTCAAGCGGTAGATGAGGACGCCATCGGCGCGCACTTGGTAGCGCGCAGGCTCTGTGCTGAGGATCAAGCCTGTCTGCAGCGCCAAGACGCTCAAGACAGCTGCGTAAATTAGCCGCATGGCAGGTTGACTCTGTCCGCTGCTCAGCACGAAGACCAACAGATAGCCGACCACGCACGCGCCTGTGAAGCCGAGATCGTTCAAGCGTAAGCCGAAGCTGATCAGATCGGGCGCAACGCCGACCAAGCCGCCCAAGCGGCTGAGCAGCACGCCGCTGATCCACAAAAGCATCAAGCCGACGAAGAGCGCGTAGACGCGGCTGCTGGCGCTCAGCGAATCTTGCCACAGGATGAGCGTGAGCATCATCAGCGAGAGCAGAAGCGCCACTACGCTCACAATTAAAGCGATGCCGCTGAGTGCCACAGCGCGTCCCTAGCTCTGCTCAGCCGTTCGGCTGCTTCTCAAAACGATAACCGACGCGATGCTCAGTCAAAATATACGTCGGATTGGCAGGATCAGGTTCGATCTTGCGGCGCAGCTGGCTGATGTACACGCGCGGATAGTACAAATCTTCCGCGTATTCCTGTCCCCAGACTTGCTCTAGCAGCTCGCGCTGTGAGACGACGCGCCCAGCGTTCTCCAGCAGCACTGCCAGCAGCTTGAACTCGGTTGGCGTCAGATGTTCTTTCACGCCGCGCACATAGACCTGACGGCGCTTCAGGTCTATCATCAGGTGACCGTCTGCGTAGCTCTTCTCATCCTCAGCGCTGACCATTGCCGCGCGACGGAGCAGAGCGCGCACGCGCGCCACGAAAGCGTCCATGCCGACAGGTTTCTCAAGGTACTCGTCAGCGCCTGCCGTCAAGCCGCGCACCACATCTTCTTCAGTGATCGCATTGGCTGAGAGCATCATGATCGGCGTCTCGGCGACCTCGCGAATGCGCTGACAGACTGTCAAGCCGTCCATTTCGGGCATGACGATATCCAGCACTACCAAGTCTGGGCGCTCAGAGTGGAATTGGCGCAAGCCTTCCAAGCCGTTAGCACCTGTGAACACAGTGAAGCCTTCTCGCCGCAAACGCTTGCTCAGCTGCTCTCGGATGTTCTGCTCATCATCCACGATCAAGATTTTCATGCCCAAAGCCTGCCTATTCGCTCTATTTTGAGCATATTATACCTGAGAGCGCCTATCAACTTGAAATTCTCGGCGGCGCTGCAGCGTTGAGCGAATTGTCCACGCCTGATGGATAGAGTCCACTGACAGTGAGCTGGAGCGTATGACGCGCCAGCATCTCTGGCGCCAGCGGCATATTATTTTCCAGCCACCACGCAGTTATTCCGATGATCGCGCCGCTTATGTAATTTGCAATGAATTCGGGCGGCAGCGTCGCGATCGGAATTCCTAGCGCGCGCAGCGCTTCCAAGCGCGCCAGCGACCACTGCGCTAGGATATGACGCAATCGCTTGACAAACGACGGCACGCCGTGATCGCCGAGCATGACGCCGTAGAAATCGGCGTTCGCCGCCACATGCTGATAGAGCAGGATCAAATTCCGCTCAGGCACGTCCAGCGTCAGCTGTTCAGGCGCGAGCGGCGCCAGCTGCGCGACCAATTCGTCGAACACTTCGGCACTGCTGCTCAGGAGCAAGTCTTGTTTATCGCGGTAGTGCAGATAGAGCGTGCCGCGATTCAGGTCGGCGCGGTCAGTGATATCCTGCACAGTGATCGCATCGTAGCCTTTCTCTAGGATGAGCGCGATCAAGGCTTCGCGGAGCGCTCGGCGCGTCCGCACGGCGCGGCGAGCGAGCCGCTTTCTAGGCGCTGAGGCATTCTCACTGCTCATTTATAGACACCTGTTGACTATTCAACACTGCGCAAAAGTTCCTTGTTGACAACATTTCAGCTCAGCGTAGACTGAATTGTATGAACAGCGCGCCGATTATGCAACAAATTGTTGATAATCGCGCATGAGCATGGATGATGGAGCGCGATCATGAAGAAGAAAGATGTGATCCTTGCACGGCAGAAGATCAGCACTCGCTTCAAGAACGCTGATATGGACTTCATGTTCAATTGGGCAATCGGCGTAAGCCAGATCGTCGGCATGTCGGCATCGCAGCTCTTCTACGCGCTGCACGATGTTAAAGACGGCGATCCAAAAGGCTGGCGCGACGGCTTAACGCGGCAGGCAAGCGCCTTGATCGAACAGGCGAAGGCGCTGCTCAACGCTGAGCAGCCAATCGCGGCAGGTCAGGCGTATTTAGGCGCAGCATATGCGTATCGAAGCGCGCTGCAGTATACAAGTCCGAAGGCAGCTGAATTCCTCGACTGGGCGCGCGCGATGGAAGCCTGTTTTCAGGAAGGCAGTAGGCTGCTCGGTGTGCCGCTGCGCGCGATTGAAGTGCCGTTCGGCGATAAGACGCTCGCCGGTTACTATCTGGAACACGACGATCAGCCGCGTCCAGTGGTAATTATGGTCGGCGGCGGCGATACTTACCGTGAAGATTTATTCTACTTCGCAGGCTATCCAGGCTGGAAGCGCGGCTATAACGTGCTGATGGTCGATCTGCCTGGTCAGGGATTGATGCCTGAGCGCGGCATGACGTTTCAGCCTGACATGGCAGCTGCAGTTCAAGCAGAGATTGCTTGGCTAGAGTCGAACGCTGCTGCCAAGCCTGAGCAGATCGCTATCTACGGCGTGAGCGGCGGCGGATACATCACTGCGCAGGCGGTCGCCGTGATGCCGCGCGTCAAGGCATGGATCGCTGCCACGCCGATTTATGATCTTGGCGCTGTGATAACGCGCGAGATGGGCGCCGCAGCGGCAGCTCCAGCATGGGCGCTCAAGACCTTCATGAAAATCGTCGGTTCGTTCAACGAAAGCGCGGCGATCAACGTGGAAAAGTATGCGTGGCAGTTCGGCACTGCAGATTTCAAGACGGTCATTGAAGGCGTTCAGCAGCAGGCGCCAGTTGTGGACTACACGCGAATTAGTATTCCATCGCTGTTTTTGGTCAGCGAAGGCGAAGGCCCGGAACTGCAGCGGCAGACTGAAGACATCGCAGCTGACTTCAAGAAGCGCGGCGTGCCAGTGACTGTGCGCTACTTTACTGCATCAGAAGGCGCTGATGGTCACTGTCAGCTGAACAACCTGCGCCTTGCGCACATGGTGATCTTCGATTGGCTCGATAGCATTTTCGCGCACGACTCAGGCGATGTGCGGCTGCGTGTCTAGCGATGCCGCAATGCTTGTTGCCTGCGCAGCAACTTGAGCGCTTTCACACAGCAGTTCGCTGCTGACACCTGATGTTGTGCTTTGTGCGCCGCTGCTTCGATGGCACGTAGCGCCTCTTGAGCAACCTCGCCGATGGTCTTTTGTGAGAAGAGCGGCTTGCGCTGATCATCTAGCAGACGTGTGATCGGCTTGACCGCTCGCACATCGCCTATTCGTCCTAGTGCCCGTAATGCTCCAAGCGTCACATTACTATCTTTATCATCTAGTAGCTCGATAAGCAATTCGACTGATGACTCACCAATCTTTGCTAGTGCCTCAGCCGCTGCATGCCTCACATCCCTGTCGTCATCCCTTAAGCATGCGACGAGCGGCTCGACAGACTGTGCATCGCCAAGCCTGCCTAGCGCTTCAGCGGCTGCGCGCCTCACATTCCAATCGTCATCGCTCAAGCGCACGATGAGCGGCTCGACTGCTCGTGTGTCGCCTAGCTCGCCCAGCGCCTCAGCTGCTGCACGCCTCACATCCCAGTCGTTATCCTCTAAACGTGCAATGAGTGGCTCGACTGCCTCCATGTTGCCCAGCTTGCCCAACGCCTCAGCTGCCGCACGTCTCACGTCCCAGTCGTCATCTATCAGTTGCGCAATCAGCAGCGTGACTACTCCCGTGCTATGAATTTGTTCTAGCGCCTTGGCTGCCGCACGCCTCACATCCCAATCGTCATCTCCCATACACCTGATAAGCGGCTTGACCGCCCGT
>DAOTWB010000310.1:0-12724 GCA_034436235.1 Anaerolineae bacterium
TCAGGCGTTGTGAAGATCGCCTGCCACGCCATCGGCTGCTCGCGTCCAAGCGCACGCGCCGCGCCGCTCAATGCGCTGAGCAAGAGAATGCCGCACATTAACCAAACACTGATCTTTCGACGCATTCGCGCATCGCCTGTGACCAACTCGGTCTGATTGTAGCGTTTTTTCAACAGATCAAGCTAGACCTTGACCAGCTGGCGCAAACATTCTACGCTTGTGGCAAATTCCATCTGACGCGGAGATGTTTTGGATGAGCGAACTCCTTTTGAACTACATCAACGGCAGCTGGCAGCGCGCCGATGCGCGATATCAGAGCGTGCGGAATCCTGCCACTGCCGAGGTCATTGCCGAAGTGCCGCTGACGCCTGCCGAAGTTGTGGCGCAGGCTGTTGAGTGCGCGCACGCCGCTTTTCAGGAATGGCGGCACGTGCCTGCGGCTGAGCGCGTGCAATACTTGTTCCGCTTCAAATTCCTGCTAGAAGACGCGCTAGACGATCTAGCGCGCACCATCACCAATGAATGCGGCAAGACCTACGCTGAGAGCATTGGCGAGTTGCGGCGCGGCATCGAGAACGTCGAGACGGCGTGCGGCATCCCTGTCCTGATGCAAGGCTACAACAACGAAGACGTGGCGCGCGGCATTGATGAACACATGATCCGTCAGCCGCTCGGCGTCGTCGCCGCGATCACGCCGTTCAATTTTCCCGCCATGATTCCGCTCTGGTTTCTGCCCTACGCGATTGCGACTGGCAATACCTTCATCCTGAAGCCGAGCGAGCGCGTGCCGATGACGAGCGCTAAGCTCTTCGCCTTGATCGATCAGCTGAAGCTGCCCAAAGGCGTGCTGCAATTGGTCAACGGCAGCAAGGCGACAGTGGACGCGCTCTTGGATCATCCATTGGTGCGCGCCATCAGCTTCGTCGGCTCGACGCCTGTCGCCAAATATATCTACAGCCGCGCGGCTGCTAACGGCAAGCGCGCGCAGTGCCAAGGCGGCGCCAAAAATCCTGTGGTCATCATGCCCGATGCTGAGATGGAGCTGACCACGCGCATCGTCGCCGATTCAGCCTTCGGCTGCGCAGGGCAGCGCTGCTTGGCGAGTTCAGTGGCGATCACGGTCGGCGCGGCGCGCCATGTGTTCACTGAGTCCATCGCCGATGCCGCGCTCAATCGCGTGGTCGGCTACGGCTTGGATGAAGGCGTGCAGATGGGCGCGGTCATCTCAGCTGAGAGCAAGGCGCGCATCGAGTCGCTGATCGCGCAAGGCGCGTCCGAAGGCGCGCAGCCGCTTGTGGACGGACGCGGCAAGACGGTGCGCGGCTATGAAGCAGGCTACTGGGTCTTTCCGACCGTGCTGGACGGCGTGCCGCCTGAGAGTCAGCTTGCGCAGACCGAGATTTTTGGACCTGTGCTGAGCTTGATGCACGCGCGCGATCTGGACGAGGCAATTCGCTTGGTGAACGCGCGCGCCTACGGCAACATGGCGTGCATTTTCACCAGCAGCGGCGCAGCGGCGCGCCAATTCCGAGCGCAGGCGAACGCGGGCAACATCGGCATCAACATTGGCGTGGCGGCGCCGATGGCGTTTTATCCGTTCAGCGGCTGGGGCGAGAGTTTCTTCGGCGACCTGCACGGGCAGGGCAAGCACGCCGTCGAGTTCTATACGCAGACCAAAGTGGTAGTCGAGCGCTGGTATAGCGGCTGGTCGCGCCAATTTTAAGGTCGCCACAGGCTGAAGAAGCGCTGTAGCCAGCCTTGCCGCAGGCTGATCTGCATGGCGCGCGCTGCGCGTTGCGGATCGCGCGCCGCGGTGGCACGCCGCATGATGCGGATCACGGTGTGATACCAGAAGTTCACGTCGCCGGGCTGCTCAGCGCTCTTGGCGATCAAGAAGGCGCTGCCGTCGCGCGCTTTGGCGGCGAGAATCTGGCGACCTGCGCTGCGCAGCGCCTCGACGTACTCTTCAAGCGTGCCGCCTTGCGCGTTGCGCGTCGGCTCAGGCAGCAGGCGGAAAGTTTGTGCGCTCAGGTCTATCACGCCTTGATAGGCGATGTATTCGCCTGCCGAATTGGCAGAGATGAACGTGATATTCGGAAGCATCTCGCTACGCTCTCGATACGTAAGGATTATCGGCGATCCACCAGCGCCATGGCATGGAAAGCCATGGCTCAGTGACGCGCTTGCCAAGTCCGATCCGCGCGCCTGTGCGCACGGCTGAGTCAGGCACGGGCGCGCCCGCCGCGATCCATAAGCCGTGCGCTGTCGTCGTCATGTCCAGCGTGTTGTGCGCGCCGTCAATGGCGAGCGCCGCCGTCAGGCGCGCCGGTCCGCTCGTCCATTCGCGCTGAGCGCGTCCGTCGCGGCGCGCCGCGATATGCGCGATGCCTTCCAGCGGCTCCACGGCGCGGATCAGCACGGCGGCAGGCGAGCCGATAGGCTCTGCCACTACGTTCAGCAGCCAATGAATGCCGTAGGCGAGATAGACATAAGCATGACCTGGCGCGCCGTACATCGGCAGGTTGCGCGGCGTGCGCTTGGCGCGCCCGTGCGAAGCCAGATCGTCCACGCCGCTGTACGCCTCTGTCTCCACGATCCGCGCGCAGATCAGCGCGCCATCAGGCAAGCGGCGCACCAACAGCGCGCCCAGCAGCTCACGCGCGACCTGCGTGGCGTGCTGCGCGTAAAAATGGCGCGGCAACGGCGTCAATTCGCTCATCTCAAGCTGCGCTCAGCCGCCTTGACCGTGTTCTCCAACAACATGGCGATGGTCATCGGACCGACGCCGCCCGGCACAGGCGTGATGGCGCCTGCCACGCGCCGCGCCGCTTCAAAGTCCACGTCGCCCACCAAGCGCGCGCCGTCCTTAGCGCTCGGATCAGGCACGCGATTAGTGCCGACGTCGATCACAAACGCGCCCGCCTTGATCCAAGCGCCTTGCACCAGCTGCGGACGACCGATCGCCGCGACCAAAATATCGGCGCTGCGTACCACTTCAGGCAGGTCGCGCGTGCGGCTGTGACAGATAGTGACCGTGCAATCGCGCTTGGTCAGCAAGAGCGCGCACGGCATCCCGACGATGTTGCTCCTGCCCAGCACTACAGCGTGTGCGCCTGCCAATGGCGCGCCATACGCGTCCAGCAAGCGCATCACGCCGGCAGGCGTGGCAGGCACGAAATCAGGCTCGCGACCTTTCATGGCAAGGCGACCGATGTTGAGCGGATGAAAGCCGTCCACATCCTTCGCCGTGCTGATCAGGCTCAAAATGCGCTGCTCGTCCAGATGCGCAGGCAACGGCAGCTGCACAAGGATGCCGTGAACGTCCGCGCGCGCGTTCAGCGTCTCGATCAGCGCTTCCAGCTCAGCCTGCGCGATGTGCGCAGGCAACTCGTAGTAAAACGACTCAATGCCGACCTCAGCGCAGGCTTTGCGCTTCATGCGCACATAAGTGTGCGAGGCAGGATTCTCGCCGACCAAGACGGCTGCCAAGCCACAACGCACGCTGCGCTCAGCCAGCGCTGCTGCGCGCGCCGCCACTTGCGCCCGAATCTGCGCTGCCACTGCCTTGCCGTCAATCACAGTCGCCAAATGTTCAAGGCTCATCGGCAAATTCTCGCTTTCAACGCCTAGAGTCTAGCGCACACAGCGCGCTTTGTCACGGCAGCGCCGCGGCAACGACTCGTCTCATACGTCCTGAATTCGTCCATCTTCACAAAAAGTTCAGCCTTTTCTAAGGACTGTTAACTTGCAATCAGCAGCAGAATTGATTACACTCTGCTATAACGACAGCGTTCTAAGCAGGATTCCACATGCCACACAAAATCCACTGGCTCATCCCAAATCGTCTAATGATTGTCCAGATCAGCGGCGATATCACCTTAGAAGACATCGCTGAGATCAACGATGAGATCGTCGCGCTGCTATACGCAGGACGCGCGCCTATCCACATGGTCACCGACCTGAAGCATCTCGGCAAATTTCCTTTCGACTTGATCGGCGTGCGGCGCGCCGCGACCTACCTGCAGCATCCGAAGCTCGGCTTGAGCGTAGCCTATGGCGTAGCGCGCCTTGCCAGCAGCTTCGCGCAGCTGCTCACACAGATCGCAGGCGTGAAGCTGCGCTTTGTGCAGAGCTACGCTGACGCGCTGAAGCATTTGATGGCGGAAGACGCCGAGATCAAGGCGCTGGTTGAAGCAAACGACCTGCCGATGACGCTTTGATCGTCGCTGATGCAGGCAGGCTTGCCTGCATCAACTGTGCTGCGCTAGTACTCGGCGCGCTTCTTCGTATCGCCCATCACTTTTTTGCCGTTCGGCACGCTTTTATCGGCGAACTCAGCGAAGTCGCTCGGACCTAAGTCCGTGCCGATCACCACGTTGCGTCCGATGGTGAAGCCTGCCGGAATATGCGCGCCTTTGCCGATGACTGTGATGCCTAAATCGCTCGCCTCAGTGATCTTGCCGACCTGCGCGTCGTGTCCGATCACCACTTGCTTGTCGATCACGCAGCGCTCGACCACGGCGCCTGCTTCGATGTACGTATCAGTCAGGATGATCGACTCGCGGATGACCGCGTTTGGACCGACGTATACGCCCGGCGAAAGCACTGAGCGCTCGATGACCGCGCCTTCGCAAATGACCGAGCCATCGGTGATCAGGCTATCGCGCACGGTCGAGCCGCTCTCGATCATGACCGGCGGTCGCTCTTCGCTGCGCGTGTGAATGATCCACGAGCGGTCGTTCAAATTGAGGGACGGCGGACGGTTCAGCAAGTCCATGTGCGCTTCCCAGTAGGCGTCAATCGTCCCGACATCTACCCAATAGCCGTCGTACGGATAAGCGTAGACCTTCAAGCCTTCAGCGACCATGCGCGGAATGATATCCTTGCCGAAATCGTGGCTTGAGGAAGCGCGCGCCGCATCTTCGATCAGCAGGCGCTCCAGCAGCTCTGTGCGGAAGACGTACACGCCCATGCTGGCGAGATTGCCGGGCGGATTGGCGGGCTTTTCCACAAAATCTTTCACGCGATACTGCGGATCGGTCTCTAAGATGCCGTAGCGGCTGGCTTCGTCCATCGGCACGCGAATGGTGCAGATGGTAGCGTCCGCGCCTTTGTTGGTATGGAAGGTCAGGAGCGTGTAGTAATCCATCTGGTAGATATGATCGCCTGAGAGGATGAGAATATTCTCAGGTTGGCGGCGGCACACAAAGTTCAGGTTCTGGTAGACTGCATCAGCCGTGCCGACGTACCAATCGGTATCTTTGCGCCCTTTGTAAGGCTGCAACATATGCACGCCGCCCGTGAAACTGCGATCCAAATCCCAAGGCTGCCCGCGCCCGATGTGATCCATCAAGCTGTGCGGACGATATTGCGTCAGGATCAGCACGTCGAAGATGTTAGAATTGACGCAGTTGCTGAGCGTGAAATCTATGATGCGATATTTGCCCGCAAAAGGCACAGCAGGCTTGGCGCGCTTGGCAGTCAGGACGCTCAAGCGCGTGCCTTCGCCACCAGCGAGGATAACGGCGCGTGTTCGCATGGCAGAACTCCTAGTAAACGGCTATTTTTCGTCCGCCTCTCATTGTAGTGCAAAGTGCCAAAGGCAGCCAAGCGCCTTGATCGGATACCTGCACAAGCTAATCTGTGTTGTCATATAGAAGAGTGCGCTATAATCTGCGCTGAAAGCATCGCGAGTTTCTTGCCACAGCGCATCAATTTGTTACGCAAGCGTTAGAGAAAGTTCTTAATTGTGTTATAAGATAGGAAAAGTGTGCAGACTGCACACACGCTGACTGAGAACTTGTCGAAAACTATCCAATCCACGACTTGGAAAGGCTGCATTCATGAAGCGAATTTTAGTCGTAGATGATGAAGTTGGCGCGCTGACGTTGATCGGCATCATGCTCGACCGCGGCGGCTTTGAAGTGGTGAAGGCGCAAAATGCTACGCAAGCGCTGGACGTGCTTGAGCGCGAGACGCCTGATCTGATCATCTTAGATATCATGATGCCCGGCATAGACGGCATCGAGCTATGCAGCGTCATTCGCGGCATGCCGCGCTTTGCCGAGACGCCGATCCTGATCCTTTCCACGCGCAGTGACTCTGAGAGCGTGATTCGCGGCATGGAAGCAGGCGCCACAGGCTACTTGCCCAAGCCGATCCTGCATCACGACTTGGTTTCGAAGGTGCGCAGCATGTTGAATCTCAGCGCTGTTGAGCGCTGATTGCCATGCCGAGCAGATCGCGCTTCTGAGCGGACTGCGTCACTCAATCACTTCGATGTAATGCATAGTCGCCTTGCTCAGGTCGCTGTACAGACCGCGCAGCTCAGGCTCAGCGATGTGCGCAGCTAGGTAATACATCACTTCATCGGCGACCGCACGATACTCTTGTCGCGTCACTTTGCGCTTCAGGCGGATCGGACGGCTGTAGTTGATGGTGACATGCGTGCGGCGCAGGCGCAGCAGGTTGCGGCGGAAGTGCTGCGTGCCGCTGATGCCTGCCACTACCATTTGCGCGTTCGTCTTAGCTGCCAGCATGACAAAACCTTCTTTTGGCTCGCTGAGCGCCTTACAGCGATGTCCTTCCGGCGCGATCAAGAGCATGTCGTTCGTGTGTTCCAGCACGTAGAGCGCGCGGCGCAGCGCTTGCAAGTCCATCTCGCCGCGCTTGACAGGAATCGCCTGCCAGAAGTGAACCATCCACGCCGTCAACGGATTGTGCAGCAGCTCTTCCTTGCCGATAGGCGTCAGGTCGCGGAAGGTGATCATGCCGCCGACCAGCGGCGGATCGACCTGCGAGAGATGGTTGAAGAGCAAGATCGTCGGACCGTGGCGCGGCACGTTCTGGACGCCATGATGTGTCACCTTGACTGTGGTGCGCCAGATCAGCGCCGCGCCGAGCATCCGCATGAAACGGCGCGCCAAACGCGTGCGCGGCGAGTTATCGCCTGTCAGCTGAATTGGCGCCGCGCGCTGCGGCGCTTTTGCTCGCTCACTCATAAGCTCATTCCTTATCGCGCTCGCGCAAGTGCGGATAGAGCAGCACTTCGCGAATGGTATGCCGATCTGTCATCAGCATGACGAGCCGATCAATGCCGATGCCAACGCCGCCGTTCGGCGGCATTCCGTAGCGCATGGCGCGCAAATAATCTTCGTCCAGCGGCGCTTCGTCTTCATCGCCTGCGCGGAAGAGCCGCGCCATCTCCAGAAAGCGCTGCTCTTGATCGAGCGGATCGTTGAGTTCGGTGAAGGCGTTGCCAAATTCCATGCCTGCGATGTAGAACTCAAAGCGCTGCACGTGGAACGGATCATCTGGCACGCCTTTGGCAAAAGGCGAGATATCGCGCGGATAATCCAAGACGAAGGTCGGCTGGATCAAGGTCGGCTCGACAAAATCGCCCATCAATTGCTCCACATATTTTCCCCACGGCAAATTCGGGCGAGTCGGGATGTTTTTGGCGACCAACGCCGCGTGCAGCGCCTCAGCTGTTGGATGCGCCATGTAGTCAATGCCGCACGCCGCACGGATCGCCTCGCGCAGCGTGACGCGCCGCCAAGGCGGCGCCAGCTCGATCAGCTTGCCGTCGTAGGTCACTTGCGTGCTGCCATGCACTTGCTGCGCCACGTAAGCGACCAAGCGCTCGGTCAGCTCCATGCCGCCGTTGTAGTCAATGTACGCCTTGTAGAATTCCAGCATGGTGAACTCAGGATTGTGCTTGAAGCTGACGCCTTCGTTGCGGAAATCGCGCCCGATCTCGTAGACGGCGTCGTACATGCCGACCAACAAGCGCTTCAGGTACAGCTCGAAGCTGATGCGCAGATATAAATCCTGCTTGAGCTGATTGTGATGCGTGATGAACGGCCGCGCCGCCGCGCCGCCGTAGACCGCTTGCAAGATCGGCGTTTCCACTTCGAGGAAGCCTTCGCCGTCCAAAAAACGGCGCACTGCGCTGATGGTCTGCGCGCGCTTGCGGAAGACCTCGCGCACCTCAGCGTTCACAGCCAGATCGGCGTAGCGCTGACGGTAGCGCTCTTCCACATCGGTGAAGCCGCCATGCGCGATGATCTTGCCGTCCACCTCTTGCTCTTTGACCACAGGCAGCGGACTGAGCGCCTTAGCCAGCACGCGCAAGGTGCGCACATCCACGCTGATCTCGCCCGTGCGCGTGCGCATCATCACGCCGTCCGCCTGCACAAAATCGAACAGATCGAGATCGCGCTTGAACAGCTCGTAGATCGCCTCGCCGACGTTGTCTTGACGGATGAAGAGCTGCACTTTGCCTGTGCCATCTTCCACATGCGCAAAGGAGACCTTGCCGCTGCTGCGAATGGCGCGCAATCTGCCGCACACGGCGACTTCAATCGGCTGCGCGGCGTCGCCACGCGCTTCTTGCTCCAAAAAAGCGCTGACCGCCTGCGCGATGGCATGCGTGCGCTGGACGCTGCCGGGAAAAGGATCGATGCCGCGCTCGCGCAGGCGCTGCAATTTCTCAAGGCGCTCTGCCTCTAGCTTGTTCGGTTGCCACGTCATGATCAGCTCTCAGGGCTTCTCTCTGCTTCAAAAAAAATAGCCGCATGGCTAGATTATACACACGCTCTCGTTCAGGGCGGCATTTGCGATATAATCTGCGCTGCGCACATCCTTTTTCCAACACACGGAGTTTTTCGGGCAATGCAGACCGATTTACGCGGACGCGACCTGATCACAGAGCAGGAATGGACGCTTGAAGAGCTGGAGACCGTCTTCGACGTGGCGTGGGACTTGAAGCGGCGGCGCGCGCTGGGCGAGCCGCACGCCCTGCTGCGCGATAAAGTGCTGGCGATGCTCTTCTTCTTCACCAGCACGCGCACGCGCACCAGCTTTGAAGCAGGCATGGCGCAGCTCGGCGGACACGCCATGTTCATTGATAGCCAGACCACGCAGATCGCGCATGGCGATACTGCCAAAGAGATCGGCGAGATCGTCGGGCGCTATTCAGATGGCATCGCCATTCGCCAGTGCGATTGGAACTTCGGCAACCAATATATCCGCGAGGTCGCCAAATACAGCCGCGTGCCTGTCTTGAACATGCAATGCGACGTCTATCATCCGTTTCAAATCCTCGCTGACGCCATGACGCTGATGGAACGCTTCGGACGCAACCTGAAAGGTCGCAAGATCGCGGTCAGTTGGGCATATGCCGCCAGCTATCAGAAGCCGATCAGCGTGCCGCAAAGCCTGATCCTGCTCATGACGCGCTTGGGCATGAATGTGGCGCTGGCGCATCCGCCTGAGTACAAGCTGATGCCTGAGATCGTGGAGCAGGCGCGCGAGAATGCGCGCAGGAGCGGCGGCAGCCTTGAGATCACGCACGACATGGACGAAGCCTTCAAAGATGCCGACGCCGTCTATCCAAAGTCGTGGGGCGCACTGCTGACCACGACCGATAACGCGGAATCGGCGCGCATTGGCAAGCAATACACAGATTGGATTTGCGATGCGCGGCGCATGGCGCTCGCCAAAGAACACGCCGTCTACATGCATTGCCTGCCCGCCGATCGCGGGCTAGAGGTGACCGATGAGGTGATTGACGGTCCGCAGAGCGTCGTCTACGACGAGGCGGAAAATCGGTTGCACGTGCAAAAGGCGGTCATGGCGCTGACCATGCGCAGCTGAGCGCCTTTCGCACAGAGTGTGTTATAATCGAAAACAACTGCACAGACGGCGCCAGACATCGGGAGTGATGAGCGATGACGTGGCTACTTGTCGAAGATGATCCAGACATTCGGAATTTTGTCCAGATGGTGATGACGGTCTGGGGCGAGACGCCCTTGCCTTTTCCCGATGGACGCACAGCCTGGGCATGGCTGGATAGCGTGGAGAACGGCAGTTATCAGGGCGAGCTGCCCGAGCTTGCCTTGATGGATATCCGAATGCCCGGTCATACAGGCGATGAGATCGCGGCGCGCATCCGCCAGACCGAGCCGCTCAAACACATTCCAATCATCCTGATGACGGCTTTCACGCTCAGCGAGAGCGAAGTGGCGGAAATGCAGAAGCGCGCAGGCTTCGATCATCTGATCAACAAGCCGCTGCCCGAGCTTGACCGTCTACAGCAGTTGCTCTACAGCGTGCGCGACCGACGCAGAGCGCAGAACAACGCCGCTGCATCGGTTCAGTCTTCGCAGCCTGCTGAGCCGCCAACTACAGCCGAAGCGCCAACTGTCGCTGAGCCTGCCAAGCCTGATCAGCCGAAGCCGATCAAGATCAAAGTCACTGCCAAGCACAAGACAGGTGCGCACAACAAGCCGAGCGCGCCGCCTAAGCACGAGACCGAGACCAAGCCGTAGCCATGCCTGCCTCTGAATTGCCGTCTGCCCATGCGCGCGAAGCGACCGTCTGGCACTTGCTGCGCTTTGTGGATGACTTTGGCAGGACGAGCGAAGGCTTCTTCAAACGCCTTTATCAAGGCTTGCGCCGCAAGCCGCCGCAACGCCTGCCCGAGCCTGATCAAGATAACGCGCTGCGCCAAGCCAACCGCGAGCTGACGGCGCGCCTGCGCGAGCTGCAGACGCTCGCCGCGCGCATGGAAGCAGTTTTTACGCGCCTTGAAGAAGGCGTGATCATGCAATCGCCTGAAGGGCGCGTCGTCCTGATCAACGACGCTGCGCTGCGCTTGGTCGGCAGTATGCGCCTGTTCTGGGAGAGCGACTTAGGCAGGCTCTTCAAGCAAGCGCACGATCAGCCTGCGAGCGGCGCTGAGCTAGAGCCAGTTGGCAAGCCGCTGCGCGTGCAGGTCAACAACCGCGTGCTAGGCGTGCGGCTCTCAGCAGCGCGCGCCGCCGATGGCAGCTCGCTCGGCACGCTGCTCTTGCTGACCGACGCCACGCGCGAGACGCTCGCCGACCGCTTGAAAGATCAGTTCGTCACGCAGCTCACGCATGAGCTGCGCACGCCGCTGACCGCTATCAAAGGCATGAGCGAAGTCCTGCTGAGCGCGCCTGCCGACCGACCGCCCAACCGTAAGTTTTTAGAGGCGATCGGACGCAACGTGAACACGCTCGACCGCATGATCACAGAGCTATTGGATATCTCTGAGATGAGCGCAGGCTCGTTCGCCGTCCGCCGTCAGCCTGTGGCGCTCGATGAGCTGGTCTTCGATGTGATCAAAGGTCGCGAGGCGTCTGTCAAGCGCAGCGGCTTGACCATCGGCATGGCAGTGGCGAATCGCGAGCGCCTGCGCGTGCTTGGCGACGACCGCCGCCTGAGCTGGGCGATCGGTCACTTGATTGATAACGCGATCAACTACACGCTCAAGGGCGGCATGATCATGGTGCGGCTTGGCACGCTGCGCGGTGACAAAGTCTTGATTGACGTGCTGGATAGCGGCGTTGGCATCAGCGAGCGCGACTCAGCGCATATCTTCGAGCGCTTCTATCGCGGCGAAGCGCGCACGCCCGACGGCAAACTGATCGATCCGCGCGGTCTGGGACAAGGTCTGTACATCGCGCGTGCCGTGGCAGAGGCGCACGGCGGCTATTTGGTCTTCACCAGCACGCTCGGACAAGGCAGCAAGTTCACGCTCGGCTTGCCGCTCTCACCTGCTCATTAACTTCACAGCTTATCCGCCGCGCAAAGCGCGTATAATCTAGCCGCCAGAGTTTTCTCAAGAGAGCGATATGTCGCGATTCGTCCGCAATCTGTTCGCGCTTGCCGCCTGCCTCACCTTGATGCTCGGCGCGGCGATCCTTGTGCAGCGCTCAGCGCCGCCCACGCCTTTCGCCATGCTCTTCACCACGCCCGATGGCGCGCCGTGCAGCCGTCCCTGCTTGTTCGGCGCGCGCGTCGGCGAGACCAGCTACCGCGAAGCGCTCGACCTGCTCAGCCGTCATCCGCTCACGCGCCATCTGCTGCGCCGCGACCGCGTCAGCACAGCTGGTACGCTCTTCGAAGGCGTCGAGCTGATCGTCGAAGTGCAGGGCGATGCTTGGGGAAAATTAGTGCAAATCTCGCTGCACATCGAGCCGACTTACACGCAGCGCTTACGCCTGCAGACCGACTCGCTGGAAGCGTTGCCGCACGCTGCGCTCGTCAGCGGCAGCATGGGCGAGACAGTAGCTGCGATCGGCATCCCAGACTACGTGCGGCTAGACGGCGGACGCGAGTTGCGGCTCTATTACCAATTCGACGGGCTGACGTTCTACTTCACGCGCCGCAACGAGCGCTTGAATCCAAGCGACGCGCTGACCAGCTTGTATATGTACGCCGTGCCGTTTCCTGAATCGCCCAGCTTGCTGGCTTGGAGCGGCTTCACATCGTCCGAGCGCTACTACAGGCATCTCACGCCGCGCTCGCGTTGAAAGGCTATGACTGGCGCAGGGCTGCTGTAAAAGTTTTATTACAGTCGCTCAGAAGCCTTGAATTAACTTTAAGAGCATGTTAAAATGTGAGACATCACTGAGTGCGAAGGCGCTGATCGAGCGAGGATTTCTCAGCCTGAAGCGCCGCGCTGACGATAGTAGTATGCAGACGACAACAAAATATACAGGAGGTGTACAATGGTGGCGCTGCGTTCAACATTCGAGCGGCAATTGAAGACGCTCAACAACGATCTGTTGCGCTTGGCAGAATTGGTGGAGACACAGTTGGTGGAAGCGGTGCGTGCCTTGCAGCAGCGCGATTTTCAGGCGGCGCGGCGCGTTGAGGCATTCGATGCGACGATCAACAGCTTGCGCTATGAGAT
>DAOTWB010000311.1:0-2152 GCA_034436235.1 Anaerolineae bacterium
ACCACTTGGTTCGGCGCTGCGATCAGATCGCGCAAGAGCGCGCCGCGCGGCTGCTCAGCGCGAATGACATCGTAGAATGGATAGACCTTTGGATCGATGAAATGTCCGATGACGAAAGCAGGTCTGCCTGCGCGCAACTCGCCGTCCACTTGGCGCACAACCGCTGCTTGCATCAGCTCGCTGGTCAGCGCAAGAGTCACTTCATAGTTACGTTCGCTCATCCAATTCATGAGCGCGTCGTAATTCGAGCTGTTCACAAGCGGACGGCTGCTGCTATCGAAGGCGGCAATCTGCAGGCTGCCGCGCTGCGCGATGAAAATATCGCCGCGCAAGGTAGCTTGTGCGTTGCTGGTCAGCGCGTCGGTCAGCATCAAGCCGAGCGCGCGCAATGCCACAACGGTCGAGACGCCGGCAGCTACGCTGATCAGGGCGAACAACGTGCGTTGCCGATCGCGTCGTAGGTTGCGCGCTGCATATTTGAGCGCGAAGCGAAATATCCGAAACATTAGATTGACGACCTTGCTCCATGAGTTTGTATTGAAAATTATACGCACGGCAGCTGAGAAAGTCGTGATAAACAACATGGACGAGCTTGCGCTCGCCCATGTTGAGTCGGCTCAACTGTGCGCACTTACTGATAGATGTAGAACTCTAGCACCATGTTCGGTCCGTTATAGTTAGCGACGCGCAACACGCCGCGCTTGCCTTCCGCCGTGTAAATGCCGATCAGCGTGTTGGGCGGCAGCGACGCCTGCGGAATGGGCGCTGTGCTATTGATGACGCCGGGCGTCAGCAGATCGTAGTGAATCTGCGTGAACTGCAAGCCTGCCAACAAGCCGAACTGCGCACCATTGATCGGCGCTAGGGCGGTGCCGGTGTAGTTGATGTCCTGCGTGCCGCCGAACAGGTCAACGCTGGTGGAAGGCGCGATCTGGATCGTGCCTTGCGCGATGTATGGCACGTCCACACGGTAGGAGAACAGCGGCTGGTTGTTCGCTTCGCCTGACGGACCTTCGTTAACTTGCTGATTGAGGTCGAGGACGATAGCGATAGTCTCGACGCCCGTAGCGGCAACTGTGGCGGTCAAGTTGACGTTAGTGATCTGACCGGCAGGCAAGCCTGACACGATGGCGGCGCTGTAGACATTGCCGGGCTGGAAAGAAGTGGCGACCGCGAACTCGCCTGCATCAGCCTGACCTTGATTTTGGACGGTGACGGTCAAGGTGAACGGCTGACCAGGCTGCGGAATCGGCGGGCTGAGTACCGCGTTCAGCATGACCAGATCGGGCAGTGGCTGCGGCGTGAAGGTCAGCGTCGGCGGTACGGGCGTCGGCGTGAGCGTGGCAGTTGGCAGCGGCGGCGGCTCGACGAAAGGCAACGAGCGCGGGTCGCCGAAGAAGCTGACCAAATTGCGTTCGCCTGTGATCCAAGCCAGCTGTTGGTTGAAATTGAAGACGAACCATGTGTAATCGGCATTCGCGCCGATCAGCTTGACCTGCGCGCCGCGCCTGAACTGACCGATCACGTCATAAGCGCGTCCTGGACCAGAGCGTATGTTCACCGAGCGTCCAATCACTGTCAAAGTGACGCCATCAGGTGTGTTGGTCGCAGTCGGTGTGTCTGTGGCTGTGCGCGTGGCGCTCGGCGTGAAAGTGAGCGAGGGTGTGAACGTGATCGAAGGCGTGAAGGTGATTGATGGCGTGAGCGTGATGGCGAGCGTGCGAGTCGGCGTGGCAGTGCGCTGAACGCGACCTGGCACAGGCGTGGCGGTTGGCGGCTCAGGCTCAGGCGCGGCGTAGGCGACCAAAACGTTCGGCGCGCCAAACTGACTGGTGACGAAAATGCTGACGTTACCGCTGATAGCGCCGTTCGCAGCGCTCGGATCGAGCCGTCCTTGCACGCCGCGGCGCGGCGGCAAACTGCGGAATGCCGCTGCCAAACTAGCAGGCGCGATGCCGCCTCGACTGATCGCTTCGATCAACAAGAAGGTCGAGTCATAAGCAGCAGCGCTGATTGCGTTCGGCACTGCGCCGAACGACGTGGTGTAGTTGCGCGTGAAGGACAGGCTCTCAGGCGTTTGAGACGTATAGCTCCAGCCGACCGCGCCGTAGATGTTCTCGCGCAAATTGATCGGCAGCGCTTCGATGAACGC
>DAOTWB010000312.1:0-7865 GCA_034436235.1 Anaerolineae bacterium
CGCGCCATAGATAGCGCGATCTTCTTCCGCCTGACCGCAGAAGGCAAAGGCATTGAGGAATCGCGCTACAGCGGCGGCTTCTGCGCGCGGCGCTGCGCCGATACGCGCTTCCAAAACCTGACCGCGCCAAACGCGCCGACGGCTACCGCGACGCGCACGGTCTCCATCGCTTTCCTCGCGCCGCAGACAGGTCGGGATGGCGAGATCGGACGGCGCGCTTTGCGCGGCGCGCAGCTCGCCGTCAATCAGATCAATTCGCAAGGCGGCATTGCCGCGCCAAACGGCGTGCGCGTCACGCTTGACCTGCGCGACTTCAACACGACGAGCGCTGAGCAATTCGGCGTCACGGCGCGCAGCCTCTTGACGACCGCGCCGCCGGTCGCCATTCTCGGTCCGACCTTGACAGGTATGGCGTTGCCAAACCTGAACCTAGCGCCGAACGCGCGCGTGCCGCAGTTTGTGACAGGCACTGCCGCCGTGCTGAGCAACAACGATCCGACGCGCTTCGTCTTCCAGCTGCGCCCTGCCGATGCCACAAGGGCAACCGCGCTCGCCAGCTATCTTGTGGATATTCGCGGCTACACGCGCCTCGCCGTCTCAGCGGCGACCACGACCTACGGTCAGGATAGCGTGGCAGCCTTCACCAGCATCGTCACGCGCTTCCGCGACCTGACCGACGCGCAGATCGTCGCCAGCACTAGTCACACGGTCACGGCAACCGACTTCACGGCTGAGGCGCGGACGCTGATCGCGGCTGATCCGCAAGCGATCGCGATCTGGAGTGCGCCGAATGCAGCGGCTGCGCTCATCAAAGCCTTGCGGGCTGTCGGCTACACGGGTGAGATTGCCTACGGCGCGCTGGAGAATCCTGATTTCTTGCGCGCCATGGGCGAAGACGGCATAGAAGGTTTGCTCGGCGTGACGAGTTGGTTCGCAGGCGCGCAAGATGCTGCCAGCGCTGAGTTTGTGCGCAACTATCGCGCCACTTACGGCGAGCTGCCCGATAGCCATGCAGTCGCCTACTACGACGCTGTGTACATGATCGCCAACGCCATCAAAAATGGCGGTCCGGCGGCTGTGCAGCCGTTCATCGCGCAGTTGCCGCGCTTCGCAGGCGTGCAAGGCGAATATCGTCCTGCGGTTTACAACAACGGTCAGCTGAGCGCGACCGTATTCATCGTGCGCGCTGATGCCGAAGGCAACCTGAGCGAGCTGGCGCGCTACGAAGGCGCGATCTGCATCAACGGCTGCCGCTGAGTCGTCGTGCGCAGGCTCGCATTCCGCGAGTCTGCGCACTTCGTTCTGGTCAGCGCGCGGCGCGTCTGTTTATACTCTGCGCAATCTTTCGCCACATCGGAGAGTCCTTTCATGCGTCAAGAGTGCCTGCTCGCGGTTGATTACGGCACGCAGAGCGTGCGTGCGCTGCTGTTCGATTTGCGCGGTCAGCTGATCGAGTCAGTTCGTCTCGCTGTTGAGCCTTACGTCTCGCCGCAATACGGCTGGGCGGAACAAGCGCCTGATTACTTCTGGCAGAAGCTGGGCGAAGCCTGCCGCGCGCTGTGGACGAAGGCGAGCGCATGGCGCAGCGCCTTGCGCGGCGTCGCGCTCACCACGCAACGCGGCACGGTCATCAACGTGGATGAGTCGGGCGCAGCATTGCGTCCTGCCATTGTATGGCTCGATCAGCGGCAGACTCAGGGCGTGAAGCCTGTTGGCGGCTTGTGGGGACTGCTCTTCCGCCTGATCGGGATGCGCGGCACGCTCGCTTACCTGCAAGCGGAAGCAGAGGCGAATTGGATCGCCAAGCATCAGCCTGAGGTATGGGCGCGCACGCACAAGTATCTGCTGCTCTCAGGCTATTTGACCTACAAGTTGACGGGCAGGTTCGCCGACTCAGTCGGTTGTCAGGTCGGCTATTTGCCGTTCGATTACCGAGCGCAACGCTGGGCGAACGCGCGCAGCTGGCACTGGCAAGCGCTGCCGATCAAGCGCGAGATGCTGCCTGAGCTAGTAGCAGTCGGCAGTCCGCTCGGCGCAATCACGGCGGCGGCAGCTGAGTGGACAGGCATTCCTGAAGGCACGCCGCTCATCGCAGCAGCCGCTGATAAAGCCTGCGAGATGATCGGCTGCGGCGTCATTGTGCCGCATATCGGTCACATCAGCTATGGCACAACAGCCACGTTCAACACATTTCAACGGCGCTACATCGAGGCGATTCCGATGATTCCGCCGTATCCTGCGGCAGTCTCAGGCGCATATGCGCTGGAGACGCAGATTTCGCGCGGCTATTGGATGGTGGATTGGTTCAAGCGCGAGTTCGGCGCGCCTGAGCTGCACATGGCGGCTGAGCGCGGCGTGCCAGCTGAGTCGCTCTTGGATGCTCTGGCGGCGCAAGTGCCGCCTGGCGCGCTCGGTCTGATTCTACAGCCGTATTGGTCGCCGGGCATCAAGGTGCCAGGCGCAGAGGCAAAAGGCGCTGTGATCGGCTTTGGCGGCGTGCATACGCGCGCGCATCTCTACCGCGCCATTTTGGAAGGCATCGCTTATGCGCTGCGCGAGGCAGCACAGCGCACTGAGCGGCGGACAGGCGTGCGCTTGCGCGAAGTGCGCGTCAGCGGCGGCGGCTCACAGAGCGAGCAGGCGATGCAGATCACAGCCGATGTGTTCGGCTTGCCGTCAGCGCGTCCGCATGTCTATGAAGCGTCAGGATTGGGCGCGGCGCTCGTAGCAGCGGTCGGACTCGGCTTGCACAGCGGCTACGAGGCTGCCGTGCAGGCGATGACGCACATCGGGCGCATCTACGAGCCGCAATCCGAGAATCACAGCCTGTACAGTGCGCTCTACGAGCGCGTCTACAAGCGCCTGTACCGCGGCGTGCGTCCGCTGTACAGCGAGATCAGCCGCATCACGGGCTATCCCGGTCGGCTGGGCTAGGCTTACGCCAAAATTTGCACAAAACGCTATTCCAGTTTAGAATAGCAGTATTCCAAGTTGGAATAGCGGACGATGAAACTGTCACCTGATCACGTCATCTTAGGCTTGCTCGCCGTTCAGGCGCAATATGGCTATCAATTGCTGGAATGCTTCAGCGATCCAGAGCGCTTGGGACGCATTTGGCAAGTGAACGTCAGCCAGCTCTACAACACGCTCAAGCGCCTTGAGCGCGACGGCTTCATCAGCGGCGAGAGCGTGCCTTCTGAGAGCGGTCCGCCACGCACGGTCTACCATCTGACTGAAGCAGGGCGCGATCAGCTGATGCTCTGGTTGCACGATCAGATGCCTTCCGCCAGCATTCGGCGCGTGCGCGTTGAATTTCCCAGTCGGCTGTTTGTGGCGAGCCTGCTCAGGCTGCCGACTGAGACGATCATCGCGCGGCAACGCGTCGCTTGCCAGCGTGAGCGCGACCGCTTAGCGGCTGAGCGCGCACAAGCGCCGAGCAGCATGGCACAGCTCGCTGCCGTGTTCGCCGTTGAGCAGCTTGAAGCGGCGTTGCGCAGCATTGACTACTGTGAGCAGGCATTGTTCGCTGCATCGCTCGATCTTTCTGAGAGAAGGAGTTCACCATGAGACGACTCGTGTGTCTTTTGTTGACCGCGCTCATCGCTCTATCTGTCAATTTAAGCCTGAGCATGGCGCAAAGCGCAGCGTTCAGCATCCAAGCGCCTGCTGAGCTGCAACCTGCGCTCAGCGCGCTGTACAAGGCGCGCTACGGCGCTGCGCCGACGTTCGTCGAAGCAGACGGCGACCTGATCGCTACCAACGACCGCGCTTTGCGTCCATCGGGCATGGCAGGCGTGCCGCCGCACTTTCTGCCGGATGCTTTTTTCGTCCTAGCGCGTCCGAACGCTGAGGCTGAGGCGTTCGTCGCTTACGCTGTCTCGCCTGATGGACAGGCGGCGCTGATCGAGAGCGGCTTCCTGCCGAAGTCAGTGACGGTCACTGACCAAGCGGGCAACAAAGTCGAGGTGGCGCAGCCTGTGCGCCGCGTCATCACGCCGTACAGCATTGCCACGTATCTGGTCTATGGCACGGGCAGCGCGGATCGGCTTGTGGCAGGCGGCTATCTCGGCGCGCGCAGTCCTGTTGGCGCGGCGCGCATGAGCGCGATTGATGAGCGCTTTCCGACCTTGAGCGGCTACACGCTCAATCAGCGCGAGATCAACATCGAGCAAGTGGCACAGTTAGCGCCTGATGTCATCTTCACCAGCGCGCGCACAGCGTGGCTTGATACAGTGCGCGAGCTGAACATCCCTGTCGTGCTATTTCAAGGCGAATCGCCTGAACTGCTCAAGGAATCCATGCTGATCGTCGGGCAGTTGCTCGGTCCGAACGCGCTGGCGCACGCCAAAGCCTGGGGCGACTACTACGACTCGATCTTTGCACAAGTGGTGGAGCGCACAAGGGACATCACAGCGCGTCCGAGCGTGCTATTCGTCGGCGAGTCGCCGTTGCGCGTCATCAGCGGCGAGATGTATCAGACCGACTTGATCGCGGCGGCAGGCGGTCGCTCTGCCAGCGAAGGGCTGACGGGCTACTGGAACGACGTCAACCTTGAGCAAGTCGCGCTCTGGAATCCAGACGTGATCGTGATCGCGCCGTATGGCAATGTCACGCCACAGACCTTCGCTGAGAGTCCTGAATGGGCGATCATCAAGGCAGTGCAGGATGGCAAGGTCTACAAAATGCCGAGCTGGGTCGCGCCGTGGGACACGCCTGTGCCAGATTCGGTCCTAGGCGTGATCTGGTTAGCGCAGAAGCTCTTCCCAGAGCGTGTGACGCTCGATTGTAAACGTGAGGCGCTCTACTTCTTCAAAGTCTTCTACAATCATGCGCTGCCTGAAGACGAGATCGCGGCGGTATGCGGATCGTAACGCTAGGCAAGGCGCGTGACGCGGCGGCAGCAAGCGACTTCAGGCAGCAGCTCGCCTACGGCAGCTTGCTGCTGCCGCTCGCACTGATCGCAATCTCGCTGCTGCTCGGCTTGTACGAAATTCGCGTCGAGACGGTCGCCAAGGCGCTCCTCTCGCTCGTCGTGCCACAGGCGGCTGAAGGCATTTCCAGCACTGAGCTGACGCTGATCCTGCGCATACGGCTGCCGCGCGTGCTTTCCGCTGCGCTGATCGGCGCAGCGCTGGCAAGCACAGGCGCAGCGTTTCAAGGCATCTTCAAAAATCCGCTGGTCGATTCAAACTTGCTTGGCGTGACGAGCGGCGCAGGCTTCGGCGCGGCGTTAGCGCTTCTGTTAGGCGGCACAGCGCTGATGGTGCAAGGTTTCGCGTTCGGCTTCGGCTTGTTGGCGGTGATGGTCGCTTATGCCGGCAGTCGTCTGTACAGCAGCGCGCCGCTGATCGTGCTGACCTTGATGGGAATCCTGATCGGATCGTTCTTCACGTCGCTCACGGCGCTCACCAAATACGTGGCTGATCCGCTCAATACGCTGCCTGCTATCACTTTTTGGCTGCTAGGCGGCTTGACGGGCGTCACGTGGAGCAGCTTGCCGTTGCTCGCCTTGATCACGCTCAGCGGCAGCGCATTTATGTGGGCAGTGCGCTGGCGGCTGAACATCCTATCGCTTGGCGACGCAGAGGCGCTGGCGCTCGGCATGAATCCGACGCGCCTGAAGCTGCTGATCATCCTGTGCGCAACGCTGATGACGGCGGCGGCGGTCGCGGTCGGCGGCGTGATCGGCTGGATCGGTTTGGTCATTCCGCACGCAGCGCGTCTGCTCGTCGGCACGGATCACAAGCGGCTCGTGCCGATGTCTTTAGCGCTCGGCGCGTCGTTCCTGCTAGTGATTGATAACATCTCGCGGACGCTGCTGCCTGCTGAAGTGCCGCTTGGCATTCTGACAGGTCTGGTCGGCGTGCCGATCTTGATTGTGCTGCTACGGCGCAGCCAGACGGTTTGGTGAGATGCTGGAAGCGCAAGACATACACTACAGTTACACACCTGAGCAGCCGACCTTGCGCGGCATTTCGTTGACCGTGTGCGCAGGCACGGTCTTGTATTTGCTAGGACGCAACGGCTGCGGCAAGACGACGCTGATGAGCTGCTTGAGCGGCATTTTGAAGCCACAGCGCGGCAGCATACGTCTGTGCGGACGCGATCTGCATAGCTACACGCCTGCTGAGCGCGCGCGGCAGATCGGCTTGATTCCACAGCTGCACACGCCTGCTTTCAATTACAGCGTGCGCGAGATGGTGCTGATGGGACGCGCGCCGCATTTAGGGCTGTTCGCAGCGCCAAGCCGCGCCGATTACGAGATCGCTGAGGCGGCGCTTGAGAGCGTCGGTCTGGCGGACTATCGCGAGCGTCCTTACACGCAGCTGAGCGGCGGCGAGCGGCAGTTGGTGCTGATCGCGCGCGGCTTGGCGCAGCAATGCCGCATTTTGTTGATGGACGAGCCTGACGCGCATTTGGACTTGAACAATCAGCAGCGCGTGATGGAGCGCGTGGTGCGCCTTGCGGCGAGCGGCTTAGCCTTTATCATCACGTCGCATGTGCCGAATAACGCGCTGCATTACGCGGATCGCGTGCTGCTGATGAAGCGCGGCGCAGCGCTCGCTCACGGCGCGCCTGCCGATATTTTGACCGAGCAGTTGCTCTCGGCAGCCTACGAGCTGCCTATTGATGTCATCCGAGATGGCGAGCTGCCGCGCGCTATCCTGCCGCGCAGGACTCTTCAAGGCTGATGCATAATTCGGCGCAGGCTATCTGGCACGGGCGGCAATCGCCGCAGATTGTGGTGATCACAGGCGAGAGCGGCGCAGGCAAGACGACTTGGTGCAGTCAGATGCGCGTCTTCGCCGAGCGCGAGGCGTTGCGCGTCGCAGGCTTGATCTCGTACGGCGTCTTCGATGGCGATCAGAAAGTCGCGATTGCGTTATGCGCTCTGCCGAGCGGCGAACAGCGAATTTTGGCGACGCGACGCACGTATGTGATCGGCGCTGCAACGCTGCGTTGGCAATTCGATGAGAGCGTCCTATTATGGGGCGATTCTCAGCTGGCGGCGCTGACTGCCTGCGACGTGCTGATCATTGATGAACTGGGTCCGCTTGAGCTGCTGCACGGACGCGGCTGGCAGAGCGCTTTCACTGCGCTGACGGCTGCGCGCTATCAATTGGCGTGCGTTGTCGTGCGTCCAGCGCTGGTCGAGCGTTTCATGGCGCGCTTCAGCGCAGCGCAGGTCATCGCGCTGTGAGCGCGTCAGGAGTCTGTGCGCTGCGCGTTCGCTCGCGCCAGCTCAAGCAACTTCAGCTGCTCATCGGTCGAGATGAAGCCATATTGCGTCAGATGATCGATGATTTCATGCGCGCCAATGTGTCTGCGATAGGTGTTCGCGAAAAGTTGTTGCAAGCAGCCTGCCACTTGCGGCGGCTTATCGCGCTTCAGCCATTCCGTGTGCAACGTGCGCAGGCGGTCGCGTATTCTTTGCCAAGTGGCGTCAGGGACATTATCGCCGCTGCAATCTATCCAGTTGAGGATTTTCAAACGACCGTGAACATCTTGTTCGGCATGTTTGTGGCGCAGCAAAGGCAGTATGCCGATGCCTGCGCCTAGCGCATAAGACCATTCGTAAGTGACGTAAGGCGACTGCACTGAGCCTGCTGTCAGCACCACGACGACGGCGAAGCTCTCTTGAATGCGCAGATCGATAGTATCCATCCAGTTAGTGCCTGGCGGCATGTCTACATCTTGGAAGACTTGAACGCGCGGCGTGCGCATCGCCTCAATTCTCTGGCGAAGCTCCTTGATGAAATAGCCTTCTTCGCCGCGCTTGTACGAGATGAACACTTTCGGAGCGCTCTGGGCAGGCACGCTCAATCTCCTCCGCATTGCTCGAGCAAGCGGTTGAGCAATCCGTC
>DAOTWB010000313.1:0-17401 GCA_034436235.1 Anaerolineae bacterium
TTACCTCACCAACTACCTGATGAGCCGCAGCCCCCTCCTTCAGCCCCGGAAGTTTCCTGAAGGCTATCTAGTCACCTTCAGTTCATGCGGTATTAGCACGCCTTTCGGCATGTTGTCCCCCGCTGAAGGGCAGGTCAGCTACGTGTTACGCACCCGGTCGCCACTGACGTATTGCTACGCCCGTTCGACTTGCATGTATTAGGCACGCCGCCAGCGTTCATCCTGAGCCAGGATCAAACTCTCCGTAAAAGTTGCCCTCGCGGGCAAAACAGCGCCGAAGCGCTGTACGGGGTCTGTGTGTGTTACCCTTGCTGCTTGTTTACTAGCTGTTTCTTACCACTATTCAGTTGTTAAGGTGCGCGAGGGAGCAAAAACCGACTTTGGTCGGTCGGTCACTTCAAAAGCCTGTGCAGCCATGTGTGCTGATGTGGTCTTTTGAAGCGTCCCTCCCTCGTTGCGCTGCTTGCGCTTGATGGCTCTCAGTTTACCACACTCTGCTCGCCCGTCAAGAGTCAATTTTCGGAACGTGCGAAATTCGTTTCAACTCACTCTGACCAACGCCAAGCGCCAAGCGTGCGGAAGCGATCCGCCGGCTGGCTGACGAAGCCGAGCTGCACGCCCGACAAGCGCACATCAACGCCATAGTAGTAGATTGGATAGTAAAGCACGAGCGCCGCTGCCCGCTCGCAGAACAGGCGCTGGAACTCAGCGTAGAGCGCCACGCGCGCGCTGCCGTCGGTCGTCTGGCGCGCTGCTTCCAGTAGCTCGCTGACGCGCCGATCATTCAAGCGTCCAAAGTTGAGTCCGCCCTCGCTCGGCACTTGCCGCCACAGACTGTACGGATCAGGATCGGCGCTCGGCGCAAGGTCAAGCTCGACCAGTGCCGCCTCAAAGCTGCCGTTCGCCAGGCGCTCGCGGAAAGTCGCCCGATCTACCACCACCACATCCACGCCCAGACCGAGCGCACGCCATGCCTCAGCCACTGCCTGCCCAAGCGCCGCTTGTGCCGCGTCATCGCTCAGCAACAACTGAAAGCGATAGCCCGCGTGTTGTGCTGTCGGCGCTGACTCGGGCGCGCTGGGATCGCTTTCAGGCGGCGGCGGCGTGATTTGCACCTGCGCAAGACTGCGCGCCGCTGCTTCTGGCGTGCTAGGATCGTAGCTAGGACAACTGATCTCAGGCGCATATGCCCATGAGCTTGGCAAGACAGGCGTGTTGGCGACCACTGCTCGATCTGCCATGAACTGCGTCACGAGCGCCGCTCGATCAACGCTGCGCGCCAACGCCTGCCTGAAGCGCACATCGCGGAAGAACGGCGCCGAGTCACTTGCCCAGTTGTAGATGATCGCACCGACGGCAGGCTTGTAGGCTGTGTAGAGCGTGAGCGGCAACGCTTTGAGCGACTGCACCACAGCCGACGGCACATCGGAGAGACTGTTGACCTCGCCGCGCTCGAAAGCAGCGCGCGCTTCTTCCCACGTTGGATAGCAGATCAGGTCGAGTTGGCGCAGCGCGTAACCTTCAGCCGCCTCTGGACGCGCCGCGAAAGTCGGCGCAGTGCGCAAGCGCACGCCGCGCAAGCGCACGCCGTCGCTCAGCAGGCGCTCAAATTGATAGGCGCCTGTGCCAATCGGACTCAAGTTGAACGGATGTGTGACCAATGTGCGCCCTGTGACGCCACGCAGCGCGTGTTCAGGCAGAATGCCGATCCGCAAGTAGTCGGGAAACGTGGCGAGCGGCTGCGCTAACCTGAAGCGCACAGTTTGCGCGTTCAGCGCGTCCACTTCCACAGTTCGCCAGAAGTTGCGCAGGTCGGGCGCACCGCTGAAATCTTCCGCCTGCATCAAGCTGATGGTGAAGATCACATCGGCGCTAGTGAACGGCTCGCCATCGTGCCAACGCACATCCTCGCGCAAGGTGAAGACATACGTCAAGCCGTCATTTGAAACGCGCGGCAAGCCTGCCGCTAAGCTCGGAATGGCGTTGCCGTAGGCGTCCGTCTTCATCAGCCCTTCGAAGATCAAGGCGGTCACGTCGCGATCGGCTTGATTGAAGCCTGCCAAGAGCGGATTGAGCTTCAAGATGCAGCTGGGCGCGATGAGCGCCTCGCGCAGGACGCCTTGCTCGATAGGCGACGATGCCACAGCAGGACGCGGCGGCGCGGTTGGCAACTCAGCGCTGACGCGCGTAGGCAGCGGCGTGGCGCTCGGCGATGGTTGCGTCGCAGGTGTGACGGCAGGCTGAGGACGAATTGGCGACTCGGACAAGCGCAACGCAACGACCGCCGCCAGCAAGGTGACCGCTAAAAATAGCGCTAGCAGCGGCGCACGCAAGCCGTTCAACAAGTTTTCCTACTGCGCTGCCAGTTGAATCACGGCGTTGATCAAAAAGATCGCTGCGAGAATGATGGTGAGCTGGAAGAGCGTCTTCTCCAGACCGCGCCGCGTTTTGGTGATGCCCAAGCCGCCTTCGCCGCCGCCAAGCAAGTTGCCGATGCCGCTGCCCTTCGATTGCAAGATGATCAACGCCACAAGAGCGATTGAGATCAGGATTTGGATGATCTGTAAGGCTGTTCTGAGTGCGCCCATTCTGTGAGCTTTCCTTAGGTCGCTAATTTGACGCAGGCATTATAGCGGATGTGTGCAGGCTTTGCTAGAGAGCGCTGCATTCACTCAATGCCGACGATGTAGTGATAATGCGGCTGACCGCCGTACAGCACGATCACTTCTTGCTCAGGATAATCGGCGCGCACAGCCTCAGCTGCAGCCTCAGCCTGAGCAGCGGCGACTGACTCGCCATAGTAGAGCGTGATCACTTCGTAAGCATCCGCTTGCGCTTGCGCCAACAGATCGAGCAGGACGCACTCAGCCGTCTGAGCGACGCTCACCAACTGATCGTCCAATAGTCCGATGAGCTGTCCGCTTTGCACATCCAAGCCGTTCAGATGCACCTCGCGCGTGGCAACCGTCACTTCGCCTGTGCGCACGCGCTGCGCAGCGTCTGTCATCGCTGCGCAGACCTCGTCAAAAGCGCCGTCGGCTTGCCAAGCGACCATTGCCGCAATCCCTTGCGGCAAGCTGCGCGTCGGAATGACCGTCGCGGCGCAGCCGAGCTCGCGCTCAGCCAACTTCGCCGCCTGTTGCGCCGTCACGATCACGTTTGGATTGTTCGGCAACAAAATGACGCGTGCTGTAGCAGCCGTGCGGATCGCGTCCAGAAACTCGCCGACGCTCGGATTCATGGTCTGACCGCCATGCAACAGACGTGCGCCGAGATCGCGAAACACGCGGCTCATGCCTTCGCCGTAGACCACGCTCACGACTGCGATCTCGTCAGCGCGCTCAGCGGCGAGACGCGCTTCGCGATAGGCGTCGCTTTGCGCCGTCATGTCCTCAACCACAATGTCGCTCAGCTTGCCAAGCGCTTCGCCATAGGCGAGCGGCACGCTCGGATCAGGCACATGGACATGCACTTTGACCGCTTCAGGTGTACCGACCACGATTGGCGAGCTGCCCATCGCGCTGATGGCGGCGCGAATCGCGTCTACATCCAGATTCTCGCCATAGAGCATGTATTGCACGTCATAGCCAAAGCCGTCTTCAGCGGCTTCTTCCGAGAGCGCGAAGGCAGCATCGAGCGCTTCTGCGCTGAGCGCTGCAGGCATGGCGAGCGTCGCAACAGCATCACTGCGCTCATCGAACAGACGCGCCATGCCTTCCAGAATCACGATCAGACCTTGTCCGCCTGAATCCACCACACCTGCCTGCGCCAAGATCGGCAGCAGACGCGGTGTCTCGGCAAGCGCCTGCCTGCCACTCTCCAAGCCTGCGAGGAAAATTTGCCGCAGGTCGCTTGTGTGCGTTGCCGCACGCGCCACAGCGTCGCTGACAGCGCGCGCCACAGTCAGAATTGTGCCTTCCACAGGCTGCGGAAAGGTCGCGTATGCCGCTTCGACCGCTTTTCGGAAAGCGCGCACTAGAAGTGCAGCATCCAGCTCTGTTGCGCCGCGTAACGTTTCAGCGATGCCGCTCAAGAGCTGTGAAAGGACTGTGCCTGAGTTTCCGCGTGAGCCGTGCAGCGCGCCATGGGCGAGCTTGGCTGCTACTTCGCCAATCGCCGCGCGCTCATCGTGCGCAATGGCAGCCACAGCAGCGCGTAACGTCAGGAGCATGTTTGTGCCGGTATCGCCATCAGGCACAGGGAAGACGTTGAGCGCGTTCACTTGCTCAGCGTGCTGCTCAAGCCAAATGAGCGCTGCCATCACCAGATGGCGCAAGTGCCTGCCATCACACTTGAGAACAACTTGCGAGGCATTCGGTTGACTGAGATTTGCCGAGATCACAAATTGACCGCTTTATGCTGAACGTTGTCTGTTAAAACACTACTCAATTATAGTGCGTTGCTCAGCAGGCTGGCACATCGGCGGCGCGTGCGATGCAGCTCATAGATGATCGTCTCTGCCCTGCGCTTTGAGCTGCTTGACCACTTCGCGCACGTCTTGCGCGCGATCTTTATCGCAGACTAGGATCACATCGCCTGTATCCACGATCACTAGGTTATTGACGCCAATGGTCACGACCAGACGGTCGCTGACGATGAGCGTGCTGCGCGTATCAATGCGGATGTGTTCGCCGCCGCGCACGACGTTGTCGTTTTCATCGCGCGCGAGGACTTCAAACAAAGTCGCCCATGTGCCGACGTCGCTCCAGCCGATTTGGACAGGGATGACTGCCACTTGTTGCGCGCCTTCCATGATGGCGTAATCGAGCGAGAGCTTTTGAATTTGCTGCCAGATGGCAGGCAGCTCGGCAGGTTGCGCGATGGCGCGCTCCAGCAGCGCGTACATGGCAGGCTGTTGGCGCGCAAACTCTTGTTTGGCGCGCACTGCTGTCATGATGAACATGCCGGCGTTCCAGCTGTAAGTGCCTCTGCTCAGGAATTGCGCAGCAGTTGCTTCATCAGGCTTTTCAGTGAAGCGCACGCTGCGATAGACTGCCAAGCCGTGCGCTTCGCCGAGCTGATCGCCGCGCTCGATGTAGCCAAAGCCAGTGGCAGGATAGCTCGGCGGAATGCCAAGCGTGACGATGTAATCTTGGCGCGCATAGACCTCAGCGGCGCGCAAAGCCTGCAAGAACGCCTCTTCATCAGCGATGTGATGATCGGCGGAAAGAATGGCGATCACAGCTTGCGGATCGCGTTCAGCGATGTGAAAGACGCCTAAGCCGGCAGCAGGTCCGCTATCGCGTCCGAACGGCTCGACAATGAAATTCTCAAAGGGCAGAGTCGGCGTGCTTTGATGCAGAGCGGCTGCTATGTCGTCGCCTGTCACCACGAAAATGCGCTCAGGCGGCAACAAATCGCGCAGCCGTTCCACAGTCACTTGGAACATGGTGCGCTCTTCGGTCAAGGGCAACATTTGCTTGGGACGATCTTGGCGGCTGAGCGGCCACAAGCGCGTGCCACCACCGCCTGCCATGATCAAGGCGTAAAAATTTTCAGACATACAAGACTCCAGTCGTTAAGTCGCCATGACAAGGCTGTAGTATTGCGCACTCGTCTGGCAGACAATCCCTTTCACCTCTAGAACAGTCAAGACGGCGCCGACGCGGCTGGCAGCCAGACCGCTCTGGCGCACGATTTCATCAATGTGCCGCGCTTGATCGGCGCGCAAATGGCGCAACACGCACGCCTCGTCGTCGCTCTCAGGCGTATAGCGCACAGGCTGCACCTGACTCGGTTTGATGGCAATAGGCGCGCTTGGCGCAAGCACTTGCAAGATATCCGCCGCGCTTGTGGTGAGCGTTGCGCCGCTGCGAATCAGCGCGTTGGTACCGCTGCTGGCAGGCGAGAGCGCGTTGCCCGGCACGGCAAACACTTCGCGACCTTGCTCAAGCGCGCAATCCACTGTGATCAGCGCACCGCTCTTCTCAGCCGCTTCGACGACTAACACGCCATATGCCAAGCCGCTGATCACGCGATTGCGCTGCGGAAAGTTGTGTCGCTCCGCCTTTGTGCCGAGCGGAAACTCGCTGATCAAGCAGCCGCTCGCCATGATCTGCGCGGCGAGCGCGCCCTGATCGACAGGATACAGGCGATCAATGCTGCACGGCAGCACTGCGATAGTCCGTCCGCCAACGCGCAGCGCCGCCTGATGTGCCGATGCGTCAATGCCGTGCGCCAAGCCGCTGACGATCGTCACGCCGTTACTCGCCAACGGCTCGACAATGTGCGCCGTCATGCGCTTGCCGTACTCAGTGGCGCCGCGCGTGCCAACAACTGCCAGCGCGTTCTGATCGGCAGGCTGCAACGCGCCGCGCACGTAGAGCAACGGCGGCGGATCGGCAATTTGGCGCAGCAACGGCGGATAATCAGGCTCAGTGATCGGCAGCAAGCGCACACCTAGCCGTTTCAACTGACGCAGCGCTGACTCAGCGTCGTAAGTCTTGCGCACGCGCAAGAGCGCCTCAAGGGTCTGCTTTGAGAGGCCTGCTGTGCGCAGCGCGTCAGCAGGCGCGTGCCAAGCCGCTTCAAGCGTCTGGTAACGTTCTAGCAAGGCGCGCAAGTGCGCCCAGCGCAGGCTGCGCACTTGATTGAATCCGAGCCAGCCATGAAAGGCTTCCGCAGACACGCACACTGCTTTCGTCAAGCATCGATCAGTTCAATCAGGATAGCAAAGCGGCGCGCTTGCGTCAAGTTCAGCCGTGTAGGTCTCTTGACAAGCTAGAGCAGTAGCGTAGAATATTGCTTGGTAGAGCGCCGCTTGACTGGGGAAATTCTGCGCTCTTTGCGGAACAAGATGGCGCGCTGCCAAGGGAATCTTCAACAACATGACTGCGCTTCAAGAAAAGCGTCCGAACTTATGGCGGATGCTGGTCGGGAAGCCGCTGGCGACGAAAGACTTGCCGCATCAAGCGGTGAGCCGCGCCGTTGGTCTGGCTGTATTCGCCTCAGACGCCCTTTCTTCCACTGCCTACGCTACTGAAGAAATTTTAGTCATCCTCGCCTTCGCAGGCTCAGCCTACTTCGGCATCTCGATCCCAATCGCCTTCGCCATCGCCGTGCTGCTGTTCTTGGTCACGGTCTCCTATCGGCAGACCATCCTCGCCTATCCAAACGGCGGCGGCGCGTACGTGGTCGCGCGCGATAACTTGGGCGAGATTCCTGCGCAGATCGCGGCGGCGGCGTTGCTGATTGACTATGTGCTGACAGTAGCAGTCAGCATCTCGAGCGGCGTGGCGCAGATCACCTCTGCTGTGCCAGAGTTGCGCGGCTTTCGCGTTGAGCTGGCGCTGCTCGTGATCATCTTGATGACCATCGCCAACTTGCGCGGCGTGAAAGAGTCAGGACGGCTGTTCGCCATTCCAACTTATTTTTTCATATTCATGTCGTTCACCTTGCTGATCGTCGGCTTGATTGAGGTCAGCTTGGGACGCCTGAATCCTGTGACAGGCGTCGAGATCATCCATCATGACGTGATCGAACCACTGACGTGGTTCATCGTGCTGCGCGCCTTCTCAAGCGGCTGTGCAGCGCTGACAGGCATTGAGGCGATTAGCAACGGCATCACCGCCTTCAGGGAGCCGCGCAGCCGCAACGCCGCTGCGACGCTGATGGTGATGAGCGGCATCCTGATCACTATCTTTGTCGGCTTCACGCTCTTGGCAAACGCTGTGCAAGCCTTGCCTTCACATCACGAGACCGTCGTCTCGCAGATGGCGCGCGCCATTTACGGACGCGATAACCTCATGTACTATGGCACGCTCGTCGGCACAGCGTTGATTCTGCTCCTCGCCGCCAACACAGGCTTCGCCGACTTTCCGCGCTTGGCGGCGCTTGTGGCAGCCGATGGCTTCTTGCCGCGTCAACTGACCATTCGCGGCTCGCGTTTGGTCTTCTCGGTCGGCATTATCACGCTCGGCATGTTGGCAGGCGTGCTGGTGGTCTTCTTACAGGCGAACGTCACGCTGTTGATTCCGCTTTACGCAGTCGGCGTCTTTTTGAGCTTCACGCTCTCGCAGACAGGCATGGTGGTGCGCTTCTGGAAGGCAGGCAAGCTGAAGCCGGGCGAGAAAATCACGAACGAGGTGACCACGCTGGAGCATTTTCCGCATTGGCGCGCCAGCATGATCGTCAGCGCAATCGGCGCCACAGCGACGTTCATCGTGATGATGATCTTCGCTATCACAAAGTTCACTAGTGGCGCGTGGTTCATCGTCCTGCTGATTCCAACGATGGTCTTGGTCTTCAGCCGCATCCATCGTCACTACACGGATATCGCCCATCGCCTGAGCGCAGCAGGCTTGCGCCTGAAGCGCGGCGAGCGGCATGTGGTCTCGGCACTTGTCTTAGTGGATGATATCCACGTCGGCTCGCTGCGCATGATTGACTACGCCAAGTCGCTCGGCGTGAAATGGCGCGCCATTCACGTGGCAGTCAATCCTGCCAAAGTGGAGAGAGTGCGGCAAAAATGGCAAGATCGCGTTGGTGAAGGCGAGCTGACCATTCTTGAATCGCCTTACCGTCAGTTGATCGAGCCAATCCGCGACGAAGTCGTGCGCGAGCTAGAGGCGAATCCTGAAGGCTACGTGAACGTGATCATCGGTCACTTGGCGATGGATACAGTCTGGGAGCAGATTTTGCACCAGAACAACGCCTATATCTTCAGCCTTGCGTTGCAAAATCTAGATCGCGTGGTAGTGACCACAGTGCCGTATCAGTGCCATCACGATGACGGCAACGGCAACGGTCACGATAAGAAGAACGGCGCAGCGCTGCCGCCTGAAGTGGAAGTGAAAGCTGAGGATACAGCGGCGTGAGCGCTCACGCCGCTACTGCTCTAGTACGCGCCGTTGCCCAGCAGCACGTTCGGAATGGTGCGCAGCAAAATCTGCAAGTCCAAGCCGATAGACCAGTTCTCGATGTAGTAGATATCCAGCAGGCATTGCTCTTCGAAAGGCACTTTGCTGCGTCCGCTGACCTGCCACAAGCCTGTGATGCCCGGCTGCGTGTTCAGGCGCTGCCGCTGCCATGCTTCGTAAAGCGCGACTTCGGAAGGCGTTGGCGGACGCGGACCGACGATGCTCATCTCGCCGCGCAGCACGTTGATCAAGTTCGGCAGCTCGTCCAAGCTGGTGCGTCGTAAGAAGCGTCCGACGCGCGTGATGCGCGGATCGTTTTCCCACTTCGGACGCTTCGGATCGGCGCCTGTCTGCTTGATCAGCTCGTGATGTTTCTGGTCGGCGCCTTCGTACATCGAGCGGAACTTGAGCATGTAGAACTCACGTCCATTCTTGCCGACTCGCCGATGCGCGTAAAAGACGCCGCCCGGCGAATCGAGCTTGATGGCGAGCGCGATCAGCGCGCCGAGCGGCAAGGCGAGCGGCGCCACCAAAAGCACAATCGCCAAGTCTATGGCGCGTTTGAGCAGATACTGACTGCGATTCATGCGCGTGGTCGCCTTCAGACCGAGCAGCGGAATGCCTTCCAAGTTCTCCACGCGCACTTGGCTCATGCTCAGCTGGAACAGATCAGGCACAACGCGCGTCTGCACGCCGCTCGCTTCGCAGCGCTGCACGATCTCCATGATCTTCTTGCGCGCGTCCCACGGCAGCGCCACGATCACCAAATCCGCGGCGCCTTGCGCTAAAAGCTCAGGCAATCGCTCAAGGCTGCCCAAGCCGCGCACTCTGCCCATATCCACTGAGCCGCGCTCTGGATCGTCATCGAGGTAACCGATTGGCACATAGCCGAGATCAGGACGCGCCAAAATGGCGCTCAGCACAGCGCGCCCGACATCGCCTGCGCCGATCAGCAACACGCGCTCCACGCCAATTCCGCGCCGCCGCAAAAGGCTGCGCACAAAACGGTAGACCAAGCGAATGCTCGATAACAGCGCGACGCACAGCACTGCCGCTAGGATCAGCAGCAGACGCGAGAACGCCGGCGGCTGCGTGAAAAAACTGACCGCCATCGCGATCACGGTCGCGCTGGCGACGCCGTTCACGATCCGCGATACTTCTTCAAGCCAACTGCGTCCGCGCTGCTCGCGATACAAGCCTGCCACAGGCGCCGTCAGCACAAGCCACAGCGCGAAGACGAGCGCGTATGGCACGAATACGTCAAATGATGTGAAAAATGCCTCTTCAATCGGCAGGATGTTGCGCACCAGCTCGGATTGGTAGCGCAGGCTATACGAGAGCCAGAACGCCACGAAGACCAAGCCGAAATCTAGCGCAGGCATTGCCCGCCGCATCCATTTTGCCCAATCTCGACCTTTTTCGCGCATTACATCTAATTCTCTAACGCCTTGCGATACGTTTCTAGCGTCGCTTGCGCCGTGTTGAGCCATGTGAAGTGCCGCGCGCGCGCCTGAGCGCGCTCAGATTGCTCGGCGCGCCACGCCGAGTCGTGAATGGCGCGCGACAGCGCTGCGCACCAAGCCATCTCGTCTTGCGGCGGCAGCTGAATGCCGACGTCGCCTGCTGCCTCAGGCAACGACGAGACGTTTGAGATCAGCGGCGGCGCGCCACACGCCATCGCTTCTGCCACAGGCAGTCCCCAGCCTTCGAAGATAGAAGGATAGACGAACGCCTCGGCGCAATTGTACCAATAGACCAACTCAGAGTCAGGTAGGTAGCCGACCTGATGGACTGTCTGCGCGATGCCGAGCCGCTCGATCAGCTGTGGCAGCGTCTCTGTCATCCAGCCGATGCCGCCGCCTAAGACCAAATGCACTGCGCGCCGATCCGACTCAGGCAAGGCGGCGTAAGCGCGCAGCAGGACGGGCAAGTTTTTGCGCGGCTCTAGCGTGCCAAGATAGAAGAAGAAGCGCTGTGGCAAACCTTTGGCAGCGCGAAAGGCTTCCACTTCAGCGCTCGGCAGCTTGCGGAAATGCGGCAGTACGCCTGGGATCGCTAGATCGATCCGCTCAGGCGGCACGTGCAACAGCTGGCTCAGATCATCGGCTGTGGAGCGCGAGATCGCGATCACGCGGCGCGCGCGACGGCAGCTGACGCCTGTCAGAGCGCGGAGATACAGCCGTCTTGCGGCAGGCAAGCGCTCAGGATAGCGCATGAAACTCAGATCGTAGACGGTCACCACGAACGGACGCCTGATCAGCAGCGGCGCCACGAAGGCAAGCGCGTGCAACAGATCGAGTCCGTCCAGCTGAAACGGCTGCGCGCACTGTTCCCACACAATGCGCCACAGCGGACGGCTCGTCTTGAGACGTGAGCGACGCACGGCATATGGCAGGGACGGCAGCTCGCCTTCGCCGACGAAAACAGTGGCGCGCAGCGTCGGATCGGCAAGCGGTAAGTGCGCTAACAGGTTGTAGATGTAGTGGTGAATGCCTGCGCGCCGAAAGCTCTGCGCGCTCGCCAACAGATGTGCGTTCAATCCGATGTGCATGGCGGCTGATTATAGCGCGCCGCACAGCGTCGTTAAAGTGTGAACTGCACAGCGCGCAACCACTCGCGCGCGATCAAGGCATGACCGACGCCGAAAGGATGGAACTTATCATCAGACCACAGTTGTGGCACGCTCACGCGCAAGACCTGCGCAAACGCCTCTTGCAAGTCCACGTAAAGCGTCTTGAACTCAGCGGCGACCTGCGCCATGAGCGCGGCGTACACTTCCATCTGACGGCGCATCGGCTGCTCGCGATCAGGCTCGATCATGTATGGCGAGAGCAAGATCACTCTCGTGCCGAAGGCGTCTTGCACGCGATGCACTAGCAAGCGCAAAGTCGCCTGATATTCAACAGGGAAGACGGCAGTGGCAGGATCGCCGTGAAATTGGCGGTAGACATCGTTAATGCCGACCATCAGCGAGAGCCAGTGCGGACGCTCGCTGACTACGTCGCGCTCGTAGCGCGCCGCGATCTCGCGCACTGTGTTGCCGCTCACGCCGCGATTGACGAAAGTCAAGTTCAGGTGCGGATAGCGCGCGATCAGCATGTTGCGCACCATGCTCACATAGCCATTGCCATAGGGCGCGGCAATATCGCGCCTGCCGGCGTCTGTGATGCTATCGCCGATGAAGACGATCTTTTGATTCGGCTCTAACAACATCGATCAATTCCACAGCGCGTGCAAGTAGCGTAGCTTCGCCAACAGATGATGCGCGCCGCCGCCTTCATGGTTGTTGAACGGATAGACGGCAAGGCGCTTCTCGCCGATGTAATGGTTGTACGCCGCGTAGACCGTTGACGGCGGACAGATCGTGTCCATCAGCGCGACCGAGAAGAAGGCAGGGATGCGAGCGCGCGCTGCGAAGTTCATGCCGTCAAAGTAGCTGAGCGTCTTGAAGACCTGCTCAGCTTTCTCGCGATGCACGCTGAGAAAAGCGCTGATCTCATTGTATGGCGCCGTATCCACCAGCGTGATGGCGCGTTGAAAGTGGCATAAGAACGGCACATCGGGCAGCGCGGCGACGATATCTGGCACAAGCGCCGCTACCGCGAGGCTGATTCCGCCGCCTTGGCTGCTGCCTGTGACCGCGATCCGACTCGCGTCAACCAAATCGTGCGCACGGGCTGCCTCAACAGCGCGCGCGGCATCCGTGAAGACACGCCGATAGTAATACGTCTGTGGATTCAAAATGCCGCGCGTCATGAAGCCATTGAATTGCGGATTGCCGCCGTGTGGCTCAAGGTCGGGCGTATCGCCCAGACGCCATGCACTGCCCTGTCCGCGTGTGTCCATCACAAGGTAGGCGAAGCCTGCATTCACAAAAGGCAGCCACTCGATTGGAAAGCCGCGTCCGCCGCCATAGCCGACGTACTCAACCACGCACGGCAAGCGCCGATCCGCGCCTTTGGGCAAGAGCAGCCAAGCCTTGATCGGCTCGCCATCGAAGCCGCTGAAGGTCACATCGAAGGTCTCCACTAGGCGCAAGCCAGAATCTACAGGCGCGAACTGCGCGTTCAATGGCTTTTGCCGCGCCCGAGCGAGCGTCTCGCGCCAGAAACCATCGAAATCGGCAGGCTCGTCGCGCGGCGGCAGGTACCGCTCTAACTGGTCAATCGGCAGGTCAAAAAAGGACATAGCGAGCGTCTTCCAAAATTGCGCAAAGCTGAAGCGTTCTCTACTATACCACGCTTTGGCGCACGGCGATGCTCACGGATTGGCGCGATGGATCAGCGGCGCGCCGCGCAAGCCTGCCGCCAGATTTGCCACAGCCAGCTCAGTCATCGCGCGGCGCGTCTCAACGGTAGCGCTGCCTAAATGCGGCACGATCAGGCAGTTGGGCAGGCTGAGCAGCGGATGATCGGCGGGAATCGGCTCAGGCTCGGTCACGTCGAGCGCCGCCATGCCAAGCCGACCTTCGCTGAGCGCCTGATAGAGCGCTTGTGGATCGACCACTTCGCCGCGCGCCATGTTGATCAGCACAGCGTCAGGTTTCATCAGCGCCAGCTCGCGCGCGCCGATCAAGTGATAGGTGTCTGCGCGCAACGGCACGTGCAAGCTCAAAAAGTCGCTCTCGCGCAAGAGCGTCTCGAAGTCGGCTGCGATCACGCCGTCTTGCGCGGCGCGCTCAGGGCTGGGACGATGTGCTAAGATACGCATGGCGAAGCCTTTGGCGCGCATCGCCACAGCCTGTCCGATTCGTCCATAGCCCAGAATGCCGAGCGTCGCGCCTTGCACTGCCTTGCCCAAGAACAACGTCGGACTCCAGCCTTGCCACTTGCCCGCGCGCACGTAATCAGCGCCTGCTACTACATGTCGCGCTGCTGCAAGAAGCAAGGCGAAGGTCATGTCGGCTGTGGCATCGGTCAGGACACCGGGCGTGTGTCCGACGGCGATGCCGCGCTGCGTCGCCGCCGCAAGATCAATGTTATTGACGCCGACCGCGCATTGGCTGATCACGCGCAAGGTCGGCGCAGCGTCCATCAGCGCCGCATCTATCGGATCGGTCAGCTGCGTCAAAATGCCGAGGCAGCCTTGCACTTTCTGGCGCAGCGTCGCCAGATCAGGCGCGCGCTCGCCTTCCCAGACCTCGATTGCATACTCGTCGCTCAGATTGTGCCGCTGCAGCGCTTCATCTAAGTCAACAATGCGCCGCGTGATGAAGATTCGTCCTCTGTCCGCCATGTTGTTCCCCACCAAATGCCGAGCCACAGGAAGGTGATGACGCGGTGCGGATGCACTGCCCAAGTGTAATTATCGAACAGGCTGACCGCAACAAGCGCCAAGACGCCACAGCCGATGATGAGATGCATCATGCCGCGCCGCGCGCGCAGATGCGATAAGTTCAGCGCGAGTGCCGCTGTGAAGATCGCCAAGCCGATGATGCCTGTCTCTGCCCAGATATACAGATAGACGTTGTGAACAGGCAGCTTCGGCGCGAGCGTCTCGCCGACGTTCAGGCTGACCGCGTACATCAAGTTGCCGCTGCCAACGCCGATCACAGGCGCGCTTTGAATGACCGTCCACGAATCTTCGAAGAAGAACTCGCGTCCGCTCAGGAAGCGTGTCGCAAAGTCGCCGCGCACAGCAAAAAATGTGAACACAAGCGCCGCGCTGATGCCCAGCGTGGTCAAAAAGACTGCTCTGATGCCTAATCTGCGCCAGACGAGCCATGCCAAAGGCAAGCAGCTTATCGCTGTGCTGAGCATGGCGCTCCGCGAGAGCGTGCCGAGCAAGCCTGCCGCGATCAACATGCCGAGTGCCGCGAGCAATGCGCGCCATACCACGCGCTGACGCGCAGTCCACGCCAAGCACAAGATGGCGAAGAGCGCCAACATCAGATAGCCGCCGAGATAATTGGCGTGCATGGATAGTCCTGAGGCGCGGAAGAAATTATCAGGCTCGTAATAAGGACGTGGCACCTCGCCAAAAGCCGATAAGCCTAGCATGTCATTGCGCAGCACCTGCGCAATACCGATTACCGCTTGCACGGCGCCGCCTAACACAATCGCCCATAGGATGCCTGTGCCGCGCGCGCGAACAAAATCCGCCACGATTGCGCTCAAGAGCAGACAGGCTGCGAAGTGCAAGGTTGTGGCGACGAGTAGGCTCGGCTGTTTTGCCCACAGAATGCCCGCGCTCATCCATATCAAACATACGGCGAAGAGAGCGGCATAGCGCACTTTCAGAAGCGCTCTGAGCGTATCGCTCAGCCGTCTTCGGTAGTCATCTTCGGCAAAGGCGCGCAATGCCGTTGTGATGATGACCAGCATGGCGAGCAAATCAGCATAGGCGAGCGTGACGGTCTGAAAATCGAGCGGTATGTTCAGTCCTTCGAAGGCTTGCTGTATGAAAAATCGCGGACTTGAGATGACGCTGATGACGCCGACACTTACTAAAAGTGCCAATTGCAGGAATTCGAACAAAAGTCTCCGTTCTCCAGAAAAAGCGGCTTGTCGTTGCTGAAAACAACGCCGACCAGCAGCGCTGGTCGGCGGTTGATGATTAGAGCGGACTAGACTAGCGCTGATCGTCGCGGAACTGACGCGGCACAATCTCGCCTGAGCCGGCCGGAATCCACAAAAGGCGATTGACAACGAAGATTGCCCATGAAGTATTGTTGATGCTATTTTCGCAGATCAGCCACTTCGAGCGAATCTTATTGGGCGTGGTGGCAACTAGGACCACTGCAGGCTGCGTCAAGTTCCTGTCTGCGAAGGCTTGCGTATCGCCGAACAGACGCACTTGGAAACGCACCTGACCACCACAAAGGCTCTCTGCCGACGGCGCATACTGCGCTTGCACGTTCGCCGTGTTAGCGAAGGCAAACACAGAAGCTGCCACGATGGCGATAGCCAAAACGACACCTACGCCCTTTTTGTTCATGCTTCACACTCCCTCGTCACTGGATGCTAGGTCAATAGAATTCTACAGGCGATGCAGACATCTGGCAAGTGAGATGTGAAGAAAGCATAACAATTTTTGAACATTCCTGCTGATGGCATCTCATCAGGGCAAACGCGGAACGCACAAGAACAATCTGATGATACACAAACGCTTTTTGCCCAGCCGTCCAGCTGCGCCGATTTATGATACACTGGTGAAAAAAGTTGTGCGCAGCTGATGACCACGTATAATTCTGAGCGAGAAGGCTTGATTCCGAGCGAGCTTGCCCATGAAATCATCTCAACATTTTGAGCGCTTAGAGGCACGCCTCGCGCAGTTGATCGAGGGCAGTTTCGCACGCCTGTTCGCCAGTCGGCTGCATCCACAGGAAGTCGCGTCGCGCCTTGCGCGCGCGCTTGACGAAAACATCTACCGTCACGCTGATGGCAGCCTGACGGCGCCCGATCAATTCATCGTGCGTCTGAACGCAGAAGATTACGCCATACTGCTCGCTGAACAGCCGAACTTGGCACAAGCGCTCACGCTGAGCCTGATCGAGATGGCGAATCGCGCTGAGCTGCGCTTGGCGCGCAAGCTGCAGGTCATGCTGATGCCTGAAGCGGCGCTGCCGCCTCACAGCGTGCAGGTGCAGGCTTTCCACACAGATGAAGAAAGCACTTCAACCAACGTGCTGGCGCTCAGCGAAGTGACGCCGCCGCCAATTGATACGCGCAATCCACAGCTGCTCTACAATGGGCAAGTTTTTGCACTGCGCCGTCCTGTTGTCAACATCGGCAGACGGCAGGACAATCACGTTGTGATTGACAGTCCATATGTTTCGCGCCATCACGCGCAGCTGCGCTTGCGCTTCGGACGCTACGTGCTGTACGATCTCAACAGTCGCGGCGGCACGTTCGTCAACGGACATCGCATCACAGAGTGCATTCTGAAAGCGGGCGACGTGATCGGACTCTCACAAGTCCTGCTCGTCTACATGGAAGATGAAGCGAGCGCGGCGCAAGTCGTTCACGACACACAGTTGCGCTCGCCGCTGGCTCAGGATGCGCCATCATCCGAGCCTGACTAGCCATGCAGTACGATGCGATCCTGCTCGCGCTCAGGCTGCTCGCCAGCACATTCTTGTTGCTCTTCTTCGGCGCGCTGATCGTCATGCTGTGGCGCGACCTGCGCACAGCGCGCGATGAAGTGGAAACGCGCACACGCAAGCGCGGACGTCTTGTGGTGATCGGCGTGGAGAACGGAAACATGCCGAGCGACAAGAGCTACCCGCTGCTGCCGCTGACCAGCTTGGGCAGAGCGCCGACCAACACTGTTATCCTTGAAGATAGCTTCGCCAGCGGCGAACACGCGCTCATCACGCTGCGCGACGGACAGTGGTGGCTTGAAGATCGCGGCAGCAGCAACGGCACACTGCTGAACGGCTACCGCGTGGAAGAGCCTGTTGTGCTAAGCGCCGGCGATATCATCTCTATCGGTCGCGTCGCGCTTAAGTTGGAGCTGGACTGACAGCGCGTTTTCCGCCAAAAAGACCGTTGTGCATTTGCACAATGTGTGCTATGCTTGAGCGCTGTGCGAACAAACGTTCA
>DAOTWB010000314.1:0-2533 GCA_034436235.1 Anaerolineae bacterium
GAGGTGCAGCGCGCCGTCGCCGATGTCGTTCCAGCCGTAGGCGAATAACGTTGGCAAGCCGAACGCAAGATAAGCGCGCAAGGCTGCCTCTGAGTGCGCAGGTGAGTTCACCAGCTTGTGATGCTCGGTCAGCGCGACGACGCCACAGCTCACGTTCTCAACCAAACCGAGCAGCGTGGCGAGATAAACGTCTTCAGGCGTCATCGCCGCTTGTAGTTTCCAGACCACGTTTTTGAGCCAATCGAGAAGCTTTTTATCGTCGCCTAATCCGCGCATGAAGGTCTGGCTGAGGTGCGTGTGCGCATTGACCAAGCCGTGCAGCACGGCGCAGCCGCGCGCGTCCAACACAATCGCCGATTCAGGCGCAGGGAACGCGCCGAGCGCAGCGATGTTGCCGTCAGCGCCGATCAGCACGTCGCCTTCGGCAAATGTGCCGTTGATCACATCGAGCAGCGTGCCGCCGCGAATCCAGATCGGCATGGCTCAGCGCAATTGCAGAGGCAGCGCCAGTTTTTGCGCTGCCATGACGATATCTTCAGCGCCGGGCAGGACGAATTGCTCTAACGGCGGCGCGTAAGGAATCGGCACGTTTTTGGCGGCGACGCGCAGGATAGGCGCGTCTAGCCAATCGAGCGCTTCTTCCGCGATCAGCGCCGCGATCTCAGCGCCGGGTCCGCAGCGCTTGTGCGCCTCATGGGCGATGATCAGCCGTCCTGTCTTCTCAAGCGAGCGCACGACCGTCTCAAGGTCGAATGGCACGAGCGTGCGCGGATCGATCACTTCTAGCTCCAGTCCATCGGCTGCCAATTGCTCAGCGGCGCGCAACGCATGGCGCAACATGCCGCCGATGGCGACGACAGTGATATGCGCGCCTGAGCGCACAATGCGCGCCTCGCCAAACGGAACGAGGAAGTCAGGCTCGCTCGGCACAAGTCCACGCTCGGCGTAGAGCATCTTATGCTCGAAGAATAGGACAGGATCATCGCCGCGAATGGCAGTCTTCAGCAAGCCTTTGGCATCGGCGGGCGTGGCAGGCGTGACGATCTTGATCCCTGGTACGTTCATGAACCATGCCTCAGGACTTTGGCTGTGCTGTTGCGCAGCACTGCCCGGCGCGCCTGTTGTGACACGCACAGTGACAGGCACGTTCGCCTTGCCGCCGCTCATGTAGCGCGCCTTCGCCAATTGATTGACGATCTGGTCGCCTGCCACAGGCAAGAAGTCGCCGAACATGATCTCGACCACTGGACGCATGCCCATCATAGCTGCGCCGAGCGCCGCGCCGATGATCGCGCTCTCGCTGATCGGCGTATCCAGCACGCGCGCCTCACCGAATTGATCGAGCAAGCCTTGCGTCACGCCGAAGACGCCGCCGAAGACGCCGACATCTTCGCCCATCACAAAAACTGAAGTGTCGCGCGCCATCTCCTCGGCAAGCGCCTCACGAATCGCCTCGCTATAACTCAATTCACGCATCGCGAATAGCTCTCAATTCTGTTGAATGTTCATTTAAGGCTGCAGTGCCGCTCAATTGCAGCCATCAAAAGACTTTTCCGCCATGCGTCTCAGCGTAGACGCCCGCCAATGCCTCTTCAGGTTGCGGATGCGGCGATTGCCGCGCAAAAGCGACCGCTTCGTCTAGCTGTGCGCGCACCGCCTGCCGAATCGCCTCAAGGTCTGCCTCAGTTGCGATATTCGCAGCCAGCAGCGCAGCGCCTAGACGCACAATCGGACAGCGCTGCTGCCATTCTTGCAGCTCGCCTGCAGGTTTGTAGATTTGCGGATCGCCTTCGTAGTGACCGTGCCAACGATATGTCTTGCACTCAAGCAAGGTCGGACCGAGACCTTGCCGCGCCTGCGCAATCGCCTCGCTGGCGGCGCGATAGACGGCAGGCGCGTCGTTGCCGTCAACGATCACGCCGCGAAAGGCGTAGCTCTCAGCGCGCAGCGCAAGGTCTGCGATTGGCGCTTGCTTGTGTTGCGGCGTGCCTTCGCCATACAAGTTATTCTCGCAGATGAAGACGACGGGCAGCTTCCACAGTCCCGCTAAATTGAGCGCCTCGTGGAAAGCGCCTTCGTTAGCGGCGCCATCGCCAAAAAATGAGACGGCGACGCGATCTTCGCCGCGCATGGCGAAGGCGAGCGCCGCGCCAACTGCCATCGGAATGCCGCCTGCTACAATGCCATTCGCGCCAAGACTGCCCAGCGCAAAATCCGCGATGTGCAACGAGCCGCCGCGTCCGCCGCAATAGCCCGTCGAGCGCGCCGCCAATTCCGCCATCATGCGCGCCACGTCGCCGCCTTTGCCGATCAGGTGTCCGTGACCGCGATGCGTGCTGGTGAAGACATCCTCAGGGCGCATTGCCATGCCAACGGCGACCGCGCTCGCCTCTTGCCCGATGCTGGCATGGATGAAACCTGGGATCAAGCCGATGCGCCGCTCAGCGATGGCGCGCAGCTCGAACTCGCGCACCAGCACCATGCGCCGATACATCTCGCGAAGCTGTTCAGGCGTCAGTCCCGTCAAATCCAC
>DAOTWB010000315.1:0-2017 GCA_034436235.1 Anaerolineae bacterium
TGCCCGATATGTCCGGTTTTGAAGTCTGTGCGCAATTGAAGGCAGCGCCTGAGACAGCGCATGTTCGCGTTGCCATGTTGACAGGGCGCAACGATGCAGCGGCGCGCCAAAAAGCAGCTGAGGTCGGCGCGGACGACATTTTGGTCAAGCCTATCTCGCGCAGCGACCTGAAAACGCTGCTGGATGCGACGCTCAAGGAAAATAAGTTTTCCAGCACGATCAGCGCGCGATGCTCACCTGCAGGTAGCAGCCACTCGACCTCGGCATCGGCGCGCAAGATAACTTGCCGCTGATCTGCCTGCATCCGCAAGCGGATCAACCGATACGCACCTTGCCGATAAGCAAGACTGACGCCGTCATCTTCGAACAGATCGAAAGCGCTCTCGCCTGCACCGCGCGGCGGAAAGACGTAAATGCGCCGCTTGCCGTCATGCTCGGTCGGAATCAGCGCGCCTGCGCGCGCTAACAACGGCAGCCTGCTCAGCGGCGCGTCCAGACGGATCGTCGTGCCGCCTTCGTGGCACGCGCCGCTCTGCCAATCGTACCAATCCGCGCCGCGCGGCAAGTAAATCTCGCGCGTGCGCGCGCCTTGACGGTAGACGGGCGCGACGAGCAGCCACGCGCCGACCATGTACTCAAATGACTGGTCGCGGGTGTTTGGATCATCCCAGAAGTGATAGACGGTCGGGCGGATGACAGGCGCGCCCGTCTGCTCAGCGGCGTAGAGCAGGCTGTAGAGATACGGAATCATCGCGTAGCGGAAGCGGAGCGCCTCGCGCACCTCAGGCAGCACGGATTCGTGCATCCAAGGCGCTTCTTCGCAAGCGCGATACCAAGCGTTGATGGTGAAGCGCGGCGTGAACAAGCAACTTTGCACCCAGCGCAGGAATAGCTCGGCATCAGGCGGCTCACCTGCGAAGCCGCCCACATCGTGTCCGAAGTTGGCGAAGCCGCTCAAACCTAAGCCCATGCCCATCGGAATGTTGTACTGCAGGCTCTTCCAATCCGAGCGATTGTCGCCCGTCCAAGTGGCGGCGTAGCGCTGCACGCCTGCCGCAACTGCGCGCGAGGTGACGAACGGACGCCGCTCGGGATAATGCTCACGGACTGCCTCGAAGCTGGCGAGCGCCATCAGCAAGGTCTGCACAGGTCGCAGCGCCATCAGCGGCAAGTCCGCGCCGAAGGCATGGCAACGCGCCAGATCGTGACGGACGTTGTACTCGTTGTTGTCGTTCCAAGGATAGTCCACGCCGTATGCGAACAGCTCAGCTTTCAGCTGCGCCTTCCACCACGCGATGGTCTGCGGATTAGTGAAATCGAGATGCGCCGCTTCGCCGCTCCACCAAGGCGCAAGGTCAGGCGACTCCGAATCGGCGCGGCGGATGAGCAGGCCTGCCGCTTTTGCGTCCTCAAAGCGCGGATGCGTGGTCAGGATGCCCGGCTTCACATTGGCAGCGACGCTCAGTCCTGCCGCTTTCAGGACGCCGATGAGCGCCGTCGGATCAGGGATGCGGTCGCGCGCCCAAGTGAAGACGTAACGCTTGTGATCGGCGGCGCGCGTGTAACCTGAGCCGAGACTGAAGCTGCTGCACGGCACGTCGTAAGCGCGCAGCTTGGCAGTGAACTGCGCTAGAGCGCTCGTCGGATCGTCGCCTTCAAGCCAGTGCATTCCATTGCCTTGATAGCCGAGCGAATCGCGCGGCGGCAAGGCTTGCCGTCCTGTGAGCGCCGTGTAGCGCCTGAGGACGCCTTCTAAAGATTCGCCGGCGATGAACCAATAGTCCAGATCGCCGCCTTCGGCGCGGAAGACGCGATAATCGCCATAGTAGTTATCTACTTCAGCGCCCATGTCAAAGGCGCACTCATACGGCGTGTCGTAGAACAAGCCGTAAACGCGCATCGCCGCGCCATAGCCGTTCAAGGTCAGATAAAACGGCACGTGCTTGTAGAGCGGATCGCTGTGTTCAGCGTCATAGCCGAGCGCGTCCGTGCTGCGCATCCGCAAATAGCGCGAATG